>JANOXQ010000091.1:0-24204 GCA_031418495.1 Sphingomonadales bacterium
AGAACATCTCGATCTGATTTCGCATCGGATTCCAAAATCCGATGTCTAGCGGACGCTGTGGGCGACGGGGCTGCATTGGCTGATTGGCGAGCCAGCCAAGCCGCTCACCCATGCTGACGGGCGCAACGCCCGCCATCGTGATCTGGGCAGGGTCGGGCAGCGTGATCTGCGGCAAGGTCTTGCGCTTGGTCATGGCCTGCCCTCCCGCTCAATATTCATCGGCAAGCATTATGGTCAGGACGCGCCGCGTGACAGCGGGGTTAGCCGCATCCTCGCTGGCAAACCGCATGGCGCGGTTATAATAATCGAATTTCCAGAACACCCGTTCGCGCTCGTCCTCGCGCAATCACGGGCGCTCGGTCGTCCAGCGACCATCGCCAAGTTGATAGACGCAGCCGAAATCGCGCTCGTCGTGCGGGTCGTTGCCCTCGTCGAAAGCGTCATAGGTTTCGATAAGTTCGCGGACGCGGGATTGATCGGGTGCGGGCAGCGACCGGAAACCAGCGGTGGCAACGGCGGTGCAAGCAACCCCCATCGCACTGCGGGCCAAATCGTTCAAACGGGCGATGCGAACGGTCTGCTCGCGCGCGGTAGCAAGGGCGGCGCTCATTGCACCCGTCCCCTGCGGGTTTCACAAATGAGGATCAACGCCCCGAAATCCTCGCGCTCGCCAAGCCGGTCAGCGATCTTGCGGACACAGGCAATCGGCAAGCCGTTCTCGTTGGCAATGCCGCGTAGATAATCGTCGCGGGTCTCGGCCCCGCATTCACGATACATCAACTGCAAATCACACATTTCCTGCCTCCTCTTGGGCTGAAAGCCGCACTGGCTGCGACATGCGGCTCTGCCTTCCGGCGAGGATGGGAGGGGGAGGGAAAGCTGAATCGACGCCCTGGCGCGGGCCAGCGGGCGAAGCCCGCCACACGGGGGCGACTATTCTGCTTCGGGAAACGAGAGGGCAAAGCCCTTGGCGTTCCCGCTGAACAAGGAAACAGAGGCGATCAGCCTTCCCTCAGCCGAAATGCGGCACAAGTAACGGCACCCTCGTATGGCGCGACGCAGACAGGCGGTGTGGCGGCAAGCGAAGCGGGAACAAGGCTGTTGTCCCAAAGGGATAGCGCCGCCAGTCCCCGCGAAAGCGCGCCCGTCGCCCGACCGGCAAGGAGAGATGCGAGAGTGCCAGCGGGTCAGCTCAACACGCCGCACCCTCAGGAGCGCGCAGCGCGGGACAGAGTGCGACCTTGGAAATTCCCGCTCATTTGGAGGCGCTTGCCCCCTTCTCGCTCCTGATCGTTACCGGAACGGCTGTGACACGACAATAATTATATTAAAAGAGTAAGCGGGATTTTGCGGCATATATCGAGATATAACGGGACAGAAACCGCGCAAAACCGCGATTATTGAGCTGCTGTCCACCCATCACCGCCGAAAGTGAATTATTGTCGTAATCGGCGTTGAAATGACATTTAAGCACTCAAAAAACCGCAGAAATGCGTCACGATTTCCTGACTTTGTGTTTTGAGTTCCTAATCAATGCTAAGTCATTGAAATCGTTATGCTTTATATGAATCGACTACGCGTGTAATCAGGAACTCAATCAGGAACAAAAAATTAACCAGATTTCACAACGCCTCCGCGTTCAAAGTCAGCCTTAAGAGTTGTCCACGCGAGCGCCGCAGCCATGCTGCAAACGCCGTTACAGGCACCTCGGCCTTCGTCCAGCCGATGGGCCATCCCATCACCATTTCGTAGAAGCGCGGGTTGGAGATCGAGAGTGTTCACTACTGCACACTGATCGATCTACAGCCCTACACGAGGCTCGATCCACGCAAGACAAGGTGGGAACTTAGCGTCGAAGATTGGCTTTGAAAGCCTTGATTAAAAGTTGGTTAAATCTACTATAATTTAACATAATGTAGTTAGTTGACACATATGTTAGCAGCTAATTATTGTCGCGAATTATTGTCGCGCTACAATCATAGTCGCTTAATTCACGCGTGATGGCTGGCCCGGTCGGTTGCCCATCCCAATAAGTTTGAATTTCGCACGGGCCTTCATTGTCTCGATCCCAAACGAAGTAGGATATACCTCCACGAACTTTCACACCGGGGAAGGCCTCGTAAAGCTTAGGATAATCGCTGATACTACGTAGCCGCCTATCAGAGAGCATCCGCTCTCTGAATTTGTCGAGGCCTTTGCCGCCTGTCATCCACCGCGAAGGCGTCACGAAAACAGCATATCTTGGTTCGATAGCCAGCGCCTGTTCGACGAACATCTGATAGATCGGCGCAGCGCTTGTGCCAAAGCCGCCATCGTCTAACTGATAGGGCGGGTTCCCGATAATTACGTCGAACTGCATATCGTCTCCAAACCACTCGGCAATCCGAGCTTTTATATTTTCGCCATGAATAAATGCGTAGGCATGGGTTTCCAATCCTTCGTCTCGGCTCAGCGCTTCTTTGCTCGCACCGCAAAAAGAACATTTCTTATTATCCCAATCATGTTCCATCCGTTCAAACCAGATGTTGCCGTCATCATCGTCAAAGCTCTTGGCGACGCTATGTTCGCCACCCGCGTGTTTTGAACAATAGAGGCTGCGCCGCGCGAGCAGGCTGGTGAGCCGGGTAATGCCGATGCCGAACAATTGCTTGGTCAATATGTGATCGACGCGGGTTTGCAGATCGGGAATCTCCGCCGCCAACCCCGCGATCAATCGCGTCGCAATCTGGCGCAATAACACGCCCGATTTAGTGCAAGGGTCCAAAAAGCGGACCGAGCTATCCGCCCACAAATCCGCGCCGTTGTTGCCAGCCGCCCATCCCGCCGCCAGCGTGTCCAGCATCCGGTTCGCAAATTCAGGCGGTGTGAACACCTCGTCGTTCGACAAGTTCGCAATACACGTCAGCACATCGGGGTTGCGGCCCCGCAGCGAGAAGCTACCCTGAAGAGGATTGGCCTGAAGAGAATCAGATGCGTTCATTCCTTGCCTTCACGCAGTTGCTTGGCGGAAATGCGGACTGGCTTTCCATCCCGCACCACGATGATTTCCGTATCGGTCCGTATCGCCGTTTCACGCGCCATCGCCGCCGCACGTTTCATCGCGGCCAGAGACGCGCGTGTATCGGGGTTGCGTGCTTTCGATAGGTCGGGTGGGTTCAACGGTTTTCTCCCATTTCCAGCGGTGTCGGTTCCGCACCTGTATTGTCATATAGCGTCCAGTCGTTGACAGCCATTTTGTAATATTTATGAAAATTGTCCAAGCCACCAATAAAGCGGCGGCGGATGACTGCCTCTGGCACATTATGGCCACCCTGCCGCACACGCGACGCCACCCGCTCGATAGCGGTTTCGACATTGGGCAGGCTGAGGAAGAACAGGTTGACCGAGTAACCTTGCGTTCGCCATTGCTTGATCTGCCGAAGATAAGTCAAACCAGACAGCGTTGTTTCAAAGGCAAAGCTCTCTTCGTGCCGTACGCACAAAGCAATCTCTTGCAGCATAAGCCGCCCTGCCCGGATCGCCGCTGTTTCGGGCGCAAACGGCGCAAGGCCCGCTGCGATCAAGTCTGCATTGATAAAGCGCGGCAATTCGGCCTCCGCTGGCAAAAACGAGCGCGCAAAGGTCGTTTTACCCGCGCCATTGGGACCAGCGACGATAATGATCTTTTTCTGCCCCGTATCCGCCGTCATGTGGTCGCCTCTTCCGCTGCCAATTCGCGCACCGTCATCGGCGGGTGGCTATCAACCGCCTGAAAAATCTCGTGCTTGCCGAGATGCGCGAACAACGTGCGTTCTTCCTTGAACGATGACATGCCGGTCAGCACATCGAGCCGGAAATCGCGGCGCTGGAACTTACCTTTTCCCAGATAGCCCCATTCGGCGACCATTATTGGCGCGCCCTCTTGTCCCTTGGCAACACCCTTCATGCTCATCACATCGCCGTGGATCAGGTTAAGCGACAAGACGTGGAACGCCGCGCGGTATAACTCATCGCCCTCCTCCAGCTTCAAATAGGCAGCGAACACCGCAAGCATATTGGCCCTGCATTCGGCGATATTGTCCGCCAGCAGCTCGATGCCGTAACAGCAGGTCAGCGCCTGCAACGCGTGGTGGCGCTTTTCAAAATCGGACTTGCCGTATTTCAGCTCAACGGCAGCCAGTTTGCGTTGCAGGATCGGCACAAGAAAATTGCCGCTTCCGCACGCCGGTTCCAGAAAGCGGCTGTCGATCCGCTCGCTTTCGCCCTTCACCAGATCGAGCATCTTTTCGACAAGCCAATCGGGTGTGAACACCTCTCCATGATCGGCAACGCGCTTCTTCGATTTGATCAGGCTGTCAGATTTGAACAGCGGCCCCTCGTCGCGGATGGCTTCGAACTCCGCTTGCGGTGGCTTGATGCCTGTCGGCTTCTCGCCCGCACCCATTTCGCTGATAAGATCGAGCGACCGGATGACATGCGCGGGAGGTTGCGCTTTGCCGTTCTCCCAATCGCGGGCAACAGCCGACGATACGCCGAACTCTTTCACGACATCGGCTAGGGTCAAGCCCGCACCTGAACGATGGGTTGCGAAAGACATATCAGCCGTGCGCCTGTTATGCCGTAGCCGCAGGATGGGTGTCGCTCGGCAAGCCTTTGAATGGCTTAACCTTGATCTCCCCCTCACGCTTCCGCGCCTGTGCGATGTCATAGCTGTTCTGCATTCGCATCAACGTATCCATTTGCACGCCGAACGCTTTTTCGATCCGCAGCGCCATTTCGGACGAAAGCTGCGAATGCTCATTGAGTAGAGTCGAAAGCGTGGCGCGGGTGACACCCAACGCCGCCGCCGCCGCCGTTACCGTCAGGCCGAGCGGCTCAATGATTTCGGATTTGACGAAGCCGCCGGGATGGGCTGGGTTCTTCATGCGGATGCCTGTGGTCTTGCTCATGCCTTTCACTACACAAAAGCGCGTTCGGCGTCAAGTGACGCCATACGGAATTGAGCGCTATCCCAATCCCGCCCCCATTGCCTTGGCCGTCTTCGGCGTTGGCACCATCACTTGTGCAATCGCCGTCTGTGTCACCCCCGCCCATTCACTTATTGCCGAGACCAGCTTTGCCCTGTCATTGGTGTAGATCGCTACCGACGCCTTGGCGCGCGATACACCGACATAGAATGACTTCTGGTCGACAAGGTTGGTAGCGCGGCTATCGGCGTGGATGATGACATGATCGGCGGTGCGGCCTTGGGCGGCGAAGGCAGTTTCGACATAGGCGTGGCGAATATGCTGATCGCGTGGATTGTCGAGACCGAGGGTCTGGGTCTGGCCGCGCGGGCTGCGGATCGTCGCGGTGCGGGCGTGTTCATTGATTGCTGTCACCTCTGCGCGCGCCGTTGATGCGTCCCGCCTCGATCGTTGCGGGTGAACTGGATGCGGTCGCCGGTTTTCAGTTCGAGCGATTGCGGTAAAAACGCCTGCACCTTTCCGGCACCCCATTGGCGCAAGCGCCAGTCGATCTCGCTTCCGTCTGCGGCTTTCAAGGCAACGACGGCTTTGGCTGGATCGATGCCTTCAACACGGTATGTCTCGCCACGCGAAACGCCCTTGTCGGCATAGTCGCGGGTGAAGCGCACGATGTCGCCCTTGTCGTAGCTTTCGGGCAATCGAGCTTCGGCTCGGGTCAAACTCTTGGCGACAAGGCTTTGCATGGTTGTGCCGGGGCCGGTCAGCGCGCCGGATTTGGCGAGTGCGGCGCGAATGTCGGTGGTCAGTGCATCGCGGCCCTCGCGTGATGGCTCGATAACAAGCGTTTTGCTGCGGGTCGCCCTGTCGAGCGCGGCATAATCCTTGGCGATGGCTGCGAAGCGATCTGCACGGTCGGGCGTTTCGACGATTTGACCGCCGCCGCGATCAAGCGCGACAAGGGCTTTTCGCGCATCGCCTGCGATGGAAGCCAACACGGCCTCCTTGGTCGCGCTATTGGTCTGACGGACGATTTCACCCAGTTTTGCGGTTTCCATGCCCGCGTGCTGCAATTGCGCGAATGCTGCACCGGCTTCAACCGAACCAAGCTGCTTCACGTCGCCAACAAGGACGACGCGGGCATTTTGCTTTTCCGCCTGTTCAAACAGTTTGGCAGTATCGCGGGCGGATAAGAGCGACGCCTCGTCCACAATCCAGACGGCGGATTTGCCGCCACCGATGCGTGCGGGCGACAACAGATGCCGCGCCACGGTATCGCCGCGTGTGCCTAATGCTTCGCCCAAAACCATCGCTGCCGATGCCGTTGGGGCAAGTGCTGTCACCTGCATTCCGCGCGCTTCCGCCTCGCGCGCAAAGGTCGCCAGAACGGTTGTCGTTTTGGCCGTGCCTGCATAACCCTGCAAAGCGGTGATCCGGTTGTGGCTTGTCAAAAGCTGCGCGGTCGCTGTGCGCTGGTCGTTATTCTAGTCAAAGCCTGCCCGCTTGGCATCGGCGGCGGCGCTGGCGACAGTCTTTGCGGCGTCCATCCGCGATGCGATGGGCGGCAAGATTCCCCGCCCCGCCGCCTCAATCCGCAACAGCTTGGTTTCGGTTTCGACATTATTGCGGGTGGTGAAGCCTGCGAATTCAGCTCCTCGCCGGTCAACATAGCTGCGGGGGAGCAAGTCGCCTTGCTTGGCTGCACTCTCAACGGCCTGTGCGATCTGGGCATAGCTGACTTTTCCCAAGCCATATCGACCCGCCTCCTCCTGCAATTCGCTCGCCAAAAACACCGATTGGCGCTCACCGAGTTTGTCGGCGGCATGGGCGATGGCGCGGTCGGCGGTCATATCGCCGTGCATTGCCATCGCGGCCTTATAGTCTGGAGCTGCTGCTGTCGCCTGGGCGGCATTGACCAACGCCCAGCGCGCCCCGGCGCCGAACCCCGCCCGGTCAGCAGTCTCGCGCCAATCCTTGACCAGCGTCGCATGATCGGTCGCAACCTTGGCTTGTCGCGTATCGAGTGCCGCAATCTGCTTTTCGGCGGCACTGGCTTCGTCGCGGGTGGTGCCGCGCTCGCCAAGGGCTGCCTCAATCTCGGCGCTGCGGGTGCTGAACGCCGCCATCGCTTCGGTTGATATGCCCCTGATCTCGAACATCGAGTCTTTGCCCACGTCGATGTCATAGCCAAGCTCGCGCACCTTCAAGGCCAGTTCCTGCCAGTAGATCGCACCAATCTGCTTTTGCAGTTGATAGATCGCGCGCGGTTCTAGGCTGCGCCACACGCCGTCCTCGCCTTTGGTGGCGTTCAGGATGACATTGTGGGTGTGAAGCTGCGGGTCTTGGGCGCGGCTGGTACCATGCTGGAAACTGGCAATGACAAGATTGCCGGTCGCCTCGCGGTTGACGGTGCCGCCATCGCGGATTCGGGTCGCCGCCATATGCTGCTCGACATGCGCGAGTGCGGTTTTGACCGCTGCACCATGCGCGGCAATCAACCGCCGGTCGCCTGCCACCTCAGCCATGATCGACACCGACTTGGGCGCACTCAGCGTAACATCCCAGCCAGGACGATGTTCGAGCTGGCCGTCGCGGGTCGTTCCCAATTGCTGGCTTGCGACTTTCCCGTCGAGCAAGTCGCGGAACTGCTCGCGGTCAACATCGCCCGACAGGCCAAGCTCTTCCGCGCCCTTGCCCTGCCACTGCAACGGCGAAAGGCCGTCGCCTGCATAATAGTCGTCGGCTTCATAATAGCTCGCGGCTTGACCCGAACTGGTGAGTGCGGAAACCGACGCCACCATCACACTGGCCCGTCAGCGGATTGGCTAGGCGGCGGCGTGGGTAGTGGTGCATTGGCGATCTGCTGCCAGAGCGTCGCCTTCATATCGCCCGCAATGAAACCGGGATACTTTGCGGCCCCGCGCGATTGCAGATGACCGGCGGTCATTTTGATCCGCGCCACCGGCATCCCGTCGGGGAACAACAGAAACCCCTCATATTTGGGCAGTCGCAATTCGCTTTCCAATATCGCGGGACGCACCTTGCGGGTTTTGCTCAGCGTCGTGCGCGGCGCATCGTCGCCGCTGGCGAGCGCGTCGGTCATGGTATGGATTTCGACCTCGCAATCGCCGATGGCCTGGCTCGCCCAGAGCCGGGTCTCGCTGTCGATGGTCTGTAGGAACAGTTTGGTGTTGCAACAGCCCAGCATCGATTCTGCAATTTGCGGCCCGTAACGGTGGCGCATCTGGCCTAACGCCTGAAACGTCAGAACAACGGCGGCTCCGAACTTGCGGCCCTCGGGCAATAGCCGTGCCATATTCTCAACGCGCGGCAAATCGGCCAATTCGTCAAGGATGAACCAGATGCGCCAGTTAGGCGATGGCGGCAGCCCAAGCACTGCGCTTGCGGCGCATTCAAGCCAGCAAGCCAGCAAGGGTTTCGACGCCTCGAAATAATCCTCCTTGCGCGGCACGAATATCCACGGGCGCAGGCCTGACAGTTTATCCAGCCCGTGGATGAAATCGCGAAAGGCAAAGGGGTCATCGCGGCCCTCAACCGACAAGAACTGGATCAGGTTCGCGGCCTTGGCGAGCATGAACAGCACGCTGCCGGTGGCGCGGTCGGCGTCTTCGGCAAAGGTGCGCGCCGACGAACTGTTCCCCAGCCATATTTTCAAATCGTCCTTTGTCCGGCTCTGCAAGGCGCTCAGCAAATCCTCAAGCGAGCATTTGCCCTCTTGCCACAGCGCGCGCAACATGTTGGCGACAAGGATGCGGCTGGTTTCCAGCCAGACATCGCGGTCGTTTTGACCGGTCTCGATGATAAGCTGGTGCGCGATGCGGTCGGCGTCGGCGGGGTGAGCGATTTCATCGAAGGGCGACCAGAATGCGCATCGCGCATCAAATGGATTGAGGATGATGTCGCCGCGCTCGGGCTGATAATAATGCGCGACGAATTCGCCGCTCGTATCATAAACCAAGGCGGCTTCGCCCCGCGCCTCTATGCCATCGAGCATCTGTCGAAGCGCCGTCGTCTTGCCGCTGCCGGTCGTGCCGATCATTGCCATATGGCGGGTCTCAAGACGGTTGGGCAAGGGAACCGTGCCAATGTGCAAGGCGCGGGTATCGGCTTCGCTGCCCGTCAGTCTGGCGAGTTGCGCCTCGCTGGTAACAAGCGTTCCGGCAATCACGCGGTCGCGCAAGGCGGCGTCGCGCCGCCGTGCCGTCACACCGCGCAACAGGAACAGCCCCGCCAGCCAACCGGCGAATCCAAGCGCAGCGCCCATCTTGAATTTGGTAAAGACCGCATCCGCACGGTCCCGGTAATAGGGATGCGCGACGACGGCATCGGTCGGCGCGGCATAGTCGATGCCATCGATGCGAATGATCATCGTCGGTCTGGCGGCTATGCCTTCGGCAAACCATGATTTCGAGCGGGCGAAATGATATGTGCCTGCCGCCTGCAATATCATTTTGTCGAGTATGGCATGAGGCAAGGTGATCGCCCCCAGGGCAATCGAAGCCAGCATGATTCCGGCCTGCCGTTTGAAGCGGGCGGTTTGGTTAGTCCGGTTGTGCCGCCGCAACGCGTCGGCATGGGTGCGGCGGTCGCTGTCAAGGCTCATGATCCGCCTCCTTCTGACAATCGCCGCTGACGGTCATAGGCTGCGGTGATTTCGGCGGTGATCGCCTCGTCGGTTTTGCGCGCGCCTTGTGCAGCGCTTCGGGCATAACAATAGGCCGCGCATGAAGTGAATAAGGCGCGGTCGAGCATCCGCTCGATCCCGACGATAGCCTGACTGATCGACGCGACTTCGCCGATGATATCCTGCGCGTTGCTGTCGGGTTGCGTCGGGTTCGCCAATGTCGCGACGCCGGTTTTGACGCTGCGCTGAAGCATTTCATAAACGCTGGTCTCGTGCCGCTCGGCCAGCGCCTTCAACGCCGTATCGAGCGCAACCGGCAATCGGATGGTGTGCTGGACGCGCTTCATGATGCGCCTCCGGCAAGAGTACGCATAGCACTCCCGAAAAATACTGGAAATGCGCGGATTTCCAACCGAGCCTTCGCCGCGCACTCTGATCGCACGCGCCAAAAATGGTGGAAAAGCTGGATGCACCCGTGCGTAAGGTGTGTATCTAAATTGCTGGCCCGATACGTAATATCGCGGCCCCTTTTCTGGCTCGATTTTTCAGGATTATCCAACATAGGATTGCTCCCCTGTCCAGCGGTCAGCCCCCACCCAGTCGATCATGCGCCGCATGGCTTTGGGGTCAGCAAAATCACGGTCAACATGCGGCAGAACGGGTGGGCGATCCTGCAATCCACGCTCGGCAATCCAGCGCATGATCTCCTGCTCAATGGCTGCGCGGACACGCGCTTCAAGGTGCAGCGTGTCGACCGGATCAAGATGCGCGGTAACGCCGGGGCTCTCGATCAATGCGCCCATTGCGAAGCAATCATTGCCAAAGATGTGGCGAGGGCCATCAATCCGAAAAAGCGAAGTGGTGCCGCGCAAGACATCGACCACGGGACGTTCGGCTCGGTGCCACTCGGTGAGTGATGTGCGGCGCGTGTCGCCGTCTGCATTGTCTTCAAGCAGTTTGAGGATCAACGGGTGAGTGTGGATCATGACGCGCCAGTGGGCGCGATACTTGGTCGTAATCATCGGCCAGCCGGTCAGATCGGCAAGCAGCGAGCGTTTGGACATCACGGTTCCTTTTGTGAAGCACGCAAAATGGGGAAAAGGTGATAGGGTTTAGTAGCGGCGAGTCTGGAGGCTGGTCAGCCAGTCCTCGATGTCACCCGACCGCCACCGGATTTTGCCAGCGCCAATGCTGCACGGGCAGGGGAAGTCACCGCTTCGTGCGCGATTTGAAGCCGGTGACGTTGAGCACGTCAGTGACGGTGAGGAGTTGATCTCGATTGGGTAACATGGCGTCGTCCTTTCATTCGGTTGAATGCATGACGTGTCGCGGTGAGACTTTAGAAGCTATTCAGTTCCACATTCACGGAAATTCATGCATCGGCAAAGTGCGCAGAAAATTGTTGAATGCGGGGTAAATGCCTGCATGGATTTTCTCCATCCGGCTCTCACCAAAGCCCTCGGCGCAGAGTAATTCCTTCTTCCGCTCAAACGTCAATCCATCAAGGTCGGTACGCCTCAGCGCAACAATGATCTGGATAGCTTCGCGGAACGAATGGGCGCGGTGGTTCGATTGATCACTATGGGAGAGCAGCCATTCGATGCGCTGGTCAAAGAGGCGTCGGTCGGATGTGTCGAGCAGTCCCCGTGACGTAACGAATGCCGGTGCGACGCGCCCGCTCAGTCTGACCCACAGGGCGCTTAAGGGAATGGGGCGATGCGGTATGCATTGCCAAATTCCCTGATCGCGGCTCAGCACGAGAAGCCCGCCGTGGTCGGCACGAAAAGCGCGAAGCGTGAGCGCCGATACCTGCTTGACGCTTCCGTCGGGAAGGTGTTCCTCACAAGTCAAATCGCCGTTTGCGATCAAGTTCCGGAAATCGTCCAACGCTCTGAGATTGCGCTGGAGTGCCTCATTCGGTCCTGCGACCAACTCGTCGATTTCCAGCTCGCTGCGAATTTTCCGACGATTGATCGCGCCTATGAAGACTGCACCCCCAATTAGCAGGATCACGATGCCAATGATCATGGGTTCGATGACAATCCCGATAATTGCGCCAATCGCAGCAACCAACACAGACACGCCACAAGCAATATCAAGCATTCGGCGACGCTTGCGTCCGCGTTGTGCCGCCATCACCATAGTGTCGATCACGGCTTGCGGAACCACATGCTCAATGGGCGTTCCAGCCGGTTGCTTGAGGAACGCGATGAAGCCGTCACGAATTTTCACAAACTCGGCTGGGCGAAGGGGCAACTGCTCCTGCATCGGGATCAATGCGTAGAGGGAATCGGCTCCGATTTCAATTTAGATCGGCTGCCGCAACATTCCATATTGGTGCGCAAAAGCACCCCAGACGCAAATAAAATGCGCGCCGCCTGAAATATAATTTCAGAAAACTGCACCACCAGCGCACCACCAGAGGCATTTTGGCCCTCTGCCGGGTCATCGTGATGCTGCTAAGTCGTTGATTTATTGGTCGGGACGACAGGATTCGAACCTGCGACCCCCACACCCCCAGTGTGATGCGCTACCAGGCTGCGCTACGTCCCGACCGCCGGCTAACCGGACGGACGGGCCTTACGCGCGCACTCTTTGAAGGGCAATCCCCTATTCGCCCATCAACACCCTTACACTCGCCACTTCATAGGCTTTCACGCTGATCTTTTTGATCGTTGCGCCGCCAATGGCTTTATTGAATTCAGCCATATGCGCCGTTTTGCCGTGTGCAGCGATGGCGTCCATATCGCGCCAGCGCTCGGAGATCAGAAGCATATTGGGATCAGTGACATCGCGCGAAAAGATATATTGCTCGCAGCCATCTTCGGCCTGCGTTGCCGCCATTTGTTTCGCGATATCGCCGTGAAGCCGATCAATGTCGCCTTCGGCTAAATGGATGGTGCCCATTACAACGATCATTGATAATCCTCTCGCTAAAATTCACCATATTGCCGTGAGTGTTGCGCGAGGCGGCCCGAACGTGATAGGCGCGCCTGCAATAACGGGCTGGCTTGGTGCTGACCCCTTCAGACAAGAGTATCATGATGTTTGCAACCCCTGCATTTGCCCAAGCCGCTGGAGCGGCTGCGCCTTCGGGCGGTATGGCGTTTTTTCTCCAGATTGTGCCGCTGCTCCTGATCTTTGTGATCTTTTACTTTCTCCTGTTCCGTCCGCAGCAGCAGCGCGCGAAACAGCAGCGCACACGCATCGACGCGACCAAAAAAGGCGATAGCATCGTCACAGCAGGCGGCCTCATCGGCAAAGTCACTAAGGTTGAAGGCGATATCGTCGAGGTCGAAATCGCAAGCGGCGTTCGCGTTAAAGTCGTCAAGGCAACGCTTGCCGATGTCACCCCGCTTGGCACTGCCAAGCCAGCCAATGATTGATCGCAACACTGATGCTTGATTTTCCCCGCTGGAAAGTAGTGCTCGTGCTGGTGACGACATTCGTCGGCCTGCTCTTCTCATTGCCGAGCGTCACTGGCTCATCGCTTTCTGGGATTCTCCCTGAAAAATTCGCCGCAACCAAAATTAACCTTGGGCTTGATTTGGCAGGCGGTAGCCATTTGCTGCTTGAGGCGGACATCAAGGATGTTGCCAAGCAACGGCTTGAGCGGATGGAAGAAAGCGTGCGCACAGAGATGCGCCGCGCCGATCCAAAAATCGATATTGGTGATATATCAACGGCTGGCGGAGAGCTGGCCTTCTTCGTGCGCAATCCAACGCAGGTGGATACAGCAGTAGATCTCGTCCGCAATCTCACCAACGGTATTGGCGTGACTGGCCAACGTGATTGGCAAGTCGCAGTGCGCGATTCGATCCGCATCGTGATGACACCGACCGATGCTGGGCTGAAGGAAGAGGTCAACAAAGCGCTTGATACCGCGCGCACTGTCGTGGCCAAGCGGATCGACCCCGATGGCACCCGCGAAGTAACTGTTGTGCGCCAAGGTGCTGATCGGATTTTGGTCCAGGTGCCTGGGCTACAAGACCCTGAAGGGCTGAAGTCGCTCCTCGGCAAGACTGCAAAACTTGAGTTTAAGCTGGTTGATTTGACCGCCGACCCTGAACAGGTTGCACAGGGGATTGCGCCTGCCGGTAGCCAAATTCTGCCATACCCCGATAATCCTGGCGGTGGCCCCACAATTGCGGTTCAGCGCCGCATCATGGTGTCTGGTGATCAATTGATCGACGCGACCCAAGGCTTTGACCAGCAGAACAACACCCCAATCGTCAATATCAAATTCGATGGCCAGGGCGGGCGAAAATTCGCGCGCGTGACGCAGGAGAATACTGGCAAGCCGTTCGCGATGATCCTTGACGGGGTGGTGCTGTCCGCGCCCAATATCAATGAACCGATCCTTGGCGGGCAGGCGCAGATTTCGGGCAACTTCACCGTTGATAGCGCCAATCAGCTTGCGATTGCGTTACGATCAGGGAAATTGCCGGTTGCGCTCAAGGTCGTTGAAGAACGCACCGTTGGCCCGGATTTGGGGGCCGATTCGATTAAGAAGGGCATCATTGCCGGGATCGTCGCGACGATTGCGTTGATCGCGTTCATGTTGCTGACTTATGCGCGGTTTGGCGTTTATACGACCATCGCGCTGGTGCTCAACGCCTTCCTTATCCTTGGCCTGATGGCGATTGGCAATGCAACGCTAACGCTGCCGGGAATTGCTGGATTCGTTTTGACCATTGGTGCGGCGGTGGACGCTAACGTTCTGATCAACGAACGTATCCGTGAAGAAATTGCGCGCGGACGCCAGACAATCCAAGCGGTTGAGTTCGGCTATAAAGAAGCCAGCCGCGCGATTTTTGATGCCAACATCACCAACGTGATTTCAGCCGTCATCATGTTCTGGTTCGGCTCAGGGCCAATTCGCGGCTTTGCGGTTGTGCTTGCGCTTGGGATTTTGACATCGGTGTTCACCGGGGTGACCTTCACCCGGTTGATGGTTGCCGATTATCTGCGCCGCGCGCGGCCGCGCGAACTTGTGATTTAAGGAATTGAGACAGATGCTTCCGCTTAAGCTGGTTCCGGATAACACCAACATCCCGTTCCTCTCCTACCGCTATTGGGCGATGGGGATTTCGATTGCACTTCTGGTTGCCTCGATCGCGCTCGTCGCGGTGCGCGGGCTAAACCTTGGCGTTGATTTTGTAGGTGGGCAGATGTTCCGCGTCAGCTTCAGCCAACCCGCCAATGTCGATGATCTCCGCAACCGGATCGGCAAGCTAAACCTCGGCGATGCCACGATCCAGCAATTTGGAACACCAAAGCAAGTCTCGATCCGGATGCAATTGCCCGATGGCGGCGAAGGGGCTGCCAATGCCGCTGCTGGTAAGGTGCGTACCGCCGTCCGTGCTGGCTACCCTGATGCAAAGTTTGAGGCGGTTGAGACGGTATCAGGCAAAGTATCGGGCGAATTGTTGCGGCAGGGCGCAATTGCACTCGCGCTCGCGATGCTTGGCATTTCGCTTTACATCTGGTTCCGCTTTGAATGGCAATTTGGTGTGGGCGCGCTGTTCACTCTGTTTCATGACGTTGTGCTAACCTTTGGCTTTTTCTCGTTGACGCAATTGGAGTTTAACCTGAACGTCGTCGCCGCGATCCTGACGATCATCGGCTATTCGCTCAACGACACCATCGTTGTGTATGACCGGATTCGCGAAAACCTCAAAAAATGGCGCAAGATGGCGATTGAACCGCTGCTTGACCTTTCGATCAACGAAACGCTGTCGCGCACTGTCGTCACGTCACTCTCAGTAATGCTGACGCTCGCAATTCTGCTGGTGATGGGGCCGGAGGTGATTTTCGGTTTTACCGCTGCGATGCTTCTCGGAATTGTGATTGGGACGCTCTCATCAATCTATGTGTCCGCCGCGATCCTGATCTGGCTCAAAGTTGGCCCCGATAGCTTCGTGCCAACCTCTGCCCCCGCTAATGCCGAACGCGTCACCAAGCCCGAAGGGTTTACCCGTTAATCTTGGGTACTTGGCGACGACGACGGTTCACGCTATGAAAGTATTTATGCGTAACATTCCACTCAAAAATTTCGCGATCCTTACCGCTCTTGCTATCGGCGTATCAGTTGCCGGTTGCGCGGGTGGCGCGCGGGTCAAGCGTGATACATCCTATATCGCGCGCGACGTCGACACGCTTTATGCGACCGCCAAAGGCAAGCTCGACAAGAAAGATTATAAGCTCGCCGCAGCCCTGTTTGATGAGGTTGAGCGCCAACATCCATACTCAATCTGGGCACGCCGCGCTCAGTTGATGAGTGCATTTAGCTACTATCTGATCGGGGAGCGCACCGAATCAATCAGTTCGGCCACGCGCTTCCTCTCGATCCATCCAGGCAACAAAGACGCAGCTTACGCCTATTATCTGATCGCACTCAACTATTATGAGCAGATCACTGACGTGACCCGCGATCAGAAGATTACCCAGCAAGCGCTCGATTCGATGGGTGAATTGATGCGCCGCTACCCCGGCACACGCTATGCGTCCGATGCGCGGCTAAAGGTTGATCTGATCAACGATCACCTTGCCGGTAAAGAAATGGAAATTGGC
This sequence comes from Sphingomonadales bacterium, assembly GCA_031418495.1. Classification (GTDB taxonomy): domain Bacteria; phylum Pseudomonadota; class Alphaproteobacteria; order Sphingomonadales; family Sphingomonadaceae; genus Aquisediminimonas. The sequence continues at coordinate 16,162 of JANOXQ010000091.1, forward strand.
CGTTTTTATCAGCGCCGTTCGCAGTGGCTGTCTTCGGTTATCCGATTCCGCGCGGTGATCGATAAATATGATACGACCACGCATACGCCTGAGGCGCTGCTGCGGCTGACCGAAAGCTATCTCGCGCTCGGTATTCCTGAAGAAGCCAAAAAGTCCGCCGCCGTGCTTGGGAATAATTATCCCGGCAGCAAATGGTATGAGCGCGCTTATGAGCTGATGCAGAAGAACCCAGCCTAAAAGGCAAAGATATGCTCACGCGTTTGTCGATCCGCGACGTTGTCCTGATCGAGGCGCTTGATCTTGATTTTGAGCGCGGTCTCGGTGTGCTCACGGGCGAGACCGGCGCTGGCAAATCAATCCTGCTTGATGCGCTTGGCCTTGCACTTGGTGGCCGATCAGCGAGCGGGCTCGTTCGCCAAGGCGCTGCGCAGGCACAAGTTACCGCGAGCTTTGTGCCTACACCTGCCGCGCTTACGCTGCTTAGTGAGAGTGATCTGAACATCGAACCCGGTGAGCCGCTGATCGTGCGCCGCACGGTCAAGGCCGATGGCGGCAGCCGCGCGTTTGTGAATGATCAGCCCGTGTCCGCCGCACTTCTGCGTGATCTCGGTGCAATGCTGGTTGAGATTCACGGCCAGCATGATGATCGCGGGCTGATCAACCCACGCGGCCACCGCGCGCTGCTTGATAGTTTCGCGCGCGCCGATACCGCAGGCGTTGCCAAGGCACACGCCGCGATGCGCGAAGCCGACACAGCGCTTGAGGCCGCAATCGCCGCGCTCGATACCGCCTCACGAGACCGCGAATGGCTTGACCATGCGGTTGAGGAACTCCGCGCGTTCGCGCCCGAAGCGGGTGAGGAAGAAATACTCGCCGAGCGGCGCGCGGCGATGCAGCGCGGTGAGCGTGTCGCGGCTGACCTCAGCGATGTCGTCGATATCATCGAAGGGTCGGACGGCGCACTGAGCAAGCTGCGCCAAGCCGCGCGCGCGCTTGACCGGATCGCGCGCGAACATCCCGCCTTGAGCGAAGCCCTCGCCGCAATTGACCGCGCGCTGATCGAAGGAAGCGTTGCCGAGGAGCAATTGCGAGAGGCGGCGCGGCTGCTCGTCTATGATGCCGCCGTGCTTGAGGCCGATGAAACCCGGCTGTTCGATATGCGGGCCTTGGCGCGCAAACACCGCGTGCAGCCCGATGATCTCGCCGCGCTCACGCTCCAACTCGCGGCCAAGCTTGACGCAATTGAGGCGGGTGATGCGGGGCTGGCGGCTTTGCAGAAGCGCTGTGCCGAAACGCGTGCGGCTTACAATGCTGCCGCTGACGGGCTCACCGCGACGCGCACAGCGGCTGCGGCAAAGCTTGACACAGCGGTGGCGAATGAACTCGCCCCGCTCAAGCTTGATGCCGCGCGCTTCCGCACTGTCATCGCCCCGCTGCCCGACACCGCATGGGGGCCATCGGGCAAAGACCGCGTTGAATTTGAAATCTCAACCAACCCCGGCGCGCCGTTTGCGCCAATGATCAAAATCGCGAGCGGCGGCGAACTCTCCCGCTTCATCCTCGCTTTGAAAGTCGCGCTTGCCGAGGAAGGCGGCGCGGCAACAATGATTTTCGATGAAATTGATCGCGGCGTCGGCGGCGCGGTGGCCAGCGCCATCGGCGAACGGCTCGCGCGGCTCTCACGCGGCAGCCAGCTCCTCGTCGTCACCCACTCCCCCCAAGTTGCCGCGCGCGGCGACACCCACTGGATGATCGCCAAAAGCCATGACGGCCTCGTCACCCGCACCAGCGTCCGCCCACTTGATGACAGCGAACGCCGCGAAGAGATCGCGCGGATGCTATCAGGGGCCGAGGTAACGAATGAGGCACGGGCTCAGGCGGTTAGGCTGTTGGAGGTGGTGTGAGTAGTAATAAAGCCCCTCCCCTTTAGGGGAGGGGTTGGGGTGGGGAGTCAATGCCAATTTATGCGAAGTACCAAAAATCCCTTGCTTTCAACACGCGCACCGAAAATGCGCCGGGAGCCGACAGAACCTGAAAAAAGACTGTGGCGCTCGCTCTCAAATTCACAGCTTTCGGGGTATAAGTTCCGTCGCCAAGCGATCATCGAAAACCGAATTTGCGATTTTTTCTGCCCGCAGAAAAACCTTGTCATTGAAGTAGATGGTGACACTCATGTAATCGCTGCTGATATACGTCGTGACGCAGTATTGGCGCATAGCGAGGTATATGTGGTTCATGTTAGAAACGAAGATGTCATAACCAATATAGAGGGTGTTTTGGCGCATATATTGAAAATTCTGGAGCAACAGCCTGACCGCTGGCCCCACCCCAACCCCTCCCCTAAAGGGGAGGGGCTTTGACGACCCAAGCCGAAGCCGAAATCGCCAATATGCCAGTGCGACCGACGACTGGCGCACTTCTCATCAGCGCAATATTCTTCGCAATTGCATGTGCGGGCTGCGGAATGCTCATCCTGTTCGGATTTGTCTGCGTCCTTTCGTTGAAGGGTAACGACATTGATTGGCAGGAAGGGCTGTCTATGATGTGGGTGCCATTCGCGCTATTTTTAGGCATCAAGAACGCAAAGATCGCGTGGCGATTTGCTTATACGCCGCGTTGGCGCGCCGCCGGTTGGTATCTTTTGATCTCGTGCTTGGTGCTTGCAACAAGCCCGTTTATGAGGATCATATGATCCTGTTGCACGAACCAGATTGACGTTATATAAGACGTCATGATCGTAATCGATACAAATATTCTTGTTGCGGCGCTGTGGTCAAAAACTGGTGCGTCAAACAAGATATTGACGATGGCATTGCGCGGTGAAATTCAGATCGCCGTCTCTGTGGCGCTTGCACTCGAATATGAGGATGTATTGAAACGAACTAAAATGCGTGAGGCAAGTTGGGCAACTATGCATGAGCTTGATGATCTGCTTGATGCTTTACTGAGCGTTGCAACACTGGCTGCACCAATCACAACGAACATCCGGCCGAAACTGAAGGATGCCGATGATGATATGGTGCTTGAATGCGCGCTTCAATCGCAAGCGCAGACGATTGTGACGATGAATGTGCGTGATTTTTCGATTGTTAAAACGCAGTCCGGAATTGATATTATGCAACTGGGAGCATTTCTCGCTAGCCTGATTGGAGGTCGGTTATGACAAATTATCCGCTACGCCTGCCTGATCATGTCATGTCAGCAGCAAAGGAATTAGCTGCGAAGAATGGCGCGTCGCTTAACCAGTTTCTTGGCTCAATTATCGCCCAGAAGGTCGGCGAAATGCACGCGTTTGACTATATCGAACGCCGTGCGGCACGCGGGAATGTTGAGGCCGCACTTGCTGTTCTCGCCAAGGCACCAGAGCGGCCGCCGCTTCCCGGTGATGAGATAAAGTCTTCAAACTAACTTATGACCCAAGCCGAAGCCGCCAATGAATTGATGCGTCTGGCCAAGGCGATTGCGTATCATAACGCGCGTTACCACACCGATGATGCGCCCGAGATTAGCGACGCCGAATATGATGCGCTCGTCCGCCGCAACAACGCGCTTGAGGCCGAATTTCCGCATCTTGTGCGCACCGATAGTCCGAACAAAGTGGTCGGCGCGGCCCCGGCTTCGCATCTCTCCAAAATCACCCATGCCAAGCCGATGCTCAGCCTCGACAATGGTTTTACTGACGGCGATATTGCCGATTTCATCGGGCGGGTGCGGCGATTTTTGAACCTTGCCGAGGATGCGCCCGTCACGCTCACCGCCGAGCCAAAAATTGACGGGCTGTCGTGCGCGCTGCGTTATGAAAAGGGCGTACTGGTGCAGGCCGCCACACGCGGCGACGGCGCGGTGGGTGAGGATGTGACCGCTAATGTCGGGACGATTGGGGATATCCCGCAAACGCTCAAAGGCAGTGCGCCAGACATCTTCGAAATTCGCGGCGAAGTCTATATGGCTAAGTCCGATTTCGACGCGCTCAATGTGGCCCAAGAGGCGGCTGGCGAAAAACTGTTCGCCAATCCGCGAAATGCCGCTGCTGGCTCGCTCCGCCAAAAAGACACAAGCGTCACCGCCGCGCGGCCTCTGCGCTTTCTGGCGCATGGTTGGGGTGAGGTTTCGGCGCTGCCCAGTGAGAGCCAATATGGCGTCATGCGCGCGATTGCCGCTTGGGGGCTGCCGGTGTCGGACGCGCTGGTTCAGGTCGATTCGGTCGATGCCCTCATCGCGCATTACAGTAGCATTGAAGCCGCGCGCGCCGATCTGCCATTCGATATTGACGGTGTGGTGTATAAGGTTAATCGGCTCGATTGGCAGGCGCGGCTTGGCTTTGTCGCAAAGGCACCGCGCTGGGCCATCGCGCATAAATTCCCTGCCGAACAAGCGCAGACGACACTCATCAGCATCGATATTCAGGTCGGGCGCACGGGCAAGCTTACGCCTGTCGGGCGGCTCCAGCCGGTGACCGTTGGCGGGGTCGTCGTCTCAAACGTCACGCTCCATAACCGCGATGAAATTGCGCGCCTCGGCGTGCGACCCGGCGACCAAGTGGTCGTACAGCGCGCGGGCGATGTCATCCCCCAGATTGTCCGCGTGCTGAGTGCGGACGAGGTACGCGACGCCTTCACATTCCCCGATCATTGCCCGGAATGCGGCTCCGAAGCGATTGCCGAGGAGGGCGAGGTCGATGTCCGCTGCACCGGCGGGCTGATCTGCCCTGCACAACGGATTGAGCGGCTGAAGCATTTCGTCAGTCGCGGCGCGCTTGATATTGAGGGACTTGGCGAAAAGACGATAGAGGAATTTTTCGTAGCTGGCTGGCTTCACAGCCCAGCAGACATCTTCCGCTTGAAAGCGCGCCGTAGCGAAATTCTTGGCCGTGAGGGCTGGAAAGAAAAATCGGTCGATAATCTGATCGCCGCGATTGAAGCCAAACGCGCCCCCGATCCGATTAAGTTCCTGTTCGGGCTTGGCATCCGCCATGTTGGCGCGGGCACATCAAAGGATCTTGTGCGGGCCTTCGGCAGCGTTGAGGCAGTGGCCGATATGGCGCAACGCGAAAGTGCGGCTGAAGAGCTGACCCAGGTTGACGGCATCGGGCCGGTAGTCGCCGAGGCGCTCATCGATTTTTTCCATGAAGCGCATAACCGCGATGTCTGGGACGATCTGCTTAGCGAAGCAAGCCCGCCCGCCTATGTGTCTAACGTCCGCGCATCTTCGGTCAGTGGTAAGACCGTAGTCTTCACCGGTAGCCTCGAAACGATGAGCCGCGATGAGGCCAAGGCGCAGGCCGAGGCGCTTGGCGCGAAAACCGCTGGTTCAGTCAGCGCCAAGACTGACTTGCTTGTGGCTGGGCCGGGGGCTGGATCTAAGCTCAAAAAGGCCAGTGAACTTGGCATCGAAGTGATTGACGAGGCTGGTTGGGCAGATATTGTCGCGGCGGCAGCTTAGCCTCGTCCGACCGACGTATACGCAAAGCCAGCCTGTGCGGCGTCCTCTGGTTGGTAGATATTGCGCAGGTCAACCAGACAGCGTGTCCGCATCAGCGCACCCAATCGTTCAAGATCAAGCGCGCGAAAAGCATCCCATTCGGTTACAATCGCGACGGCATCGGCGTCTTGCGCAACACCGTAAGCGCTGCTGACAAATTCGACGCCGGGCATCATGGCGCGCGCGACATCCATCCCCTCAGGATCAAACGCACGCACATTTGCGCCGCCGTCGATCAGCGCCTGCACAATCGCGAGCGAAGGTGCATCGCGCATGTCATCAGTATTTGGCTTGAACGTAAGCCCAAGCAAACCAACCGTTTTTCCGCGCGCATCGCCGCCCATCGCGGTGATAATCTTGCGCCCCATCGCGCGCTTGCGGCTGTCATTGGCTTTCACCACTGCTTCGACAATGCGGACGGGCGAGTCAAAATCCTCGGCGGTCTTGAGCAGTGCGAGCGTATCCTTGGGGAAACATGAGCCGCCATAGCCGGGGCCAGCATGGAGGAATTTAGAACCAATACGGTTATCAAGCCCAATCCCGCGTGCGACATCCTGCACGTTAGCGCCAACGACTTCACACAGATCCGCCATTTCATTGATGAAGGTGATTTTGGTCGCCAGGAACGCGTTGGCGGCATATTTGATCAGCTCAGCGGTGCGCCGCGCGGTGAAGAGGATCGGCGCTTGGTTGAGGAACAGCGGGCGATAAATATCGCGCATCACGCTACGCGCGCGCTCATCCTCAGTGCCGATCACAATCCGATCAGGTCGTTTGAAATCGCCAATCGCGGCGCCCTCGCGCAAGAATTCGGGGTTTGAAACGACGGCCCACTCAAGCGCGGGCGCGGCCTCTCTCAGGATGCGCTCAACCTCGTCACCCGTGCCGACGGGTACAGTTGATTTGGTAATAACCACCAGCCGTTTGGTGGCAGCGGCGGCGATATCGCGTGTCGCCTGATAGACGTAGCTCAGATCAGCATGGCCGTCACCGCGCCTAGAGGGTGTGCCTACTGCGATAAACACCACGTCGGCATCGCTAACGGCAGACGCGAGTTGGGTTGAAAAGGATAATCGTCCCGCATCAACATTAGTTTTCACCAATGCATCAAGTCCAGGCTCAAAAATCGGCATGACGCCGCCATTCAGCGCATCGATTTTGCTCTGATCCAGATCAACACAAACCACATCATGGCCAAAATCGGAGAAACAGGCCCCCGACACAAGGCCAACATAGCCCGCACCGATCATCGCAATTTTCATATATGACACGTCCTAAACTACTGAGCCGCAAATAGCGGTACTCACGCACCCCGCACAAACGAAAAGAGCCGATCTTGCGACCGGCTCTTCACGTTTAATCCAAAAGGATCAAATGGCTTACATGCCTGAACCCGGGCCGTATGTGATTTCCACACGACGGTTTTGAAGTTCACGAACGCCGTCTGCGGTTTCAACGCGTGGAGCGCTTTCACCGAAGGCTTGCGTGCTAACAACACCACCGGGGATGCCGCGACCTTCAAGATAGGCGCGAACCGAAGCGTTGCGACGCTCGGACAGGCCAACGTTGTAGGCAAGACCGCCCGACTTATCAGCGTGACCAGCAAGCATAACCTGAGCCTGACCACAGTTGCCGTAGGCACCAACGGCATTATCGAGGATCGACGATGCTTCGGCTGTGATATCTGACTTATCAAAGTCAAAGAACACAATATATGGCCCAGGAGCACATGCTGGCTTTTCAGCCATTGGTGGCTCGGGTGGGGCTGGTGGCGGAGGAGGAGGTGGTGGAGGTGGTGGAGGCGGAGGAGCCGCTTCTTCCTTCTCACCAAAGTTATAGATAATCGTGCCCAGCAGGCTGTGCGAACGATAATCAGTTTCAATGTTGCGTCCAACGCGGTCGACAAGATCAATGCCATTGGCATTAAAATAACGATACTTCAGACCAATATCGATGTTGTCAGTGATTGGAGCAAGAACCCCAGCCAAACCCTGATAAGCAAAACCTGTGTCGGAATCGTTAAGCGATCCCGCACCATTTGTGTTCAGCCGAAGGTTAAGCTTTGTGCGCGCCACGCCAACACCGCCACCGAAGAAGCCATGAATGCCTTCATCATCACCAAAATCAAGCAAACCATTGAGCATAAAGCTCAACACGTTGGTGTCACCACCAGCCGTTGGGAAGGTCTGCGGGGGCAAGTTTGCAGTCATGCCTGAGGGCGTCGTCACTGGCGTAGTTACACTTGATGAGTAACCATCAATACCGGCCTGTTTGTAACCAATATCGGCTTCAAGACGGAAACCGCCAAAATCATAACCGATAATGCCGCTGGCTTCGTGTCCAACTTTGTGTTCGACGCTGCCGGCATTTGGTGATCCACCAATATCCAGATCAATATCTTCAACGATTGATGGCCCACCAGTAACACCAATGTACCAAGCATCGTCGCGCGCGAGCGCCGGTGTGGCAATCGCAGTTGAGGCAAGTGCCATAACAACGGCTAGCTTCCGCATAATAATCCCCTTTCCAATTAATTCACTCGGGAGAGTCAAAGCGTACTAG
>JANOXQ010000092.1:0-25704 GCA_031418495.1 Sphingomonadales bacterium
CGCGCGCTCGTACCCGCTGCGCCCGGATGATACGCGGGGTCAGCGCAAAGCGGAGCGGGCGGTAATTGAGCGTCAGCCGCACAACCGCAAAGATCAGGACGAGCAACGCGAGCGCAAGTTCAAGCGCCACCGCGACCGTAAGCTCTGCGCCCCAACCATTACTCATCAGCCCAAGCAAATTGGCGTAAAATCCGGGAAACGCCGCGAGCGTCGCCACCGCAATCACCGCTGTGCCAATCGCCCACCATAGCGCGATATCATCATAACTATCCGACGCTTCAGCCGTGATTGTAACAATCTCACCGGCTGTATCCTGTTCAGCTTTGTGAACCGCCGCACTGACGCGGACATGATCACCTGCAGAAAGTGAAAGTTTGTGTGCCATCACCATCCCCCCGATGCGCCGCCGCCGCCAAAGCCGCCGCCACCGCCCGAAAAACCACCGCCGCCGCCAAAGCCGCCGCCCCCACCCCAGCCGCCTCCGCCGCCCCAGTCATCGTCGTTGCCACCGCCCCAAATGATGATCGGGCCGCTGCCGTGCCGCCGCCCGCGTTTGCCGCCAAACATGGAGCGGAGCATCGGGAGGATGAAAAAGAAGAAGATGACGAGCCAGAAAATCACATCGCCGAGGCTGACACCGCTTTTGCGTGAAGATTGCTTGGTGGTTTGGGCCGCGCGTTTTGCAGCTTCCTCAGGTGGCAACTGAAGCTGGCTTATCAAAGCATCAGCCCCTGCCGCTATGCCACCGGGATAATTGCCCGCCTTAAATTGCGGTAAGATCGTTGTATTGATCAGCACGCTTGACCACGCATCAGTCAGGATTGGTTCAAGCCCATAACCCACCTCAACGCGTACCTTGCGGTCATTGGGCGCAACAATCAGCACTGCGCCATTGTCCGTCTCTTTCTTGCCAATCCCCCACGCCCGGCCAAGGCGGTAGCCATAATCGTCAATCGGATAACCTTCGAGGCTTGGGATCGTCGCCACCACCAACTGTCGGTCGGTTGTATCTTCAAGCGCTTTGAGCTTGGCGTCCAGCGCGGCCTCTTCGGCGTCAGGAATGATGTTCGCGGCATCAACGACGCGGCCTGTGAGCATTGGGAAGCTCTGGGCGTATGCGGGGAACTCAGCAAAAAATGCCAGCAAAACTACCAAGAACCACCTCAAAATGCCATTCCCGCGCAGGCGGGAATCCATAAACTCAAACATTCGGAGATTATAGATTCCCGCCTGCGCGGGAATGACAGATACGAACAAGGGCTGCGCCTTTCCTTAAAACTTCACCGTTGGTGCGCGATCAGCATTGGGCGCGGTTGCCTTGAAGGTTTCCATTGGTTTCGCACCGTAGAAAATCTTCGCGCCAATCGCATCGGGGAAAGTGCGAATCGTGGTGTTATACGATTGCACTGCCTCGTTATAATCTTTGGTCGAAATGTTGATGCGGTTTTCGGTGCCTTCAAGCTGCGATTGAAGGGCCAAGAAATTGGCGTTCGACTTAAGGTCTGGATAGGCTTCGACCGTGGCAAGCAAACGGCCAAGCGAGCCGCTTAACTGTGATTGAGCCGTCTGGAACGCTGCAACCTTGGCAGGGTCACTCAAATCACCGGCATTGAGCTGAACCGAGGTCGCCTTGGCGCGCGCTTCGACGACGGCGGTCAGCGTACCCTGCTCCTGCTTGGCAAAGCCTTTGACGGTTTCAACCAGATTGGGGATGAGATCGGCCCGGCGCTGATAATCGGCCTGAACATTGGCCCATTTCGCCTTGGCATTTTCTTCAGCCGTTGGAACGCTGTTGACGCCGCAGGCAGAGAGCGAAAGCGCTGCAAATGGCGCGAGCAGGGCAAGGGTTGAACGACGCAGTGACATATCAGGCAAGCTCCCGTTGGAATGACAAGGGAGAGATAGGGTGTCCTGAAGCCAACCGCAATATGCTTGCAATTCTCGACAATTCTGACAGTTTCGACTCGCCTATAATAATGGAGGGTAAACCATGTTTGAAGAGTTTAAGGCATTTGTTAATAAGGGGAATGTTCTCGATCTCGCCGTTGGTGTGTTGATCGGGGCTGCGTTTGGCAAGATCATTGCGTCGTTCACCGACGATTTGCTGATGCCGGTTATTGGTCTGCTGACCGGAGGCGGCGTCGATTTTTCCAATAAGTTCATCGCGTTAGGTGCTGTGCCCGAAGGAACCGCAAATACGCTTGAGGCGATGAAGGCGGCTAATGTCGGCGTATTTGCTTATGGCAATTTCATCACAGCGCTGATCAATTTCCTGATTTTGGCGTTTGTGATTTTCATGATTGTGCGCTCAGCAAACAAAATGATGAAGCGTGCCGATGATGCTGGCACACCTGAAGATATTCTGCTGCTCCGCGAAATTAGCGATTCGCTTAAAAAGTAAAAGGCCTTACGCCGCCGCGCGGGATTCTTCTGTCGCGGCGGCAAGGCTCGTGCCGTCAAGAATCCGTGCCGTATCATCGCGCACGATCATCATCGCGCGCCGGATCGCGCAAGCATCTTCATCGTGACAATCTTTACACCGTTTGTAGGCGGTGCGGCTGACGCAGGGGACGAGTGCGAGCGGCCCTTCGATTACCCGGATGATATCGCCAAGCGAGATCAAATGCGCTGGCCGTGCGAGCTTAAAGCCGCCATGCTTGCCGCGCGTACTCACCACTAGGTTGGCGTTTTTGAGCTCGGATAGGATGATTTCGAGGAATTTGCGGGGAATTTGCGCTTCGCTAGCAATCCGGCTCATCGGCACGGGCGGGTTGCCAGCCGGATCACTTGCAATGAGGAGCATGGCGCGAAGGCCGTAACGCGAACGCTGTGTCAACATGGCCAATCCCCCTAGTCATTAGTAGAGATTTGGACAACCCCCGTGGGTGCACCTTGTTCATTAAGGAACAAGCGACTATATAGGTTGTGCTAGATTCGTCTGGCTATGGCGATAAATGATGCCGTGCAATAGATGCAGCGGACCCGGGGGCGGTACCCGGCGGCTCCACCAAAACATGCGGAAACGCAGGTTCTGACGGGGCCGAACTAGGATCGACGTGTGTTGAAAAGCGGTTTTTTTGCCCGGCACGATTAAGCCGTAAAATGGATCAAACTCATAAGTGCAAACGATAACGAAGCACTTGCCATTGCAGCTTAACCCCAAGGCTTAACGGCCTAAGGTTAACCTTCATAACGCGGCTGGGCTGAGCCGGGCAACAGAATCAGATTCCAGCGGCCTGGGGGTGCCGGGCAACAGAAACCCCCAACTTTCAATATGTAATAATGGCATTGGCCACCGCCCCTACTATGGGACGATGGCCAATTGGTTTTGCGTAAAGACGGCTTAGAATCGAATGGATGCACCAAGCGAAATCTTGTTCTGGCGCAAATCCTTTGAATATTTGGTGCGGTTGAACTCACCGCGCAGTGATAGATTTTCTGACACTGCAAACTCAAGCCCGCCACCGTAAGTTAGCCCTTTTTCCGTGCGTTTGAAGCTACGATTGCCGGTCACTTGGCCCATAATTGACTGTTCGGTACGCAGCCAACGGTAACCACCGCGACCGTAAATCAAGATGTTAGGGGTTGGCGTAAAACCAGCCCGTGCGGTCACATCATAGGTGAGACCCGGATTAACATTATACTGGCCAACGGCTGCGAGTGAACGCTGTTTGATGGTTTTCCCACCAGTGCCGATCCCTGCTTCAACGCCGATCACGCCAATACCGCCAACTGCGACATCATAGCCAGCCGCACCGCGCACTGCGATGCCCGAACGATCCTTACCCTTGGCTGATTTGAGACTGCCGGGCTGTTCGGCTTCGTTTGAGTCGCGAACAGCCTCGATAGTCACGTGTGGGCCTGCGAAGGGTGAACGGTCTGCATCCTGCGCCTGAGCAACGGTCGGGAGCGTAAGAAACGCGGCGATATAATAACGGTACAGCGAACTCATAACAATATTCCTCATCTGGATTTGGCAAGCGACGCGCCAACCAATGATGAGGATATGAGGCCCATTAATGGAGTGGGTATTAGTTGAGTGTTGAGATCATGTGCAGCGGTTCATCACATGGCAGGCGCATGGTGAAAATCGCGCCACCCCCCGTATGATTGCGTAGCGTCGCGGTGCCACCATGCGTCTCAACAATGACGCGCACTACCGCCAGCCCAAGACCCGATCCACCCGTATGGCGGTTCCTCGAGACTTCGCCGCGCCAGAAGCGATCAAACGCCAAATCTTCGCCCCCACTTTGTAAACCCGGCCCGTTGTCGATTACTTCAAGCACAGCAAATGGGCCGTCTTCGCGCGTGGTAATCCGCAATATTCCACTGTCTGGAGCATAACGGCGAGCATTGGCCAGCACCGCACCCAATATCTGGCGTAGGCGTGCGCCATCGGCGTGGAGCTTGGTAGGCGCGAGATCAATCACGGGTTCAAGCCCGGAAGCCTCAAGGTCTGGTTGCGTCGCGGCGAGCACGCGCCGCACTTCTTCCGCCAAATCGGTATCAGCACGATCAAGAATCATCCGCTGGGCCTTGGCCAAACTCAGCGTCTGCAGATCATCAACCAACCGGCTAAGCCCCTCTACCTGATAAAGCAGACCCTCAACTTCCTTCGACTCAAGTGCGAATACGCCGTCCGCAATGCCGTGCAGCCGACCGCGCAGGATGGTGAGCGGTGTTCGCAGCTCATGCGCAATTGAAGCTGTGCTTTCGGCTAGTTCACGTTCGGCGCGTTGCAGCGCGGATGACATGGTGTTGAAATCCCCCATCAGTTGGGTTTCTTCACGCGACGCAAAGCCGACATGGGTAGCCCGCGCGCTCAGATCGCCGTCAGCGATACGCCGCGCAGCCATCGCAACGCTACTCAGGCCGCGCCCCAAACGTCCTAAAAATAGATAGCCAAGCCCCATTGTAATGAGGCCAGCCACCCCAATCATCCCATAAAGCGCTGTATCAATCTCGTTATTTAAGCTGGCCTCAATAGGTTTGAATTCGTCATTCAGCGTCTTCAAATCTTTGCCGCTGATGATGCGGCCTTTATTAAAGGCATCGTAAGCACGTTGTGCCATCGGAGACATAGATTCAAGTTCCCGTGCGATAGCGTAATCACTCCAATAGTCGAGCGCAGTCGAAATCAAAACTGCATTGCCAATCATCAGCGCGGTAAAAACGATCGCAATCTGGCGCGTTAACGGCCATCGGCGACGCAGACGTAGCCAGCGGCGCAACCCGCCGATCATGCGCTTGCCAATCTATAGCCAACGCCGCGTACAACGATGCAAAGCCCTGATGCACCCGCCTGATCAAGTTTACGTCGCAAATTGCTGACATGACTATCAACCGTACGTTCAAGTGCATCGCCCTCGGGCAGGCAAGCATCAACCAGTTCGCCGCGCGTAAACACCTTACGTGGACTGCGCGCCATATGGGCAAGCAAGCGGTATTCGGTCAGTGTCAAATCAAGCGCGGTTGGCCCAGCCGAAGTGACGACCGAAGCGATATAGCTTGATATATCAACCTCAACCGCGCCGTAGCGGATAATAGAAGGGTCCTCGATGCCATTCGTCCGCCGCAAAACCGCCTTTACGCGCGCAACTACTTCAGCGGGATTGAATGGCTTCACCACATAATCATCCGCACCGATCCGCAAAGCGGAGAGCTTATCGAGATCCTCGGCGCGCGCAGTGGCCATTATGACCGGGGTATTGCCGCGCTGCCGAAGTTCGGCGAGCACAGCAAAACCGTCACGCTTTGGCATTTGCACATCAAGCAAAACAAGGTCAGGCTTGAGCATTAGATGGTGCATGAGGGCAGTCTCACCATCAGCAGCCGTGACCGTGCGAAAGCCATCTCGCTCAAGATATGAGGTGAGTATCTGAGCAATCTCTGGCTCATCCTCAGCAACCAATATTAATGCATTATCCACGATCAACCCCTCAATAGCCCCTACCTTAGTTTAATCATCAATGTTGAGAAACTGTGGAGGGATCGCTCAGATTTCAGGCGTTACTACTCCATACGCCCTGCCCCTTGCCTCCACAAAATCTCCAAAATTATTGGTGATCCTTGCCAATGAATGGAGATTGGCCGTGGTTACAATGAAATTTCTCAAACTTTCCCGAACCCCGATTTGGGTGCCTTCACTCGCTGCTGGCTTTGCTGTTGGTGCAATTGCGATGCACCCGGCGGTGATGCAGTTGCCATTTACCGAGCTTTTGCGCGACTCGATTGGCGGGGCAATGCTTGAATATCTTGGCTATGCGGTTGGTTTCTTTTTGCTGTTCCGCGCTGTGCTTCACCGTTGGATCAAGCCGCGCCTGCTCGCCCGCAAGCGCTGGCCAAAGCCCAGTCAAGTCGCGCGCGAGATTATGTTCAGCACAAGCGCGCAATTTACTTTTATGGCCGTTGGCATCTGGTTGACCTTCAGCGCGCAAGCCGAAGCGGCGATGATGTACACTGATATTGGCACGCATGGCTGGCCCTATCTCATCTTCACAACCTTTTTGCTGTTCGTGATTGATGACACTTATTTTTATTGGACGCACAGGATGCTTCATCACCGGACGATGTTTGAACGTTTCCACCGCGTCCACCATGAAAGCGTCGATCCTACGCCTTTTACATCCTATTCATTTCATCCTGTCGAAACGATCATTATTGGCATGGGTGGCCTAGTTTTCATCCCCTTTCTCATGCTGATGCCTTGGCATCCTGCGGCAGTCGCAGCGTTTGGCCTTGGCAATATTCTGTTCAACGTCATCGGTCATCTTGGTTATGAGCTTTATCCTGCACGCTGGAACCGCATTCCACTGCTGCGCTGGAAAACGCCAGCGATGCACCATTATCTCCACCATCAAATGGTTGGCGGCAATTACGGTCTCTACTTCCGCTGGTGGGACAAGCTGTGCGGCACCGAGTTCAAAGATTTTGAGGCACGCTATGATAAATTTTTTGCAGCGAAGCCGACACAGACTCCTGAAAATCTTCGCACACTCTCCATACTCACAAGCGATGCAAACTCATCTCAAAGCAAATTTGAAAGGATTTAACATGCGTACATTCATTCTCTCAACGATAGTTGCTCTGCTTGCCATCAGTCCCGCCGCTGCACAGAACGGCGCCACCTCGCCCTTGGCAGGCGTGTGGGTTCAGGATGATGGGGCGGCGACTGTTCGAATAGCGCCGTGTGGTGCGAATTTTTGTGGAACAATGATTGCTGAAAAGCTCCAGCCTGGCGACCCAAGCCAGCTTGGCCAAACGGTTATCCGTGATATTCGCGCCAACGGCAAAAAAGGCTGGGCCGGAAAATATATTGCGGACGGCAGCAGCTTTGGCACAAGGATCAAGCAATCCAGCGCTAACGCGATGGCGGTAAAAATCTGCGCGTTTGCGTTTGCGTGCGAAACGCTTCGATTCAACCGGGTGCAATGATCGAAGCGCAAGCGCTTGACATTATGCCCCCATATCCTAATAGCCCGCGACTTCCGCGCAACAAACGCGATTCCATTTTTACGTATAAGGTTTCAGGCAAATGGCTAAGCCAACTACCGTCAAGATCAAGCTCGCCAGCACGGCGGACACTGGCTTTTTCTATGTCACCAAGAAAAACCCACGCACGCAGACTGAGAAGCTGTCGTTCAAAAAATATGATCCCGTCGTGCGCAAGCATGTCGAGTTCAAGGAAACCAAGATCAAGTAAGATCGGTTTTCACACCATCGCGCGGGATTCGGCGATGGCACCAAGCTCACCAATCACTTCCATAAAACGCATCAGTGATATCGGTTTGCTGACGTATGCGTCAGCTCCGGCCTCGCGGATGCGTTCTTCGTCACCTTTGCCGGCATAGGCGGTGACGGCCATGACCGGCGTGCGCCGCAATACGACATCGCGCCGGATCGCTTCAATCAGCTCAAGCCCGCTGATATGCGGCATCTGAATATCCATCACGATAATCTCCGGCGCGAACAGCGTTGCACGCTCGATTGCATCGCGCGCATCGCGCACACCTTCGGTTTCATGGCCATGCGCGCGAAGCAAATCACAAAAGAGTTTCAAATTCAGTTCATTGTCCTCGACAACGAGCACCCTTTTTGCCACGCGCTTGATCCTTGTTTTGCTGGAGCTGATCTAGGCGATGAATGCGCGTGATACAATTGATGATGCAAGCGCACTCGCGCTTCAGGCGCTTGCCTGGACGCTTGGGGATGATTCGCGCGCTAGCCGCTTGCTTGCCCTCACCGGGCTTGAGCCTGAAGGTATTCGCGCGCGCATTGGCGACCCTGCGATGCTCGGCGCTGTTCTCGCCTTTCTCGAATCGCACGAACCCGATCTCATCGCATGTGCCGAGGCGCTTGGAGTGAAGCCCCAACAATTGATCGCCGCCCAAGAAAGGTTGAACGCATGAGCCGCCCGCTGCTGATCAGCGACTGTGATGAAGTCTTGCTTTATATGGTTGTGCCTTTTGCGCAGTGGCTTGATGAGGCGCATGATGTTCATTTTGATGTCGATACGCTGTTTGATCCAGTCACCGGCGGTTATCTCAATGCGATGCGCTGCAAGTTAACTGGCGATCCGCTTGAACAGGAGCGGGTATTGCCCTTCCTACGCGGCTTTTTTGAAACCGAGATGCACCGCCAGAAACCAATTGATGGCGCGGTTTCGGCGATCAAACATCTTGGCGCGCACGCCGATGTCGTTGTGCTGACCAACCTTACCGATGATGTCCGCGATGCCCGTGCGGAACAATTGCGAATCCTCGGGATTGATGTGCCGGTTTATACCAATCAAGGCGGCAAAGGCGAATTGCTCGCACAGATCGTCGCGAAGTATCAGCCAAGCGTGACGGTATTCGTCGATGATCTGGCGCATCAGCATATCTCAGTCGCCAAGGAAGTGCCTGATGTCATGCGCCTCCACATGGTCGGTGAACCGCGCGTAGCGACCCAAATCAAGACGCCGCG
The DNA here is from genome assembly GCA_031418495.1 of Sphingomonadales bacterium. Classification (GTDB taxonomy): domain Bacteria; phylum Pseudomonadota; class Alphaproteobacteria; order Sphingomonadales; family Sphingomonadaceae; genus Aquisediminimonas. Next base: position 8,965 of record JANOXQ010000092.1, read on the forward strand.
CGCGGCCCATGCTCGTATCGACCGCTGGCACGATGCCACACAATGGATTATGGATCGTTTTGAAGGAGTGCCGCTATGATCGCGAAGGGCCAAGAACCTATAGAACACCGGCTGATGCACCTTGGCATTACACTGCCAACGCCTGCGGCTCCGGTTGCGGCCTATGTGCCCACGGTTGAAGTGGGTGGGATGCTGTTCGTTTCGGGACAATTGCCATTCAAAGACGGCCATGTGATGGTTGGCAGGCTTGGTGATGATATCACGGTTGAGACCGGCCGTGAGGCCGCGCGCGCCTGTGCGATTATGCTGCTCGCCCAAATCAAGGCAGCGCTCGGCGATCTGGAACGCGTAGAGCGGATTATAAAGCTAAACATCTTCGTCAATTCGGATGCGCGCTTTACTGAGCAGCCAAAGGTGGGGGACGGCGCGTCAACGCTGATGGTCGAGATATTTGGCGATGCCGGTCGCCATGCGCGCGCAGCAGTTGGGGTGCCTGCCTTGCCGCTTGGTGCTGCGGTCGAAATTGATGCAATCGTCGCTGTTCGTCCCCTTTGATCGGCTGATCGCGCCGCCGCCAGAGGCAAGGCGCGTGGCCTTCCTCTCGGCGCAGCCCTATGCCCATCGTGGCCTTCACGGCACTGATTGCCCTGAAAATAGCCGTGCGGCTTTTACCGCAGCGATTGCCGCAGGGCATGGGATTGAATTCGATGTTCAAGCCGCGCGCGAGGGCGAGGCGTTTGTGTTTCATGATGTTATGCTTGACCGGCTGACACATGAACATGGCGTATTCGCTACGCGTTCAGCCAATCAACTTGACCAAATTCGCCTGCGGGGCAGCCATGAAACGATCCCCCGCCTTGCCGAAATCCTTGCGCTGGTTGCCGGACGCGTGCCAATCTTGATTGAAATCAAAAGCACCAGCCCGCTGGTCGGCGTGCTTTGCCTTGGCGTCCGCCGCGCGCTTGAGGGCTATTCGGGCAATGTCGCAATCATGTCCTTCAATCCAGCGGTTGGCCGCTGGTTCCGCAACCATGCGCCGCGCTTTGTGCGCGGGCTTGCCATTACCGAACAAGGGCCAGAAACACGGTTCGCGCGATTTAAGCGAGAGCTTGAACGGCGTGTTGCACTCTGGACGGTGAAGCCTGATTTCCTTGCCTATGATATTCGTGATTTGCCATCGCCCTTTGCCTCTGGTCAACATAGTCGCGGCCTAAAGCTGCTGACATGGACGGTGCGGACAGCGCAGCAGGAGCGCACCGCCTTCGCCCATGCCGATGAAATAATTTATGAAAAGCCGGTGGCACTGCCCGGATGACAGCGCCTCCGCCGGATGCAGTTACGGTCAGGCTTGAAAACGGCGTTGCCGAAATCAACGCCGCGTCATGGGATCGTTGTGCTGGGGCCAATAACCCATTCGTCAGCCACGCGTTTCTGGCGGCGCTCGAAACCTCGGGCAGCGCGACCGCAAAGGCGGGCTGGCAACCCCTGCCGATTATCATCGAAGATGCTGATGGCAACCTTGCTGGAGCGGCTCCAGCCTATGCCAAGAGCCACAGCCAGGGCGAATATGTTTTCGATCATAGCTGGGCTGATGCGTATACGCGCGCGGGTGAGCGCTATTATCCTAAGCTCCAAATTGCAGTGCCCTTTTCGCCAGTGCCGGGGCCGCGCTTGCTGACCGATGATGACGGCGTTGCCGCTGCGCTGATCAGGGGTGTGGAGGCGGTGGTTGAAAAGCATAACCTTTCATCGGCACATGCGACCTTCATCGACAAACGTGACTGTCACCGGTTTGAGGCCGCTGGCTGGCTGTTGCGCGCAGGTACGCAGTTTCATTGGGCGAATGACGGCTATGCCAGCTTCGACGACTTCCTGAATGCCCTCGCCTCTCGCAAACGCAAGGCAATCCGCAAGGAGCGCGCCGCAGCGCAGCTGGGGCTTGAGATTGTTCATCTCTCAGGCAGCGAGATTAGTGAGGCGCATTGGGATGCCTTCTGGTATTTCTATCAGGATACCGGCGCACGCAAATGGGGGCAGCCTTACCTCACCCGCGCTTTCTTCACCCAAATCGGTGAAACAATGCGCGATACGCTGCTGCTGATCCTCGCGCTGCGCGACGGCAAACCAATCGCAGGTGCACTCAACTTTATTGGCGGTGACGCGCTCTATGGCCGTTATTGGGGATGCCGCGAGGATGTGCCCTTCCTCCACTTTGAGCTTTGCTATTATCAGGCGATTGATGCCGCGATTGCGCGCGGGCTTGCGCGGGTTGAAGCCGGTGCGCAGGGTGAGCATAAGCTCGCGCGCGGCTATGTGCCCGTTACGACATGGTCAGCGCACTATATCGCTGACCCCGGCTTCCGTTCGGCCATCGATGATTTTCTGGTGCGTGAACGTCACGCGGTTGACCGCGAAATTGCTTTCCTTGGTGAGATGGCGCCGTTCAAACGGAACGGTTGAGCGCGTCCACCGCCTCTACCAATTGCTTTGCCGCGATCTCAGCCGCTTGATCCCCACTATCGCCAAGCGCATCGGCGACCATGTGGTGCTGCACCGCGATATAGTCGCCGTGGCGTTCCGTGGCATGATCAAGCGCGTCGATAATCTGCCGAATGTCTGAACACACAGGGCCAAACTGCCACATCGCATAATCGGGATTATCCTGCCAAGCGGCACCATGCGCATCAATAAAAATACAGGGCTTGGCGATGGTTAGAAATTCATAGACCTGACTGCTGACATCTCCGACATAGATATCCGCCGCGCTGGTGTAGCTCATGTCGTTCAACCGTTCAGAGTCGAGATCAACGATCACCCGTCCGGCAACCGCGCGCTGCCGCCAGACATCGCGCTCTGCCTCGCTCGCCATTTCAAACATGCGGATATGCGGCGCGACGATCAGATTATAGCGATCGCTCGCAACCACTGCATCAATGAGTGGCTCTGCAAACGCAGGCCATGACCCAAGGCGATGATCGAAATGCGGATTATAGAGTATAACCGGGCGATCATTCGCAAATAGCGGCGCACTATTGCACTGCATCCGTCGACACGCCGCCACCTTAATCGCACCCGAAACGCTGCAACGCGCCTCATCGACAAGCCCTTGCGCGATCATCCGCCGCTGATCCTTCGGCCCGGCAACGATGATATGATCGAACAGCGCAAGACGCGGCTCAAACCCCTTGGCGCGATCACCTGCACCGTGCGGAATATGAATCATCGGCGGCATCCGCCCTGGCACGCGCTTGAGCAAGGTAGAGCTGCGTTCGGCGGTGAGGATCGCATCATGGCGGCGAATATCGCGGCACCAGAAAAGCAAGCGCGTAACTTTGGCGATACGTTTCACGCCCGGCAGCCCAACCAACCACTCAAGCCAAAACGGCAGCGCCATGATGATGATATTGAGCGGCTTCGCGCTAAGCCGAACCATCAAAACCGAAAGCGCCTCTGCATCTGCCATATCTGCAACGAAAGCAGAAACACCGATATCCTTAGGCGCAGCAAGTGCCGCCGCTACGGGCGCTATATGCAGCGCTTGGTGCATTCCGCCGATGAAAAGAACGGCAACACGCACTCTTGAAACCCCTATCGTCAAACATTGCATCACTACTGTCGCACGACTAGGGCCAAATCATGACAGAGGCAAAAACAGGCTGGACTGCGATTATCCTTGCCGGACAGCGGCCAGGGATTGATCCGCTTGCAGATGCCTTTGGTGAAACATTCAAAGCGCTGGTGCCAGTTGGTGGTCGGCCAATGGTAACGCACGTGGTTGAGACGGTTCTGAGCGTTCCCGGCATCAGCAAGGTCGTGATTTTGTGCCAACAACCCGACGCCATTCGAGCAGTGCTGCCCGATCATCCAGCCCTCACTTATATTGAAAGCCAATCAGGCATTTCGCAAAGCATCTTAACCGTAGCCGGAACTGAGGCAGCGGCTTGGCCGCTGTTCGTAACCACCGCCGATCATCCTTTGTTAACCCGCGATATGATCACCCATTTTCTGGAAGCCAGCGGCGATACTGACGTCGCAGTCGGTATGGTTGAACGCGCGACTATCCTGGCTACCTATCCCGACAATAAGCGGACATGGATTAAACTCAGCGGCGGCGCATGGTCCGGCGCGAACTTGTTTTCGCTATCGGGCGAACCAGCACGCAAAGCGCTCACGCTTTGGGTGAGTGCTGAAAAAGACCGCAAGCAGTTGTCCAAACTCTTCTGGCATTTCGGGCCATTAATAGCTCTGCGGGCAATTACGCGAACGATCAGTTTGCACGATGGCATTGCTGCACTTGGGCGAAGGCTAGGCCTTAATGCGCGCGCCGTAGCGCTGCCCTTTGCCGAGGCCGCAATTGATGTTGATAAACTGTCTGATCACCGACAAGCTGAGCAAATCTTTGCGGGGCGTGAAAAGTAGAAGCAGTGAACACTAGCTAACGCCGCCGCTGTGCCACCCTAGCAAGCGTGATCAGTTCGGATGCGGCGAAGATTGTGCCTGCTGATCCCGCTGCTTTGATCGCGCGTTCGGCGGCGAGCAAGCGGTCAGCTGCTGTCGCCAAACGTGCCGGTGCCCAGCGTTTAAGCTGCCGCTGAACCGGCATTTTATCTTTCCAGAACAAAGATTTGCCCGCGCGTTCCATCACATTTTCAACCGATTGCCCGCTCGCGACTTCGGCGGCAAAGCGGGTGAGCAATTGCACGCGCTTGTTCATCGCGCGGATCAGCGCGATACCGTCCACGCCTTCCTCTGCAAGCACCGCCATCTCGCGCGCGACAAGCGCAGGCTGTCCGTCCATCACCGCGTCGATCAGCCGCGAAAGCTCACCCTCGCCATTGCCCGCACTGATTGCGTCAAACGCAGCCATATCGGCCTCGGTTGGCCGTTCGGGCGCCGCATCAAGATAGAGCGCTAGCTTTTCGAGCTCTTGGCTCATCACCGCACGGTCGCCTGCCGCCGCGCCAACAATTGCGCGCGCGACATCGGGGGAAAGACGAACGCCAAGACCACTTGCTATTGCTATTGCGAGCTTGTCCGCATTTTCGCCCTCAAGCGGATAATTGGCACACGCCATCACCGCCGCGTCGGCAAGCGCGCGTTTGAGTAAGGCCGAAGTTGGCTTAAGCGCGCCAGCGATCACAACCACGGGATTACCCGCAGCTGGTGCCTCAAGCAGCGCCTCAATCGCAGCCATCGCCTCATCACTGGAGAGCGTTAGACGGATATGGCGCTTGTCCCCGAACAGCGACGTCGATGCGGCTTCATCAGCAAGCCGTGCGGGGTCGCCTTTGAGCGTTGCTCCATCAAGATCAACGCGCTCCGCACCCGGCCCCATCGCGCGTTCAAGCCGCTTGGCCTGCGCGCGCGATCCGGCCTCATCAGGGCCGTAGAGCAAATAGAGGCGAATGTTGTCAGGCGGGGAATCCAGCGCACGCTCAATTTGCCCAGCGTTGACCTTCACTTCTTGTCCGGGGCGGCTTCGCTGCGTTTGACGTACAGCGCCACGCGCGCAACGATTTGATCCGAAACGATTTCAGTCAGCCGTTCAAGCGCAGTTTCTTCCGCCGCAACCACGGCATATTCGGAGGAAACCACATCAATCCCTGAATCTGACCCGGCGGTTGCATCAAGCACTGTCGTGCCGCCGTCAGTTTCAATCAGGCGGTAGCGCGCGCGCAAGATGCGCCGTTCACGCGTAACAGAATCGTCGCGACGGACGCCAAAGCCGTTGATCTGATCATCAAGCTCAACCTGAAGCCGGTAGCGCGCGGCCCCACCAGCGGGCTTACCGAGCCGTTGCTCAAGCGCCGAACGCACCAGATAGCCAGCCTTGCCCTCAATTGGGGCAAGCTCAACGCTGCTAAGTGTCTGGCTGATGCTCCGCGTAGCATAAAGCGGCTGCAACCCGCACGCAGGCAGAAGCAGGATAAGGGCAAAGGCGGCAAAACGCTTCATAGCACTATGTTGACCAAGCGGCCCGGAACCACAATCACCTTTTTGGGCGTTGCGCCGCCAAGCGTGCGAATAATCTTCTCACTTGCCATCGCCGCCGCCTCCAATTCTTCGCGCGTGGCGTCCTTGGCAACGGTGAGCGTGTCGCGCAGTTTGCCGCCAACTTGGATCGCAATCGTCGTCTGTGTTTCGACGAGCAACGCTGGATCATAGCTTGGCCACGATTGATGCGCGATCAGGCCGGTGCCGCCAAACGCTTCCCAAGCCTCTTCGGCGAGATGCGGCAGCATCGGCGCGATCAAATGCGCGAGCGTCCGTGCCGCCGCCGCGCGCGTTGCCGAGGGCGCGGCTTTTTCAATGAAATTGGCAAATTCATGCGCCTTAGCGACGGCCTTGTTGAAACCAAGCGCTTCGATATCCCCGCCAATGCCCGCAATCGCGCGGTGAAGCTGGCGCTCAAGATCGGGATCGCTCCCACTTGCACTCGCCTCAACATCGCGTTCAAAAATCCGCCACAGCCTCTGGACAAAGCGCCATGTGCCTTCAATGCCAGCTTCGCTCCACGGCAGATCGCGCTCGGGCGGACTGTCGGACAGCATGAACCAGCGGACGGCATCGGCGCCAAACTGATCGAACATCGGTAGCGGATCGACGGTGTTCTTCTTGGATTTGGACATTTTCTCGACGCGGCCGATTTCGACCGGGGACTCGTCTTCTGTCCAGACGAGCACGTCGTCCTTATCCTTGATTTCGTCAGGGCCAACCCAGAAGGATTCAGTCACGGCCACGCCGTCCTTGATGAAGGGCGCGCCTTTAAGGTTCATCACTGCCTTCGTCGCGCGGTACGTTTCATGCGTCACCATACCTTGGGTGAACAGCCCTTTGAACGGTTCCGCGACATCAAGCCGCCCAATCCGCTGGAGCGCGCGCGTCCAGAAACGCGCGTAAAGCAAGTGAAGGATCGCATGTTCAACCCCGCCGATATATTGGCCAACGGGCAGCCAGCGTTCGGCCTCTTCTTTATCGAACGGGGCGTGTTCGGGCTGTGAAGCGAAGCGGATGAAATACCAGCTACTGTCCACAAATGTATCAAGCGTATCGGTTTCGCGCCGCGCGGGTTCTTTGCAGTTCGGGCAGGCGACATGCTTCCATGTCGGGTGTCGCTCAAGCGGGTTGCCGGGGATGTCAAAGCTGACATCTTCGGGCAGGACAATCGGCAGTGAGGATCGCGGCGCGGGCAGCACCCCGCAGAAATCGCAGTGAATGATCGGGATTGGCGTCCCCCAATAGCGTTGACGCGAAACGCCCCAATCGCGCAGGCGGTACTGCGTTTGCCCTTCGCCCCAGCCCTCATGTTCGGCGCGGGCGATTACGGCGGCCTTGGCCTCGTCAATGGTCATGCCGTTGAGGAAATGCGAATTTACGATTCTGCCGGGGCCGGTATAAGCGGTATCGCCCTCAAAATCGGAGTCAGTTACATCACCGTCTGATACGACGCGTGTTACATCAAGCCGGTATTTGCGCGCGAAATCCAGATCACGTTGATCATGCGCGGGGCAACCGAACACTGCTCCGGTGCCATAATCCATCAGCACGAAATTGGCGACATAAACGGGCAGATGCCACGCAGGATCAAGCGGATGTTCGACGGTGAGACCGGTATTAAAGCCCATTTTTTCAGCGGTTTCAATCTCAGCTGCTGTCGTTCCGCCTCGCCGGCATTCTTCGATAAATGCCTGTAGTTCAGGGGCATTTTCGGCCATCGCAGCACTGAGCGGATGATCAGCCGCAATCGCGACAAAGCTTGCGCCGAACATCGTGTCAGGCCGCGTGGTGAACACGTCGATGCCGTCATCCGTGCCCGTCAAATTAAACGTGCATTTCAGCCCCTTTGATTTGCCGATCCAATTGGCCTGCATCAGCTTGACCTTGTCGGGCCAATGCTCAAGCCCGTCCAAACCCTCAAGCAATTCTTCGGCAAAATCGGTAATTTTGAGGAACCACTGGCTGAGCTTGCGCTTTTCAACAAGCGCGCCTGAGCGCCAGCCGCGCCCGTCAATCACTTGCTCATTGGCGAGCACCGTCATGTCGACCGGATCCCAGTTGACCGCCGATTCCTTGCGGTAAACCAGCCCCGCCTTGTACAAATCAAGGAAAAGCGCCTGCTCATGGCCGTAATAATCAGGCTCGCACGTCGAAAGCTCGCGGCTCCAATCAATCGCAAGGCCAAGGCGCTTCAATTGCCCGCGCATCGCCGCGATATTGGCGCGCGTCCAATCGCCGGGATGCACTTTCTTTTCCATCGCGGCATTTTCGGCGGGCATTCCGAAACTGTCCCACCCCATCGGGTGAAGCACCGCGTGGCCCGTCATCGCTTTGTAGCGCGCGAGGACATCACCCATCGTGTAATTGCGGACATGCCCCATGTGGATGCGCCCCGAAGGATAGGGAAACATCTCAAGCACATAGGCGCGCGGCCGCGAATCGCTAGCGCCAGTTGGGGCGGCAAAGCTCTGCTCTGCCTCCCAAACCTGTTGCCAGCGCGCGTCAGCCTTCATCGGGTTGAAACGCGAACTCATGGGTTAGGCTCAGCCCGGATTTGAATTGCGGCGAAGATCACGCGCCTTGGTGAGGATAATCTCTTCAAGTTTCTGCACTGTTGCTGCCTGAACCGGCGCATCTGTCCACTGACCCGACTTAAGCGTCTGACGCGAGGCCGCAACACGCAGTGCATCAGCACGGAGTTCTTGATCGAGGATCGAAATGGTCAGCTTCATCCGCTCCGACGGCGTGGCTGGATTAACATACCAATCGGTAATCACAACGCCGCTTGCCGAGTCGCTTTGGAGCAACGGCATGAACGAAACCGTGTCGAGAGTCGCGAGATATAAATAGCTGTTGACCCCAATCGCAGTCACTTTCGAAGGGGCAATACCGCGTTTGGCGCTTTCTTCCTGCTTGTCACCGCCAAAATAATTTATGCCCTTCGACAAATCTTTCTTTATCGTGGCACAAGCTGACAAACCTGCAATGAGGGCAATTGAGAGGGCAATATGATACGGCCTGAACATGGGCTATCCTTGAAAAATAACGAATATTTGGCGTTATAGGGCGGTTTGCGTAGGCTGCAAGTCGTGCGTTAATACTGACAAGCCAACGGTCGCAAATTTTATTCGCGAAAGAATCGGAAAATTGTTACCACGGGTCGGCAGGCCAACTGTGGAGTTCTTGCAACAAATGCACAGAATGTGACTCTCGGCACTGGCAACCCCGCCCCAAAACATGCTATCAAGATAGAAAGTCAAATTGGGGTCGTCAGATGTTTTCGGGGAAATTCAAGGCAGGAACGATTGGAGCGATGCTTTGCACCGCTGTACTTGTTATGTCCCCCGCAATTGGTGCGTCTTCTGACAAATTTATGGCAAAACGTAATGGTACGCCTGCACTTCGCGGCGGCATCGGTACTTTTACCCCAGCCTCGGCTGATCCGCGTCTTGCAGCAGCTTTTGCGCGCAGCGGAATTGCTTCATCTGGCTTTCGCTTCACCCCGGCAGCATCGGACAGCAATCGCCGCTCCGTCCGTGTGGCCGTACGTGCCCGTGCAATTGGCAATAATGCTGGCGTCAACAGCGTGACGCCGGGTGCAACGTCTTTGCTCTCAGTCGCGCCTTCGCTAGGCGTTAATCCAGTTGCTTATAATCTCGGCGTCGGGGTTGGCTGGAAACGCTTTGCGGTTTCGGGCGATGTTGCTCGTATTGATTCAGGCGTAGCGCCGGGTGGCCGCGAATCTGTTGATCTTGGGATTAGCTACAACGCCAGCAAATGGAGCACTCGTGTTCAGCTTGGCGCGGAAAAACCAATGGGTGATGCGCCGCGTTCGATCACTGGCGGCGAAAGCGTATCGCTTGATGTTGGCGGATCCTATCGCCTAACCCGCCGTCTCGATGTTATGGCGGGCGTTCGTTATAAGAGTGAGCGCGACCGTCTGGCAGCGCCAACCGATACCGTGCGCGACAGCCAAGCAGTCTATGTGGGTACTGCGTTCCGCTTCTAACGGGTAACGGCAAGCGCAGATATTGCGGCCCAACCATGTATCTTCATTTTCCTAAGGCTCCGCGCGCGCGTTTTGGTCATTCCGCCAAGTGCGATGACTGGAATATTCAGATCGCGGATCAGAAGCCCAAAGCGCACTCTGCCAAGCACGCTTTTTCCGGGGTGTGATTGCGTTGCAAAAATGGGCGAAACGAAGAGAAACTTCACCCCCATACGCTTCGCGGCGATTGCCTCTCGCCGCGTATGCACCGGGGCAGTCATCGCACCACATACCCGGCCATGCCGTCCTGCCAAAAGCGAGGCTGGGATCGCGATTGGCTGGCCACCAATGACGAGGATATGGCCGTAACGCCGCGCCGTCGCACTTACTGCGCGCAACAGCTTTCGCCGCGCTTCAACCTCAAGGCTATAATGGCGGAAGACTATACCTGATCCACGCGGGAGCGCGGCAATACACGGCAGCAGCGCTTCACCAAGCCGTTCGTCAGTCATCAACCATGTTTTAGGGCGTAAACGGACTTGGCGCTTTGGCATGGAACTTTCTATAGCGAAACAATGATTGATTACGAACAACAGGCCGTTGATCGGCTCGCCAGCATCAATAGCAGGATTGCGCACACCGCCAAAATCGCTGGACGCAAGGCAAGCGACATCAGCTTGATTGCGGTTTCGAAAACCTATGATGCGGCTGAGATTGCGCCCTTTATTAAAGCGGGCCAGTGCGTTTTCGGCGAGAATCGCGTTCAGGAGGCGCAGGCCAAATTTCCAGCGTTGATTGATCAATTTGGTGCGCTTGAACTGCATCTGGTTGGTCAATTACAATCAAACAAAGCCGAAGATGCGGTTGCCCTATTCCACACCATTCACTCGGTTGATCGCGAATCACTCATCACCGCGATTGCGCGCGCTTCGGATAAGCTCAGCAAAAGGCCGCGCTGTTTTATTCAGGTCAATATTGGTGAGGAGGCTCAGAAGGGCGGATGCGCGATTGCCGCACTGCCAGCACTGCTTGAAACTGCACGCGGTGCTGGTATCGATATCGCCGGACTAATGGCAGTGCCGCCAAGTGATACCGAGGCCGCGCCCTATTTCGCGTTGCTCGCCAAACTTGCGCGTGACAATGGCATGGCATCGCTCAGTATGGGAATGACGAGCGATTTTGAAACTGCGATCATGCTCGGGGCAACGTATGTGCGTATTGGCAGCGCTTTGTTTGGGGAACGTGTATGAAGTTTCAGGCAATCATCTTCGATTTTGACGGCGTAATTGCCGATAGTGAAATTTTGCTCAATCAAGCGCTTGCCGACGGATTGACCACTATCGGGCTGCCAACCAGCCTCTCAGATTCGCTGCGTGACTACAGCGGGAAACGGTGGGCAGATATTCTCACGGTGATTGAAGGACGGCTTGGTCGTGAGTTGCCATCATCATTCATCGGTCAACAAATCGCATCGCTTGGCCACAAAGTCATGCGGGAGCTTAAGCCAGTGCCGGGCATTGATGCTTTTCTTACGATGAGCCGTTTGATCCCGCGCGCAATCGCATCCTCAGGTGATCAACTATTGATCAGACCGGCGCTAAGCCGCTTTGGCCTTTTCGACCATTTTGGCGAACATATTTACAGCACCACTGGCCTCAAAAATGGCAAGCCACATCCCGAAGTCTATCTACTTGCTGCGGCGAAACTTGGCATAGCGCCTCAGCACATTGTCGCGATTGAAGATAGCGCAACTGGCGTTGAAGCTGCAATTGCTGCTGGAATGACAGCGATTGGGCTAACAGCGGCATCGCATATCGGCCCGGATGATGCTCACCGTTTACAGGCGGCGGGCGCGCATCATGTTGCCGAAGATTATGAGAGTGTGGCGGAATGGATCGAACTCATAATTTAAGGTGACAGCAATTGCCGAAGCTGTAATCATAAAGATGCAGAAATTAAGGTAGATTGATGAGATTTGACGCAATCACGTTTAATTTCGATGGCGTTATCGCCGATAGTAAGCGACTGTCCACTCAGGCTCTGATCGAAACCTTGGCTGAAGCAGGATTACCGACTTCGCTTGACGACGCCCTGCAGGAATTTAGCGGAAAACGGTGGGGGGACGTACTTGCGCTGATTGAAGCAAGAATTGGGCGCCAAATCCCTGAGTCGCTGATCAGCCAGCAATATAAGCGGATGAGCAGGCGCGTTATCTTTGAGGTTGGAACCGTGCCCGGCGTCGAGGCCTTTCTTGATCTGACGGTTGGCGTGCCGCGCGCTATCACCGGAGCAAGTGAACCAATCTGGATTTCTCAGACGCTCATCCGATTTGGGCTCGAACATCATTTCGGTGAAAATGTCTTTACCACTGCGACACTCGCACACGATAAACCTGATCCTGAAATTTACCAGCTTGCTGTGGAAAAACTTGGAATTGCGCCACGACGGATTGTTGCGATTGAAGATCATGTTCCTGGCGTTGTGGCAGCCAAAGCAGCCGGGGTGACCGTGATTGGCTTTGTTGCGGGATCGCATATCCTCCCCGGCGACGCTGAAGCAATGAAGACAGCGGGTGCACGGTTCATCGCCGATGATTTTGAAGATGTCGCCGATTGGATTGGTTGGGTTAGCTAGAGTATCGCGCAATCGCCGCAAGTGCATTTGCGAACCGTGCTTCACCAATCCCACTAATCACCGCATAGGGCACAGCGCGCCGATCAAGCTCAGCTTTTGACAGCGCAAAAAAGCGCGCGCGCTCGTCAGCGCCGCCGTAAATCCGCAGGCCATCATCGATCCACGGCAAATCAATATCGGGCAGCAGATAAAGATCAGCCACACCAACAAAACGGTCAAACCACGGATCACGCGTCCCAAACATCATGTCGGCCCACACCGCCGTCATCAGCGGATCAGTATCGAGGATGAGCATATCCGATGTCCGCGCCCGCGCCGCGCGCGTCATCGCATCATGCGTCTGCGCAATTTCAACGAGCGCTGCCATGCCGATATCAGTGCCATGTTCATCGCAATACGCGCGGCCATATTCAGGCACGACTTCACAGCCAAAATGCGCAGCAAGATGCGTTGCCAGAGTCGATTTCCCTGTGCTTTCTGGCCCGTGAAGGCAGATCGTTTTCATGCAAGGATGCCTTTGCGCCAGTTGATCAGTCCCCAGACCGCAAGCACAAGGAACAGCGCGTACAGGCTCGTCGTAAGATACAACCCTTTCACCGCGTAAAGCCCAACCGAAATGATATTGACGACAATCCACCAATACCAATTCTCCAGCTTACGCCATGTCATCAGCAATTGCGCGGCGACACTGAGCATCGCGACTGAGGCATCGGCATAAGGTAGACTCGCATCGGTCAGCCGCGCCATGACCGTGCCCCAGCCGAGTACAGCGATGATTGATCCACCAATCCATGCGAACAGGGCAGTATGCGTCAGCCGCTCAACGACAACTTCGCCTTGATCTATTTTGTTTGTGCGCCAAGACCGCCAGCCGTAGAGGTTCACCGCGAAGAAAAAGCCTTGAAGTCCGGCGTCGCTATAGAGTTTGGCGTCCCAGAAAATCCGTCCATAAAGCGTGACCATCACCAGCGCGACTGGAAAGTTCCACATGCTCCGCTGCGCCACGAGCAAGATATTGGCGACGCCAAGCGCAACCGCGATAATTTCAATTGGCGACATGGTGGAGGCTGTTAGCGGCCAAATTCGGCAAAGCTGCGAAAAACTTCATCCTCGCTTCGGCTTGCCGCGTTACGCCAAGTCGGCGCGTCCTTTTTGTTGAGCAGCACGCCTTCGGGGGAAAGGATCAGCACTGTCGGCGTGCCTTTGATCTTCTTGATGCCAAACTCTCTCGCAATCTCGATATTGCGCCCCTCGCGGCGTTGCGGCTTGCCGACATCAACATAGACAATCTCATATAGCGGCGTGAGCATCGCTTTAAACCGCGCAGTTTCAAACCACCCCGCGAGTGCCTTGCTATCATGACACCAATTCGCCCCCATCACGAGAATCACGCGCTTGTTGGACGCCTTCGCACGGGCGAGCGCGGCGGAGACATCAGCCCGCGCATCGCGGGTGGCGTCATAGAGCTTGGCCTCGGGGTGGGCTGGCTCAGCAGCGAGTGCTGGTGATGACAGGCTCAACTCAATCGCAAGCAAAAGCGCAAAAAGTGTGCGAATAAAAATCATACACCCGCCTCCTCATGCGCCTTCATCACCGTACCCCTCACCAATCCGGGTGCAATTCGGGTTTGGAGATAGACCATCATGCCGCCAACCGCATATCAGCATGAACATGATCCCAATGCACCGCGACCTGATCCTTGGCTTCGCGCGCGACCAATCCGGCTGCCACGAGCATCGCGACATCGCCGTGAACCGATTTATAATCACGCCCGATCTCACTCGCGAGCTTTCGCACTGACATCGCCCCGGCCCTGCGCAGATATTGGATCAGGGCCAGCCTCTTGGGCGACATCGCCGAAACAAATGCCTCAAGCGAAAGGAAAGTCACATGATCGCGTGCAACTGCCTCGCCGCGTTCAGCCGCGTGCCACGCACCCGCAAAGCGCGCGCCCATATCCCGAGCGTTGCCGATATGAATATTGACCTGTTTGTCATTCATGGTTCACCTCGTTCAAGTTGCACATCGATCAGAAAATCGGCGATCAGTTGCTGCGGCCCGCTAAATTCATATGGTTCTTCACGCGTGCGATAATGGCGGTGATCGCGTTTTCCCGTTTCATTATCATAACCTATAATCCGTTCGCCATCCCGACCATAATAAAGCGAATATTTCAAACCGTGTGCCCGTTCTGCCGTGCGCTCAGGGATTTGCCAGATCGTCATTTCCAAAATAGCGCCGTCAGGATATTGAGCCTTATCGCGGAAGATCAATATCGCCTTGGCCATATGGCTTTTTATGCCATATGGTGGGGAGTGTCAAGCAATGCGTTGTTCGGTATCGGGGATCATCTTGACTTTACCCGCAGTTCGGCAGAATAAACGATATGACAGAAACGCGCTAAGAAAAACGACTTCGAAAATTGCGTGAAGCAGAGGCTCGTGAAGCAACTCGTCCCAAGCCTCCCAAACCCTCTCTCGTGCGGCAAGGCGCTGATTTCTGGCGGCTAAGCCTTAATCCGGTAATTAAAGAGGGACGTTAGACAATAATTCGTGAAATCTAAATCGTCATCAACTCATTTGATGACGGCGTAGTGCGGATGCTCTATTTCATTTCTCAATAGTCGAAATCCTAAAATTTCCCGTCACTCCCGCGTAGGCGGGAGTCCATCTCGTTACTTCACCATCTGCCTTACCCGGAGATGGATTCCCGCCTTCGCGGGAATGACGGATTAGCGTTAGCGAAGCTGCTTTTTTAGACCTTCGCCTGCCACCCTGTCACACGCGTATGCTCAACCAAGTCGTTTATCAGATCAGGCATTACCTTTATCGCTTTGTCTTCCTCCTAAAATGACATTTCGAGATGGTTACTCGCACGGTCAGATTGGCCGGCCTCAGCATGGTAATTTGCCTTCTCTCCCAGCCGCTTCGACCAGAATGTTCCGCTAAATGCTGTTTTGATCTTCTCGGCAATTTCAGGAGGATAAAGAAGCTCTGCTTTCCAGCTCAATTGCCGAAACTTGTCGAGGTCACCATCATCTAAGCGCGTGATATTCCACTTACCAACCAGTTCCCGCATGTCGGCAACGCAGGCCGAACGTTCTTCAAGAAGCTGAATCCGCAGCTCTTGCTCGGCCAACATTGTCTGTCTGCTCAAAATCTCAGTCTGCCGTTCGGCAATTTTTGTCTGGCGAATGCCAATATAGATAGCGCCACCAACAGCAGCTACGCCTGTAAAAAGTGCGGAAAACGCTTCCCAGCTAAATTCACTCCAGTAAATCGGCCCCCATATCCCACTCACCCAGCCATAACCCCGTGGCCAACATCAGCGCTCACCTCGCGCCCCGCCTCAATCTCCGCAGCCTTAGCCTCAACCAACCGCACAATATGATCGACCATATCGGCATCTTGCACATGATGATCGGCGACGCCAGAGAGATAGACCATATGCTTGCCGTTGCCGCCGCCCGTGAGGCCAATGTCGGTTTCGCGCGCTTCGCCGGGGCCGTTGACGACGCAGCCGAGGATTGAGAGCGACATGGGCGTGTGGATATGTTCGAGCCGCTCTTCGAGTGTTTGGACGGTGCGGATCACGTCAAAGCCCTGCCGCGCGCAGCTTGGGCAACTGACGACGCGGACGCCGCGTGTACGGACGCCGAGACTTTTGAGGATTTCATAGCCGACGCGGACTTCTTCTTCGGGTTCAGCCGAAAGCGAAACGCGTATCGTATCACCAATGCCTGCCCAGATCAGCGAGCCGATACCAATCGCGCTCTTCACAGTGCCTCCGCGTTGCCCCCCGGCCTCGGTAATCCCGAGGTGGAGCGGGCAATCAACCGTTTCGGCGAGCTGATGATAGGCGGCAACC
The DNA here is from genome assembly GCA_031418495.1 of Sphingomonadales bacterium. Lineage (GTDB taxonomy): Bacteria > Pseudomonadota > Alphaproteobacteria > Sphingomonadales > Sphingomonadaceae > Aquisediminimonas. Next base: position 25,451 of record JANOXQ010000092.1, read on the forward strand.
GCGAGGAAATGGTCAGACGCCTTCACCGCGACCTTATATTCGTGGAAGTCATGGTCTTCGAGCAAGCGGATATGATCAAGCGCGCTTTCAACCAGTGCCTCGGGGCAAGGCTCGCCGTACTTCTCAAGCAGATCCTTCTCAAGGCTGCCCGCGTTGACCCCGATACGGATCGCACAACCATTGGCTTTGGCCGCATTGACCACTTCCTTCACACGCTCGGATGATCCGATATTGCCCGGATTGATCCGCAGGCA
>JANOXQ010000093.1:0-12305 GCA_031418495.1 Sphingomonadales bacterium
CACCCTCATCGCGCGCGGCTAGCTGAAGAATTATCTCACGCGAAGGCGCAAAGGCGCGAAAAGGGATCAGCCCGGCAGGATCGGGAACCACACCGTGTAAAAATAATGGAGGAATGCTCTGATTGCCTCAGGCATGGTCACATAGGCAATATATGGAATGCTCAATAGCGAAGCGCCTACGGCATTTTCAAACCCCTTTCTCACTTCGGGGCTTATCCTGTCTTCCAAAGACTGCATCGCCCGCTGCCATGGATTGAGCTCGGGAACACGCACCACGAGTTCGGCAACGGCTTCGACTGCTTGTGTCGGCACAGCAGCGGCTACCGGAACGACCGTTTCAAGTTTGGCGAGCGCCGCGCCAATTGCTGGCACAATCGCTTCGAGTTCGGCCACACGCTGATTAAGAAGCGCGATTTCGTCATCGCGCAGGCTGCCCGCACCAAACGGCTGATTATGGCCAATCTGCCCGTGCCCCGTACCCGTGAGCGAGGTAAGCTGATCCTTGAGCTTGGCAAGCTCTGCCTCAACTTCGGCAAAGCGGGCGAGCAGCTCAGGCCGCGCCGCAACCTCCTCCGCCGAGCCGAGCTTTAGCGGCGCACCACTCGCGACATAATCGATGGCAGCATGCTCACGCGCCTCATCAATCCAGGCTTGCAGCGTGGTGTTGACGTAAGTTGCGCCCTTGCCCCAGAAATCCGCCTCGGTGGCACCTATCAGGCGAGCAATAATGGTTTTTTCTCTTTTGTGACCGGTGTCGCCGGGGATGTCGAAGGCGGCGTCATGCCCTTCAATCCGGCGGTTGTACCAATCGATCCAGACTTGGTAAGTAGGATCGAGGGTTAGGAGGCGTTTGATGACGCTTTTCCAATTAGCTTGCCAAACTGGTTTATCTGTCGATCGCCAGAGTGGCATTCTTCTCAATTTTACAATTAAGGGTTTCTGATCTACATTTTTTCTTAGCCAGTTACAATCTTCTGAAATACATTTCCAGTCTTTATTTATATTATTTGCAGCAACAACTGAATCTATCGACGAAATTATTATTTCTTCTGAATTATTAACGATAATTGCATAATTTGAACTCGCAGATGCAAAACACATATTTTTCAATTTAATATCTTCTATAAAATCAGCCTCAAAATCTATGAAATCTAAATAAATAGATACATGATCTCTCGCTAATTGTACAAACGTTTTATGATCTGAACATGACATAAATAGGCATCTGAATATCGACAATGCTACAGATTTTAGCAATTTTTTTGATAGGGAAGATGAAAACGCGAATGGCAAAGCACGTAACGCTGATCGAGAAGCAACCACGCGCGACCAGTTTCGCGGTTTTTTCTTTAACCACAGCTTCAATTCTTCGCGCGACGTGATTTGAATCATCGCGGCTTTATCGGTAGATATAGTGCGGGGTGCAAGGGGGTGTAATTCCTCCCCCTTTCGGGGAGGGGTTTTAACACCTCTCCCCTTGAGGGAGAGGGAGGGAGCTGCGTAGCAGCGGAAGGGTGAGGGGATGCAGAGCGACGCGTAAGCGAGCGTGGGCTAATGAGCGCCGTCGCTGAAATTGCCGTCAAGGGCTTCGAGCCCTTTCGGTCAAACCCCTCACCCGGCGCTACGCGCCACCCTCGCCCTCAAGGGGAGAGGGGCTATTTGGTCTTCGCAGCCGCCGCCTTCTTCTTTACAGGCGCTTTCTTTGCCGCAGCCTTCTTCGGAGCAGCCTTTTTTTTCTTCGCGATCCCCGGCCCCTTGGCGGCGCGCTCATCAATGAGCACGGCTGCCTCCTCAAGCGTTAGCGCTTCGGGCGTCACTGTTTTGGGAAGCGTTGCGTTGGTGGTGCCGTCGGTTACGTAGGGGCCGAAGCGGCCTTCCATCACCTTTAGTTCCAAATCGGTTCGCGGATGCGCGCCAAGCACCTTCAAAGGTTCACGTGCCGCACCCCGGCCACGGCCGCCGCCAGCGGCGGCCTCGGCGAGTTTGACGACGGCGGCGTTCATGCCCGTTTCAAACACGTCTGCGGTGGTCTGGAGGCGGCCATATTTGCCGTCGTGCATCAAATAAGGGCCGTAGCGACCTATCGCGGCGCTGATCGGTTTGCCGGTTTCAGGATGATCGCCGATGACGCGCGGCAGGCTGAGCAGCTTCACCGCCCATTCAAGGCCAAACTCCTCAGCAGGAATATCCTTGGGGATTGAGGCCATCTTGCGCTCATCGCCCTCACCGATTTGGACATAAGGGCCAAAGCGCCCGCTTTTCTTGGTGATGTCTTGCCCGGTTTCGGGCTGCTGACCCAGAATTTCGGGGCCAGTATCTGCGCCGCCGTCCGCCGCGCCCGCTTGGGCAAATTTGCGGGTATATTTGCATTCTGGATAGTTAGCACAGGCGATGAACGCGCCGAAACGGCCACCGCGCAGCGAGAGTTTGCCGTCACTGCACAGCGGGCATTGGCGCGGATCGCTGCCGTCCTCCTTGGGTGGGAAGAGATAATCGCCGAGGAATACATCAAGCGCTGCAGTCACTTCGGAGGGCTTTTGCTCCATCACCTCGACGGTTTTGGGTTTGAAATCCTTCCAAAATTCAGCAAGCACATCCTGCCACTGGGCGCGTCCACCCGAGACATCGTCAAGGCTATCCTCAAGCCCAGCGGTATAATCATAGGCGACATAACGCTCAAAATAACGCTCAAGAAACGCCGTGACGAGCCGCCCGCTTTCATTGGGGGTGAAGCGGTTTTTATCGACGCTGACATAGTCACGGTCTTTCAAAACCTGCAGCACCGAGGCGTAAGTGGAGGGGCGGCCAATGCCAAGCTCCTCCATTTTTTTAACTAGGCTGGCCTCGGAAAAGCGCGGCGGCGGCTGAGTGAAATGCTGCTCGCTCTCAACCGATTTCTTCGCTGGCGCATCGCCCGATTTGAGCATTGGCAGGCGGCGGGCGTCTTCATCCCCCGCATCGTCAGTGCCTTCTTCATAAAGTGCTAGATAGCCGGGGAAGAGGACGACTTGGCCCGTCGCGCGTAGGCCGGTTTGCCCGGTGGCGTCGCTCATCTCAACGGTGGTGCGCTCAAGCCGAGCAGAGGCCATTTGGCTCGCCATCGCGCGCTTGAAAATCAAGTCATACAACCGCGCATGATCGCCGCCGCCAGCTTTGTCCTTGACGAAATCGGTCGGGCGGATCGCCTCATGCGCTTCCTGTGCGTTCTTGGCCTTGGTCTGATAAATACGTGGTTTATCAGGAACATAGGTCGCATCATAGCGATTGGCGATGGCGCCGCGCGCCGCCGAAATCGCGCTATGATCCATCTGCACGCCGTCAGTGCGCATGTACGTAATCGCGCCGTCTTCATACAGACCTTGGGCAACGCGCATCGTGTGGCTCGCGGCAAAACCAAGCTTACGCGCGGCCTCTTGCTGGAGCGTTGAGGTGGTGAAAGGCGGCGGCGGATTGCGCGTCAGCGGCTTGGTTTCGACGGTTGCAACGGTAAAGCGCCCGGCCTCAACCGCTGCCTTGGCCGAAGCGGCATCGCCCGCATTACCGATGGTCAATCGGTCAATCTTCTCACCCTTGTGACGAACCAGGCGGGCGATAAAACTAACACTATCATATTCCATATTGGCGATAACTGACCAATATTCCTGTGGGCGGAACGCCTCAATCTCACGTTCGCGGTCAACCACCAGCCGCAGCGCGACCGATTGCACGCGCCCTGCCGATTTGGCCCCCGGCAATTTGCGCCACAGCACCGGCGAGAGCGTGAAGCCAACCAGATAATCAAGCGCACGGCGCGCGCGATAGGCATCGATCAGATCATGATCGAGCTCACGCGGTTTCGCCATCGCCTCAAGCACGGCGGCCTTGGTGATCGCGTTGAAGGTGACGCGCTCAACATGCTTGGGCAGCGCTTTCTTCTTCGCCAGCACCTCCTGCACGTGCCAGCTAATCGCCTCGCCCTCACGGTCAGGGTCAGTCGCGAGGATCAGCGTATCGGCGCCCTTGGCCTCATCGGTGATCGCCTTCAATTGGCGCGCCTTATCGGCATAGGTATCCCACAGCATTTCAAAGCCATTGTCGGGATCAACCGAGCCATCCTTGGGCGGCAAATCGCGGACATGGCCGAAACTGGCGAGCACGCGGAAGCCGGGGCCGAGATATTTCTCAATGGTTTTGGCTTTGGCGGGGGATTCTACGACGACAAGTTTCATGGTGTAAAAGTCTCTCTCACGTGTACGCGCGAGGGTGGCGGAATGGATCATTTGTCGTCAAGATGCAAATCATGATCCGCACAAAACGCCTTTTGCTCCGCCGCGCGCGGTTGGATGATGCCGCAGAAATGTATAAGATACTCTCAAACGACGACGCGATGCGTTATTGGTCTTCGCCGCCGCATAGTGAATTCGCACAAACGCAGGCGTGGGTGGCCGATATGGTTGCCGCGACCGCAGACGCGAGCGAGGATTTCATCATTGAGATTGACGGGCGGGTTGCGGGGAAGGTCGGCGCGTATTCGCTGCCTGAATTTGGCTATATCCTCCATCCCGACTTTTGGGGTCGCGGGCTCGCAACTGAGGCAGTGCGCGCGTTCCTTCACCATGTTTGGCAGACCCGGCCTGATATTGCGGCGCTGACCACGGATATTGATCCGCGCAATGTTGCATCGGTGCGCCTCGTTGCGAAATTGGGCTTTCGCGAAACTGGCCGCGCCGAGCGGACGTTTGAAACGCATATCGGCTGGTGCGACAGCGTCTACTTCGCGATTGATCGCGCCACGATGGCGGAGTTTGGGATAAGCCAAGACTGAGTTGACTCCGGACGGGTCAGGACTTGACAGAGACATTGTGTAACTACATATTGTTTTGGTGAAGATCAGCTATGATCCCGTAAAGCGCGATGTGACACTGCGAGAACGTGGGCTGGACTTCGCTGACGCCGGTATCGTGTTTGCTGGTCTCCAGATTACTCAAATTGATGAGCGACTGGATTATGCTGAAGTGCGGTTCCAGACGTATGGGCTATTGAATGAACGCATGGTGATGGTGGTTTGGATCGGCACCGAAAATCACCGACGAATTATTTCAATGAGGAAGTGCAATGACCGAGAGCAAAACCGTTATCGAGAGCAGTTGGGTTGACCCCGACGACGCACCTGAATGGACGCAGGATCAGTTTGATCGTGCTGAAATTCGGTTTGGCAATCACATCATCCGCCCCGCCAATGGCACACTCACCAAGGCTGGCCGCCCGCCGCTTGGCATGACACCGAAACAGCAAGTAACGCTCCGCCTTGATCCAGACGTTATTGATGCGTTTCGCAGCGGCGGCCCCGGTTGGCAATCGCGGATCAATGCAGCGCTGCGGAGTGCGGTGGGGTTGTGAAGAGTGTCAAGCAATCCAGTCTTTTTGGACTTCAAGATCAGACAGCTTTACTGGCTTAGAAAACGGTACAACATCGAAAGCCATTTGGATTTGATCTAAAAATTCACCCCAATCGACTATCCAATTTAATTCATTTTGTGATTGCCAGTGTTCAAACACTGATTTGCGATGAATTTCAAACTCCTCTGCGGTAGCAGCATTTAACTTACAAAAATGAGCAATTGTGTCATCAATGGCTCGGTGGGTCAGGTGCCCACGACTGACTAGATTGGTTGTTACGCCAAAATGTTCAATCGCATGGCAATGCCAGCATGACAGCAAAATACCCTTGAGATGGGCAATGGCTGGGTCAGCGCTAATATCATATTCCCAGTCCTCATGAGCTTGCACTTTGCTGGATACGGGCAATTCCAGCCCGCAAGTTTGGCAAATGCAGCCTCTCTCGGCGAGTAAATTCTTTCGAAGTTTTTGCCATTCATTTGGCTTCAAAATTTTTCTCAGGTTTGCTCCCCAAAGTGGAGCCGGAACTGGAGAAATAGAATGCTTCAAATTCATACCGCTATATCTTTCAGATAATCTTGATGAGCGCTCTCACCCTAAACTAACCCGTCCCCCCGCATGACGCTCCAACTTGCCGCCGAGTTCGAGTTCGAGCAGCACCGTCTGGACGGTTGCGGGCACGAGGCCCGACTGGCGGATGATTTCATCAACCTGCACGGGCGCGTGGCTGAGCAGGTTGAGCACACGCCGCGATCATCATCTGAGGCGTCGGCGGAGACGGGCTCGGCGCGGAAGCTGCGCGTTGGCGCGCCCATCATTGAGGCGATGGGGCGGATCGTTTCTAGGACATCGGCAACTGACTGGATCAGCGTTGCCCCGTCGCGGATCAGGCTGTTGCAGCCCTGCGCGCGCGGATCAAGTGGTGATCCGGGGACGGCCATCACCTCCCTGCCCGCTTCGCCCGCAAGCCGCGCAGTGATCAGCGAGCCTGATTTTGGCGCGGCCTCAACTACGACGGTGCCAAGCGCCATGCCAGCGATAATCCGGTTGCGATAAGGGAAGTGCCGCGCAAGCGGTTCGCGCCCCGGCGGCTGTTCGGCAATCAGCAGGCCATGCGTCGCGACTTGCTCCTGAAGTTCCTTGTTTTCAGGTGGGTACGTAATGTCGATCCCACTTGCGATGACGCCCGCCGTGCCCCCGCCAAGCGCACCCTGATGCGCGGCGCTATCAATCCCACGTGCTAGCCCCGAGACGACTAGAACGCCCTCCTCTGCCAGCCCGCGCGCCAGATCTCTCGCGAAGCGGCACGCCGCCGCAGACGCGTTGCGCGCGCCGACAATCGCAATCGCGGGGCGTTCAATCAGGCTGAGGTCGCCGCGCACGATGAGCGCAGGCGGCGCGGAATCAATCTCTGCAAGCAACGACGGATAGAGCCCCTGCCCAAGAAACAGGTAGCGCGCGCCCAGCCGTTGCACCGCGTCAATTTCTGCGGCGACATCCTTGAGATCGGCAATGCGCGGCGCTTTCCCGCCACTGCGCGCGGCAAGCTGCGGGATTGCCGCAAGGGCGGCGGCGGCATTGCCGAAACGCGCGAGCAGCTGAAAATAAGTGACCGGCCCGATATTGGCCGAGCGGATCAGCCGCAGCCGATCAAGCAAATCCTGTTCGGCGGCGATGCTCACGCCTTTACGCCGACCTTTGGTTCAGTGCCTGCCCTGATCCGCGCGATATTCTCGCGGTGTTTCCACAGCACGATGATCGCCATCAGCCCAAGCATTTTCGCCGGGTGCCAATCAAAGATGATGAAGGCGGCAATCGGCGTCGCCACTGCCGCCGTCATCCCGCCGACCGAAGACATTCGCGAAAGCGCAAGCGCACCGAGCCAGACGACCGCAAAGATCAGCCCGATCCCCCAGTTGAACGCAAGCGCTATGCCAAGCATCGTCGCCACGCCCTTCCCGCCGTTGAATTTGAGCCAGACCGGGTAACAATGCCCCAGAAACGCCGCGAACCCAGCGATCAGCGCAAGCTCAGGCGCGATCATCCGTGCGATGCACACCGCCGCTGCGCCTTTACCCATATCAAGCAGCAGTGTCGCCACCGCAAGCCCTTTACGCCCGGTGCGCAGCACATTGGTCGCGCCGATATTGCCCGATCCAACCTTGCGCAAATCGCCCGCGCCGAACATCCGCGTGAGGATCAGCCCAAACGGAATGGCACCGAGCAAATAGCCGATGCCAATCACAAGCGCGATAGTGCCCGAGTCTGAAGTTCCCATGATGTTCGCTTTTAACGTGCGTGTTGGCAAAGGCAATATGGGGTATGGGGCGGTTTGAATTTTGGATTTCGCTAACATGCTTGTCGTTCCGAAGTCGGTTGAGCGGCCCTGAAACTAGACATTCGTAAACGCGTGCTGCAACGAACGCGCACCCCCATTGACTTAAAATCTATATAGGTAGATTTAAGAGCGATGATTCGAAATCGCACTTTGTCACCTACCGCACGAAACCTCCTCACCCTGATGGCTGAGGCCGGGGAGACATGGTTCTACGGCTATGAACTCTGCCGTCAGGCCGGGATAAAGTCTGGCACGCTCTATCCATTGCTGATCCGGCTGGAGGCCAAGGGTTATCTTGAAGCAGAATGGCAAGCGCCTACTGAATCGGGCCGGCCACCGCGCCACGCTTATCGCCTCACCGTCACCGGAAAACAGCGCGCGCGTAAAGTTGCTGCGCCACAGTTGCAAGCCCGGCCCTCAACCTTGTCAGGGCAACTCGCGTGATCCCGGCGAAGCGCAATCAACCAGCAATTGCGATTGCCCGCCTGTCAACCCGAATATTGCCCCCCACCATGCAGCAATGGGGCTTTGCGATGCGGTATGAAGTCGAGGCCATTGAAAGAGCTGATAGAGCGACGATGTTTGCACTCGGCTGCTTGGGATTTGCGCTTCACCAAGCCCTTATTTTCTATGTCCTGCGTCCGTTGCAGTTGATGGCGGGTTCAGGCGTTCACGTCGGTCAGGAGGCCATAATAATGAACATCAGGAATGACCTTTTTCAATACCCGAAAAGAATGACGGCATTATGTGCGATCACGGCGACTGGCCTGGGCCTAGTCTATATGAATGCCGCAGGAGCGCCCCCCGCTTATTTGGCCATGAATGTGAGCGCGCTGGTGATTGGCTTCCTGCTTGCTGGAATAGCAGCGCTCTGCGCTCGATCAGCTCGGTTGAGCGCTGGCGCTATCTGCCTCATTCTTGCTGTCTTCCTGCTTCTCACCAGCCTGTTCGGTGTAACGGCAGGCGGGGCGACGCGGTGGATCGCCTTGGGCGGTCTATCGGTGCAGCCAAGCCTATTGATCCTGCCGGTCATGGCAATTTGTTTCGCGCGCTCACGAGACATGTACTCGACGGTGGGTGTCGCTATTGCGTCGCTTGCGCTTGCGATGCAGCCAGATCGGGGCATGTCAGGCACATTGGCGGCGGGGATGCTTGTTCTCGCGCTCTTGAGGCCAGAAAGGAATGCCATGATCGCAGCAGGAGCCGCCATATCTGGCTTCGTGGCTTCGATGCTGCAAGCTGATGTCCAACCTGCCATGCCTTATGTTGACCAAATCCTCTATTCATCGTTCGATGTTCATCCGCTTGCGGGAATGGCGGTGTTAGCGGGCGCTGCGCTGATGATACTGCCGTCGATCATCGGTGGTCTGTATGACATTGACCGTGTTGAGGCATATGCTGTGTTCGGCATTGTCTGGCTCGCAGTGATTGTCGCGGCGGCATTGGGCAATTACCCAACACCGCTTGTGGGTTATGGTGGAAGCGCGATCATAGGCTATGTTGTCAGTCTGCTCGGATTGCCGCAGCGCACGAATTTAAAAGCTCTTGATCGGCAAGAGGTCGACACAAACGTAAGCGCGCCAGAGCAGCATCACTTGCATATGGGATTTGCATAATTGATTGGGCGGGCTAACCAACTCACGTGTCCGACGCCCGCCCCATTCTTGTCTTCGATTCAGGCGTTGGCGGCCTCTCTGTCTTGTCACACATCCGGGAGCGCCTGCCCGCTGCATCAATCGTCTACGTCGCTGACAATGGCGGCTATCCCTATGGCACCAAGAGCGAGGGAGAGATTGCCGCGCGTTTGCCTGCCCTGCTTGGTCGCCTTGCCGAACGGTACAAGCCGCGCTTGATTGTGATCGCGTGCAACACAGCTTCAACCATTGCGCTCGCGCATGTGCGCGCCGCACTTGATCTGCCCGTGGTCGGCACGGTGCCAGCGGTCAAACCCGCCGCACTCGCCTCCAAAACACGAGTGATTGGCGTACTTGGCACACAGGCGACGGTGCGACAGGCCTATGTCGATAATCTCGTTGCCGAATTTGCGAGCGATTGCATCGTCATCCGCTACGGCAGCGCACGGCTGGTTGATATTGCAGAAGCCAAGCTGCGCGGGGTGACGCCCGACCCCGCCGAAATGCAGCGCATCATGGTAGGAGTTTACGGCGCGCTGGACGGTGCCAAAGTCGATCAACTCGTCCTCGCCTGCACCCATTTTCCACTGCTTGGCAGTGAGATTGCCACAGCAAGTCCGCCAGGCGTTACACTCGTAGACAGTGGCGCGGGAATTGCGCGACGAACAGCATTTCTAACGCAGGGGCAAGAGTGGCCAGCGTATCCAACCGGCCTAGCGGTTTTTACGCGCCAAGCCGACGATATCACAGCCCTAAAACCAGCGCTCTCAGCTTACGGTCTTGATGCGATCAAGGATCTTTGAAAATTTTGGTGTCCTACAGGCTGCATTTCCGCATAGTAGCAAAATATGACCATGTTCGCGCAAATCCAATCCTCTCTTCAGGCACACGTCGCTTGCAGGGCGCGCGCGCCCACTTCTCATTATGGGGCATCTCGGTGCTTAATTTTCATTGATTACGCGTCAACTATGTCAACTATGTCAACTTTGATTGACACTTCACCCTTCTAAAAAGCGAAAAGGCGACTCAATCAATGCCACTGACCGATGCCCAATTGCTTGAACGTTTCAACACGCGCCGCCCGCCGACAGGGGCGCTATTCAAATCGCAAATCCTTGAGGTGCGCGGCGCGGACGGCTTTGTGCGGATGTCTTATGATATTGGGCTAGAGTTCACCAATCCCGGCGGCAGCGTTCAGGGCGGAATTGTAACGGCGCTGCTTGATGATGCGGCGGCGTTTGCAGTGATTGTTAAATCGGGCCAGCCTGTGTTTGTTGCCAGTCTTGAACTCAAAACCAGCTTCTTTGCGGCGGCCAAGCCGGGGCTGCTTTATGCCGAAGCGCGGGTGATCAAACTTGGCAAAACTATTGCCTTTATTGAGGCTGATTTGACCGATCCAGACGGCAAGCTGCTCGCCCGGATGACAACGACAACCGCACCGCGTCTGCACGATAAGCCGCAAAACCTTGTGTGATGATTATCATTGTTGAGAGTCGTTAGCGCTGGAATTAACGCATACTCTTGGTTAAGGGCGAAAAACTGACCCCGTGAACCACATGCAGGATGAGACCGTGGATTATAGCAAGGTGTTTACTCAAGCGATTGACCGCCTTCATGAAGAAGGCCGCTACCGCGTTTTTATCGATATCCTGCGCAATAAGGGCGCCTACCCAAACGCGCGCTGCTTTGCCGGGCATAACGGGCCAAAGCCAATCACCGTATGGTGCTCGAACGATTATCTCGCGATGGGCCAACACCCCAAGGTGATCCAAGCGATGGAAACCGCGCTCCATGATGTCGGCGCAGGTTCGGGCGGCACGCGCAATATCGGCGGCAATACGCATTATCATGTTGATCTTGAGGCCGAGCTTTCCGATCTCCACGGCAAGGAAAGCGCTCTGCTTTTCACCAGCGGCTATATCTCGAATGAGGCAACGCTCGCGACGCTTGGCAAAATCCTGCCCGGCTGCGTCATTTTTTCTGACGAGCTCAACCACGCGTCGATGATTGCGGGCATCCGCAATTCGGGTTGCGAAAAGCGCGTGTGGCGGCACAATGATCTTGCTCATCTTGAGGAATTGCTTGCCGCTGAAGATGCGGACACGCCCAAGCTGATCGCGTTTGAAAGCGTCTATTCGATGGACGGCGACGTTGCCGATATCGCCGCTGTATGCGATCTTGCCGACAAATATAACGCGCTCACTTACTGCGATGAAGTCCATGCGGTCGGCATGTACGGCCCGCGCGGCGGCGGCATTAGTGACCGTGATGAGGTCGCGCATCGCGTGACGATTATCGAAGGTACGCTTGGCAAGGCATTCGGTGTGATGGGCGGCTATATCGCGGCGGATCAGATGATTGTGGATGTGATCCGCAGCTACGCGCCGGGCTTTATCTTCACAACTTCGCTGTCACCCGTGCTCGTCGCAGGCGTGCTTGCGAGTGTCCGCCATTTGAAGGCCTCAAGCGAGGAACGCGATGGGCAGCAGGCAGCGGCCAAATATCTGAAAACTAGCTTTGCCGAGGCTGGCCTGCCCGTGATGAACACGACCACGCACATCGTCCCCCTAATGATCGGCGATCCCATCCGCGCAAAGAAAATCAGCGACATTTTGCTCGCAGAATACGGTGTCTATGTGCAGCCGATCAATTACCCAACCGTGCCGCGCGGCACCGAGCGGCTGAGGTTCACACCCGGCCCAGCGCATACCGTGGAAATGATGGATGAACTGACAAGCGCGCTGTGTGAGATTTGGAGCCGGATGGAATTGCGGAAGGCGGCTTAGGGGACGCGTGTATTCAATCAGATTATGCCGTCATCAACTCAGATGATTTGTGCATCTCTGATTTTGGCGTTTGCGATTGTGATGAGTTTTCGCATTGTTGCGGTGAGGGCGACGATGGGTTTTTTGCCGTTGTCGATGAGGCGTTGATAGAAGGTTTTGAGGGCTGGG
>JANOXQ010000094.1:0-5698 GCA_031418495.1 Sphingomonadales bacterium
GTAGGACACGCCGGGAATTTCGACCGGATATTGAAAGCCGAGGAACAGCCCCGCGGTGGCGCGCTCGTGCGGTTCGAGCGCGAGCAAATCCACCCCTCCCGCCAGAGCGGGAGGGGAAGAGGAGCGAAGCGACGAAGGGGAGGGGCTTAGACCTTCTGTCACTCGCCCCCCATGAACGCGCGGCGGCTGGCCTGTTCCTCGGCTTTCAATATCCGGTCGAAATCCCCGGCGTGTCGAACGTCCAGTTCCTGCGCGAAGCATTGAACGCCCAGCGCAAACATCGCGGCGAACCCCCGCTCTCGGGCGGCGAATTCCTCAAGATAGCGCGCGCGCAGGCCGATGCGATGGGCATGGATTATGACATGCTCAAGCGCCCGGTAAATGTCGGTTTTTCGGGCGGCGAGAAGAAGCGCAACGAGATGGTGCAGATGGGCATCATCAACCCCGCGCTCGCGATCCTCGATGAGACCGATAGCGGCCTCGATATCGACGCGCTGCGCGTGGTGGGCGACGGGATCAACCGGATCATGCGCAAGCCCGACAAGGCGGTGCTGCTGATCACGCATTATCAGCGGTTGTTGGACTATGTGAAGCCCGACTTTGTCCATGTGCTGGCGGATGGCCGGATTACACGGACGGGCGGCGCGGAATTAGCTCTTGAGCTCGAAAGAGATGGCTACCGGGAACTCGCGGCGTGAATCTTGCCATTCTCCCCACCCGCAAGGATGAGGCATTTCGCTATTCGGATATTGCGGCGCTTGTCAGTGCGCCTTCGCGCGATGCGGTGGAAATCGTGACGGTTGCAGCGGGCGAGCGCATTACGCGGCAAATCATCAATATTGCTGATGAGACAGACGTGTTTGTCCATAATTTATCGATCATCGTTGAGGCCAATGGACAGTGTGAACTTCACATTTTGAATGCAGGCGGGAAGCTTGGCCGGATCATGATTGATGTCGCGCTCCATGACGGCGCCGATTTTACGATTGGTGCAGTGCAATTGGGCACGGGCACACAAACGGTTGAGTTAATCACCACGGTGCGCCACCTTGAACCGGGCGCGACGAGCCAACAAACGGTGCGCTCAATCTTGGGCGGAAACGCCACGGGTTCCTATCTCGGCAAAGTCGCTGTGGCGCGGGATGCGCAGAAGACCGATAGCGCGCAATCAGTCAAGGCGATGCTGCTTGATCGGACGGCGACCGCAAACGCCAAGCCCGAACTCGAAATCTACGCCGACGATGTGAAATGTGCGCACGGTGCGACGGTGGGTGAGCTGGACAAGCAAGCGATGTTCTATCTTGCAGCGCGCGGGCTGCCGCCTGCCGAGGCCAAGAAGCTGTTGTTGCAAGCATTTATCGCGAGTGTGTTTGAAGGCGCGGAGGGTGAAGCCGCGTTAACTGAAGCGGCACTGGCGAAACTGGAGGAGATGGTATGACCCCCTCCCCCTACCGCGCCGACTTCCCCGGCGTAAATGGCTGGCACTATCTTGATACTGCCGCGACGGCGCAAAAGCCCCAGGCGGTCATCAATGCGATGTCTCGCGCGATGGGGGTTGATTATGCGACCGTCCACCGGGGCGTGTACAAGCGCTCCGCCGATATGACGGTCGCGTTTGAGGCGGCGCGCGCGCGCGTTGCGACCTTCATCGGCGCGGCATCGGAAAATGAGATCGTCTTCGTGCGCGGCGCGACTGAGGGGATTAATCTTGTTGCGCGAACGCATCCGCCACAGCCAGGGCGTGACCGGGTGCTGCTCTCTCAGCTTGAGCATCATTCAAATATCGTGCCCTGGCAGTTGGCTGGGTATAAGATCGATGTCTGCCCGCTGACCGAAGATGGCCGGATTGATCTTGAAGCCGCCGAAGCCATGGTGAGCGAGCAACACGCATTTGTGTCATTCGCGCATGTGTCAAACGTGCTTGGCTCAGTTCTCGGCGTCAAACGCGCGGCGAAACTGGCGCACAGCGTCGGCGCAAAACTGCTGCTTGATGGTTGTCAGGCGGCCCCCCGGATGCGGCTTAACATGGCCGAACTTGGCTGCGATTTTTATGTGCTGTCTGGGCATAAACTCTACGGCCCAACCGGGGTTGGCGTGCTTTGGGGCCGTCAGGAACTGCTCGACGCGATGCCGCCGTGGCAGGGCGGCGGCGCGATGATTGACAAGGTGTCGTTTGACGGCACGACTTATGCCCCCGCGCCACAGCGGTTTGAGGCAGGCACACCGATGATCACAGAGGTCATCGCGCTCCACGCAGCAATTGATTATATTGAGAACATCGGCATTGCCAACATCCATGCACACGAAACTGCGCTGGTCAGGCAAACCCGCGATGCGCTGCGAGAGTTCAACTCAATCACGTTGTTCGGCCCCGAAGACTCTGCTGGCATTGTGTCCTTCGCCATAGAGGGGGTGCATCCGCATGACATCGGCACGATCTTGGATGAAGAGAATGTGGCGGTCCGTGCGGGCCATCACTGTGCGCAGCCGCTAATGGCTTACCTCGGCGTCGAGGCGACCGCGCGCGCGAGTTTTGGGATTTACAATGACGAAAGCGATGTTGAAGCGCTTGTTTCTGGGCTAAAGAGGGTATCGAGGATATTCGGATGAGAATTGAAGAAGTAGACAGCGTGCCGCCGCCGCCAAAAGCCCGCGTTGATGAAGCGCCGCAGCAGACACTCGCGCGCAAACGCGATTATCTTGAGGGTTTCCTCGCGCAAAAATCAGTTGATCTGACCGGCGAAGAGCCCGGCGGGGAACTGTATGAGGCGGTGATTGAGGCGCTCAAGGAAATTTATGATCCCGAAATTCCGGTCAACATCTATGATCTTGGCCTAATCTATAATGTTGAGATTTCGGGCGGCCATGCGCTGGTATCGATGACGCTGACAACGCCCAACTGCCCCGTCGCTGAATCAATGCCACAGGAAGTTGAGCTTCGCGTTGGCAGTGTGCCAGGCATTGGTGATGCTGAGGTTGTGCTGGTTTGGGAGCCCGCGTGGGACCCGCAAAAAATGTCTGATGACGCCAAATTAGAATTGGGGATGCTGTAATGACCACCCTTACCCGTGCCCGCCCAGCAGCGCTTGCGCTAACACCCGCTGCCGAAACGCGCATCGCAAACCTGATGGCCAAAGCGCCCGAAGGGACGATTGGCGTTAAACTCTCAACCCCGCGTCGCGGCTGTTCAGGGCTTGCCTATTCGGTCGATTATGTGAGCGAAGCCGTGGCGTTTGATGAGCGCATACAAACGCCGGGCGGCGTGTTGTTCGTTGACGGTGGATCGGTGCTGTATCTGGTCGGATCGACGATGGACTGGGTCGAGGATGATTTCACCACTGGCTTCGTGTTCAACAACCCCAATGCCAAAGGCGCGTGCGGCTGTGGTGAGAGCTTTACGGTCTAAAACCCAAAGTTCACCCGCACCGCGCCGCCAATATCATTTGGCACTGCGGCGATATTGCCGGGGTCTTTGCGCCAGTAGAGATTGGTGCCAAGTGACCCGCCCGCAAATGGCAAGCTGTACGCCGCCTCAACATCAAGCTCACGGCCTTCGGGTGCAAGGTTGATCCGCGAAGTGCCAAAGGTCGCGGTCTGTGTCACATAATCATAGCCAGTTGGCAGCGTCAGGTTAAGCCCACCTTTGCTGATGCGAAGCGGTTGGGCAATGCGGAAAGACAGGCTGTCAGCGTTGCCAAGCAACCGATCTCGCGTCGCATCGAAAGACCATGCATTGGCGCGTAGCAGATCGCTTTGTTCACGCGCACCGCCAGCGGCAACACGCGTCCAGCCCTGACGCCACAGCGCGCCAATCTCCCAATTGCGCGCGATGGCCACTCGTGCAGACGCATCAGCAAACCAGCTTGTTGCGCCGTTGCCGATAAGCGGCGAGAAACGCGCGCCAAGCACAGTATTGCCTTCTTCGAGCCGAGTCAGCCGCCCGCCAAGCGCAAGCGCCCCAAGCTGACGATCCGCGCCAAACGATAGCCGATCATATCGATAACCACGCTCGTTATCGCGCGGTGACAGCGTCAGCCCGCGCTCAAATGGGCGCTCTCGCCCCGATTCAACACTTGCTGAAATCAGGAAGCCGCCAATCCTGTGGCCAATCGCGTAGGCCGATCCCGGCTGCTGATAAAAACCAAGGCTGTCACTTGCGCGTTCGGCGGCAAGAAACGCAGCCCCGCGCTTCAGTGTGAGCTGATCAAGCAGTGCGAGGCTGCTTTTGCCAAAACCAAAGCCGATCTGGGTATCGCGGCCAAACCGTGTCACAACCGAACCAGCAAGGACACGCGCACTTTCGCGGTCTTGCGGTGAGAGTTGTAACGCATCAACCGTAGTGCCAGCGCGGCTGGGCGCGACCGAAAGTGCGACTTGCGCACGCCCGAGTGACGCAAACACACCGCGCGCGCCAATCCCAAGCGAAGGCGCGAGTTTGGGTGAAAGCGGTGCCGCGCGGATTGATCCGCCAAGATCAACATTATAGGCCCGGCCATAGCTATCAAGCACAACTGCCGCAGCCCCGCCGCGTCCGCCATCGCCAATTGCGCCAGACGTCACGCCGATGCTACCGCCAAGTGTGACTGGAACTGCACTTCCGGCAAGTGCGGTTGGCCCTTGCGGCGCAAACGCCCGTGCGAGATTAAGCGCGCCGCCGCCAAAAATTGTGTCATTGCCCGCAACGCCGAGATCATTGGCGGTACGGAACAAAAGATCGACAATCTGCGTGCCGCTCAGGTTTGGAAAGGCTTGGGCGAGCAAAGCCACTGCCCCTGAAATCACCGGGGCCGCAAAGGATGTGCCGCTAACAGTGCTTTGCATACCTGGCGCGTTGACGGTGCGGACACTTAGTCCAAGTGCAGACAGATAACGTGCAGCCGTATTGCCCGCACGCGCCGAAAATCCGGTTAGCGCGGCATTGGTCGCATCAAGCGCACCCGCAACGATCACAAGCCCGCGCGCACCCGGCCCGTTGGCAAGCTGGGCGAGCGCGGTCGGGTCAAGCGTTCGTTCATTGCCTGCAGAAATAACGATGACGATCCCCGCCGCCGTTGCCCGGTCAACCGCCGCGAGAAGTTGCGTGGATGCAGCAGGGCCGACGATTGAGATATTGACAACCCGCGCGCCCGTTGTTCGTGCTAGATCAACAGCGGTGGCGATATTACCATAATCATGAAGACAGCCGCCTTGCACGACAGGATTGGGTGCCTCGCAACTCCCCGGATTATCAGTGCGCAGCGCAAGCAAAGTAGCGTTAAAGGCAACACCGTGTGAGTTTGAGCCATTACGTGCGCCGAGCAAAACACCTGCGACCTGACTGCCATGATTGCCATCATCACCAAGCCCACGTGTACCCGCAATGTCGCGTGAGTTTGGATGAATCCGTCCCGCAAATTCAGCATTAGTAGGAACCACGCCGCTGTCGATCACTGCGGCGATCACGCCAAGCCCACCGGCATTGGCCCCAGCATCATAGGCCGAAATCGCCTGCGCCTGAACCAGCGCATTTGATCCGCGATATTCCGCCGTATCAAACGATCCAACTGGAGGGATAACAGGCGGAGGCGGAGGCGGCGGAGGTGGCGGGGGGGGAGGCGGCGGAGTTGGTGGTGGTGGCGCAATCGGCGGCGGCGGCGTTGAGTCTACGCCTCCACCACCTCCGCCGCAGGCAGGCAAAGACAAAAATAGCGGCAAGGCC
>JANOXQ010000095.1:0-28368 GCA_031418495.1 Sphingomonadales bacterium
CGAAGTCGAGACACGTCGCGCCGGGTGTCTCGACTTCGCTCGACACGAACGGTTGGCTAAGCTTATTCCCCCCGCGCCGCCTTTTCCGCCAGCCCTGATACACCCTCACGCTGATCAAGTTCAGCGGTGACATCGGCAAGGGTAACGCCGCCGTCTGCAAGAAGGATGAGCAGGTGAAAGACGAGGTCTGCGGATTCGGAGGTCAGCTTGGCTGGATCGCCAGAGACGGCCGCGATGACAGTCTCCACCGCTTCCTCGCCAACTTTTTGCGCAATCTTCTCTCGGCCAGCGGCAGAGAGTTTGGCGACATAGGATGTCGCAGGATCAGCAGCGCGGCGCGCGCGGATGGTGGCTTCTAATCGGGAGAGGCTGTCATTCATGGCAAGCCTTTTGGCGCGGGCGCTGCCTCAAGGTCAAGCAGGTGTGACTATTCCTGACGACGCTTGCGCGCTTTTGATGTCCATCGGCCAACGACCAGCCCGGCAACGCCAATCAAGAACAGCGCGAAATCGCCGGGTTCGGGAATTTCGGTGCTTGTCTGCGGTGGTAGCGGCGGCGCAACCGTTTTGCTGCTATTCTGCGCAATGGCAGCGCCGGGGATGGCGGCGATTATCGCCAATGCCAGTAGTGACGTCCGTCCTAATTTCATGATAGCCCCTGATACCCTTTTACGCGTCGACTGCCCCCAGCCAACTTGACCAACAATTAAGAGCAAGAAGCCTGCCAATTGCTGAACGACTCGGTTTATAGCTGATTTTTTTGGTAAATGATGTGACAAAGACGACGGTTAACGTAAAATAAATCGACGATTCTGTGCCTAAATAGAACGGACTGGCAAACCAACCGCCGCAAGTGCGCTATGTGCCTGAACAATCGTTGCTTCTCCAAAGTGGAAAATAGACGCGGCGAGGACTGCGCTGGCATGGCCTTTGATGACGCCGTCGACGAGATGTTGAAGATTACCGACGCCGCCACTCGCGACAACGGGGACTTGTACAGCGTCAGCAATTATCCGCGTCAGATCAAGATCATAACCGTCACGTGTCCCATCACGGTTCATCGAGGTGACAAGCAGTTCGCCCGCGCCAAGTTCGGCCAACCGGATGGCGTGGGCGATAGCATCAATGCCCGTCGCGGTGCGGCCGCCGTGGGTGAAGACTTCCCATCCTGAACCCGTCCGCCGCGCGTCAACGCTGGCGACCACGCACTGACTGCCGAAACGGTCAGCGATTTCAGCGACCAGTTCAGGCCGTGCGACCGCCGCGCTGTTGACGCCGACTTTGTCAGCCCCCGCGAGCAAAAGTGCGCGCGCGTCCTCTGCACTGCGGACGCCGCCGCCGACGGTGAGTGGCATGAAACACACCTCAGCCGTGCGCGCGACGATATCAAGCAAGGTACCGCGCCCTTCATGGCTTGCGCTGATATCGAGGAAACAAAGCTCATCGGCACCGGCTGCGTCATAGGCGCGCGCGGCTTTGACCGGATCACCCGCATCGCGCAGATCGACAAAGTTCACGCCCTTGACGACGCGGCCATCCTTGACGTCGAGACAGGGGATCACACGGATGCGGACGGTCATTTTCTACACTCCGTTCGTGTCGAGCGAAGTCGAGACACCTGTGCGTGTTGCACGTCCCTCGACTTCGCTCGGGATGAACGGGTTCTTTGCTGGAACGGTCATGCCGCTGCCGCAACCGCGAGTGCAGCCGCTAGATCAAGCCGCCCGTCATATAGCGCACGGCCCGTAATGACGCCTTCAATCCCGTCCTTGGCGAAGAGTGAGAGCATCCGAATGTCGCCAATCCCGGCGACGCCGCCGCTTGCGATGACCGGAATT
This sequence comes from Sphingomonadales bacterium, assembly GCA_031418495.1. Classification (GTDB taxonomy): domain Bacteria; phylum Pseudomonadota; class Alphaproteobacteria; order Sphingomonadales; family Sphingomonadaceae; genus Aquisediminimonas. Next base: position 1,838 of record JANOXQ010000095.1, read on the forward strand.
TTGGTCGCGCGGGCAAGATCGACCGTTGCCTCAACATTGCAACCTTTAAGCATCCCGTCCCTACCAACATCGGTGTAGAGGAGTGCGGCAACGCCCGCATCCTCGAAGCGCTCGGCCATTTCTTCGATTCGCACGTCTGAAACATCAGCCCATCCTTTAGTGGCGACCATGCCGTCCTTCGCGTCAACCGCGACAACGATCCCGCCAGGAAAATCGCGCGCGGCCTCGCGCACAAGCTCAGGATTATCAAGCGCTGCTGTGCCGATCACGACGCGCGAAACGCCTAGATCAAACCAGCGTTCGATGCTCGCGCGGGTGCGGATGCCACCGCCAAGCTGAACATGGCCGGCGAAGGCTTTAACGATGCGCTCGACTGCGGCGGCGTTGACAGCTTGGCCTGCAAACGCGCCGTCAAGATCGACGACGTGCAGATATTCGGCCCCTGCTTCGGCAAAGCGCAATGCCTGCGCGGCGGGATCATCGCCATAGATTGTGGCGCGATCCATATCGCCCTCGGCAAGGCGCACGACGTGCCCGGCTTTCAAGTCAATAGCGGGAAAGATAATCAGGCTCATGGTCGCCACTCCAAAAAACGCGCGAGGAAAGCGAGGCCGTAGCTCTGGCTCTTCTCGGGGTGAAATTGTACCCCAATTCGATTGTCTTGGCCAATCGCGGCGACCACACTGCCGCCATGTTCGGTGGTTGCGATCACGTCATCACCGTCATAGGCAAAACTGTGGAGGAAATAGGCCTCGCCCGCTTCGATCAGTGGATGCGCGCGCGCAGGCACGACATCATTCCAACCCATGTGCGGAATTTTGATGCTTGCATCAGTAGCCTCCATCATCCGCACCCGGCCTTTCACCCAGCCAAGCCCAGCGTGAGTGCCATGTTCCTCACCCGCCTCGGCCATCAACTGCATCCCGACACAAATGCCGAGGAAGGGTTTCGCGCCTGCGCCGGTTGCTTCATTGAGCGCATCGACCATACCGTCAATGCCCGAAAGCGCGTTCATGCAATGCGCAAATGCGCCAACGCCGGGGAGGACGATCCGGTCAGCCGAACGCACTGCCTCAGGGTCAGCGGTGACAAGAATATTCTCCGCCCCAGCGGCCTTAAGCGCATTCCTGACCGATTGGAGATTTCCCGCGCCGTAATCGACGAGTGCAACGCGCACGATCAGAGCGTCCCCTTGGTCGAGGGGATGCTGTCGGCTTTACGCGGATCAATCTCAACCGCGACGCGCAGTGCGCGGGCAAGCGCCTTGTAACAGCTCTCAACAATATGATGATTGTTGCTGCCATAGAGATTTTCGATGTGCAGCGTAATCCCAGCAGCGGTCGCAAAACTGTGGAACCAATGTTCGATCAATTCGGTGTCCCATTCGCCAAGCCGGGGATTGCTGAGCGCGACTTTCCAGACGAAATAAGGTCGCCCCGAAATATCGAGCGCACAGCGAGTCAGCGTTTCATCCATCGGCGCATAGGCACTGCCATAGCGGGTGATCCCGCGCTTATCACCGAGCGCTTGTAGTAGCGCTTCGCCAATTGCGATGCCGGTGTCCTCAGTGGTGTGATGTTGGTCGATATGAAGATCGCCAACCGCCTTCACCTGCAAATCAATCAGTGAATGGCGCGAGAGTTGCTCAAGCATATGATCAAGAAAACCAATGCCCGTTATAACGTCATACACGCCTGTGCCATTGAGATTGAGTGTCACATCAATCGAGGTTTCATGAGTTTTGCGATGAATCGAGCCGGTACGCATGGCGATGCGCTATAACGTCTTTGTGATCCCTCGCAACACATCTTGACCAAGCCCGCTCTAACGTTCACCTGTGCGGTTATGAGTGAAAATACGCCAGATAGCCTGATTCCCTACGATGAAATCGTACAGGAGGCACTGCGCGCGGTCGTCGGTCGCGTGCTTGGTGAAGTTGCGACTTCGGGCCTGCCCGGTGGCCATCATTTTTATATCAGTTTCAAGACGCAAGCCCCCGGCGTTTCGATTCCGCGTAGTCTGATTGAGCGTTTCCCAGATGAAATGACCATCGTTATTCAGAATAAATATTGGGATTTGAAGGTCGATAAAAGCGGATTTGAAGTTGGTCTGACCTTCAACCAAATCCCATCGCACCTCACGATTCCTTTCTCCTCAATCGTCAGTTTCGTTGATCCGGCGGTCAATTTTGCGCTCCAATTTCAAGCGCAAGTTGAGGACTTGCCCGAGGCGCATGAACCGGCTGAAAATGATCGACCCGTCGCCGTTCCGGTAGAAGACGGTTCGAACGTTGTTGCGGTAGATTTCGGTCGCAAGAAATGAGCGACACCCGCTCCGAGACGGATAGTTTCGGCGCAATTGATGTTCCTGCCAGCGCCTATTGGGGCGCGCAGACCCAGCGAAGCCTTGAAAATTTCCCGTTCGGTGAGACTGAACGGATGCCGCCCGCAATTATTCAGGCGCTTGCAATCGTCAAGCAAGCCACAGCGCGGGTCAATCGCATACATGGGCTTGATCACACCATCGCCAATGCGATTGAGGCCGCAGCCGCAGAAGTTGCTGCTGGCAGCTTTGCGGATCAGTTCCCGCTCACCATTTGGCAGACAGGTTCTGGCACGCAGACCAATATGAATGTGAATGAGGTGATCGCCGGAATCGCCAATGAGTGCCTTGCCGGAACGCGCGGCGGCAAAGTGCCCGTTCATCCCAACGATCATGTCAATATGGCGCAAAGCTCAAATGACAGCTTCCCGACCGCGCTCCATATCGCGGCGGCGCATGGGGTGCAGCACTGGTTGCTGCCAGCGCTTGAAGGCTTGTTTCAGGCGCTTGGTGCAAAAAGCGAGGCATGGAATGATATCGTCAAGATTGGCCGCACCCACATGCAGGATGCAACGCCGCTGACGCTTGGACAGGAGTTTTCGGGCTATGCCGCGCAGCTTTTTGCCTGCCGTAACCGGATTGAGGGCGCGACCGTTCACGGGGTCTATAAACTGGCCCAAGGCGGGACGGCGGTTGGCACTGGCCTGAACGCACCCCCCGGTTTTGACAAGGCGGTGGTGGCTGAGATTGCCGCGCTCACTGGCCTGCCGTTCATTCCAGCGATCAACAAGTTTGAGGCACTCGCCAGCAATGATGCGCTTGTTCATTTGTCAGGTGCGCTTAATACGCTTGCGGTCGCGCTCACCAAAATTGCCAACGACATCCGCTTGCTTGGCAGCGGCCCGCGCTCTGGGCTTGGCGAATTGATCCTGCCCGAAAACGAACCCGGCAGCTCAATCATGCCCGGTAAGGTCAATCCGACCCAGTGCGAGATGCTGACGATGGTCGCAGCGCAAGTGATCGGCAATCATCAGGCTGTCACTGTCGGCGCGATGCAGGGGCATTTGGAACTGAACGTGTTCAAGCCGATGATCGGTGCGAATGTGCTGCGCTCGATCGATCTGCTGAGCATGGGGATGGAGAGCTTCACGCTGCGCTGTGTGGGCGGGCTTGAACCCAACCGCGCGCGGATTGCCGAACTGGTTGATAGGTCGCTGATGCTGGTCACCGCACTTGCCCCCGAAATTGGTTATGACAATGCCGCGAAGATCGCGAAGCACGCGCATCACAATGGGCTGACGCTCAAGCAAGCAGGCCTCGCGCTTGGGTTGGTTGATGAAGCGACATTTGACCGGCTGGTACGGCCTGAGGATATGGTCGGGCGCTAGGCTTGACTTTGAGTGCGTGTTCTTATAATGTTCCTTATGCTTATTTGCGAAAATATTGGTCATCGCGCTCTGAGCGAAATCGCTTCAGACAGTATGAGGTGGTGTAAACTTTCGGTGGCGAACGAGATGCGTCACAATGGGACGATTGAAGCCGTAAAAACACGCGATACGCGTAACCTATGTCACCTTTGTAAAGATTCTTTACACTTTCGCAGGCCGCGCGATACCCGTTCTTATCGCGCCACGTTAAGCCTGGGAGCCTCCAAATTTTGATTGCCCTTGCTGACGTTTGGCGATATTGTAGCAATCGCTACATAAAAGGGAATTGATCATGACGCTGTTTCGGACAATGCTTGTTATGCTATGTGCTATTTTGACGGTTTATACAGTGATCGTCATAGCCAATCATGGCATGGGGCTCTTCGCCGTTTTCTTTGGTGATATCGTCGTGATGGCTTGGCCGGGGCAGTTCAACCTTGATTTTTCGATGTTGCTGTTGCTTTCGGCAACATGGGTGGCGTGGCGGCACCAGTTTTCGCCCGGCGGCCTCGCGCTTGCTCTGGTCGCCGCTGTCGGCGGCGCGCTTTTCCTGACCTTCTATCTCCTTGTGATTAGTTTTCAGACGCAGGGTGATGTCAAGGCAATGTTGCTCGGGCCTGCGCGGGCGGCTTAATGCGCCAATATCCGTTTGAAAACTGTATGAAGCGCCTCTGGACTCGCTGTATGCAGCGCACCATTATCAACCTGATCCTGTGTCCACATCATTGAATCCGCAGGGTCATGGTGCATCGCCCAAAGCGGAAACATCCGCTCTTTGATCGGCCCAGAAACCAATATCTGCGGATCAAGATGACGATCATCTTTGCGAATGCGGGCAAACGTTGCCTCAACCTTATCGGACGGCCCTTCAAGCAATTGTAGGTAAACATCGGCACGGCACAGCAGCGCCCCGGTCAGTCCGTCCCGTTCGTTGAGGCGGCGTGACACCGACAGAATGTTATAGAGCCCGGCGCTGTCATAACCAAAAGGCTGTGACGCATAGATGAGCTGGACGAGCGACATAGCGGGGGTTCCTTGGACGCGGAAGGTAGCGCACATGCGCATCTGCAACCTAGCAACTTTATCGCCGCTGGCGACTCAAATCGCCCACTGTTGCATAAACGCACCGCTGGCCCAGAAAGGTGGTTAACTGTCCTATAACTGGATATGTTCCTGCTTGAAAGTGGCACTAACCGTGTTAACAAATTTTTAACTTTTGAGATTGTCTCAAAGTTTTCCCTAACGGGGCTTCTAGATTTTACAGGGGCACACTTGTGATCACTAATAAATTGCGTAAATTCGCGGCAGCAACCGCGCTTGTGGCCGTCGCTTTGTCGTCAACGCCAGCATCGGCTTTGACCATCAACCTTTTCAACCTTAACAATGTGACGCCGGGCACCGATGCGTTTCGCGGGTTCCGCGCCGCCGCCAATTTCTGGGAACGGGTGATCACGACCAACAGCACGGTGAACCTCAACGTTGGCTTCTCAGCGCTTGGGCCAAATATTCTTGGTTCAACTGGCAGCACGACCAATGGCGTGTTTCTTCAGCCTTTCGTGCAGCAGCTTCAATCGCGCAGCAGCTCAAACCTCGACCGGATTGCAAGCGCCAATTCGCAAAGCTTCAAAACCAGCGTCGATGGTGCTGGCCTTGGCGCATATAACTTCCTGATTTCGGGGCCACGCGCCGATGGTACGGGCGTTGCGATCAACCCGCTGCAAACGCGCTTTGACAATGACGGAAGCCGTAACAACAACAGCCTGTCGGTAAACACGTCAGTGCTCAAGGCGCTTGGCATTGCCCCGGTTTACACGGGTGCCAATCTGGCCAACCAGATCGACGGTACGGTTCAGTTCAGCAACCAGTTCGCGTTTGATTTCAACCCGACCGATGGCATTGATGCCACTTCGTTCGATTTCGTCGCGATTGCGATCCATGAAATTGGTCATGCGCTTGGTTTCCGTTCGGGCGTTGACGTTTATGATGGCAACACCGGCTTCACCGGCAACCTCAACAATTTCACCTTCCTGACTCAGCTTGATCTCTTCCGTTACACGGCGGCAAGTGCGGCGCTTGGTGCCAATGACGTTCAGATTGGCAGCCCAGCATATTTCTCGATTGATGGCGGCCGGACACTTTTCCAAGAAGGCCTCTTCTCAACGGGTGTGCGTTTTGGTGATGGTCGTCAGGCATCGCATTTCAAAGATGCGCCAGCAGGCGAACCTCAGCTTGGTCTGCTTGATCCAACGATTGGTCGCGGCCAACAGGGTATTATCACCTCGCTCGATCTCGCGGCGTTTGATGCAATTGGCTTTGACATCGCTTATGATGTGATTGCCAATGGTGACCGTGAATTCACCACGCGTAACCCGTTCTTCGGTGCGGTTCCTGAGCCAGAAACTTGGGCAATGTTGATCGTTGGTTTCGGCTTCGTTGGTGGCGCAATGCGTCGTCGTAGCGGATCGACCAAAGTAACCTACGCTTAACTGAATTTTTGAAGTCTGATCAAAAACAGGCGTATCCGAAAGGGTGCGCCTGTTTTTTTATGGCGACTTCTCTTCAAGCAACTTCCCCCATCAATTGGCTTGGGTAAGGCTCAACCAGCCGTCGCGCCTGTTTCCAATCGGCGCTTAGCCAGACGGCATGATCTTCGGGGTGGAGGATCAGCGGCATCGCCTTGGGATGAATGGCCTCAATCAGGCTGTTCGGCTCAGTCGTGAGCATGGCAAAGCTGCGCATCTCGCCGTCATCGCGCCAGATCCCGGCAAAGGCGAACACTGGCTGCGATGGCACATCAAAACAATGCTGGCGCTTGGCACCAACCTCACCCGACCACTCCTGAAACCGCGTAACGGGGATGAGGCAGCGCAGCTCGGGATGCTTGAGCGTGCCAATCCAAAACGGGCTTTCCAGATTGCGGACATTGGTGACTAGGCGACTCCCCGTCGCGTTTGGCGGCGGCGCAAAGCCCCAACGCGCCGGCATCATCCGCGCGCGGATATCCCCTGTAATCACTGGCGCAAACTTCCCCGGCGCGACATAGCCACCATCCCACGGATCAACCCCCTGACTGGCATCAAATATCTGCGCAATCGTGGCGGCTGAGGTGTCGAGGCGGTAGAGATTACACATTGGGGGTCGAGAATAGCTGAGGCGTGGATGACGGGGAAGGGGGGACTGCGGACTCAACTACTCCCCCAACCGGCTTACGCTGCGCCTGCCGAAGCATCGTTAGTGCTAAATCCGCTGCCTCTTCGTGGTTACCTCAAAAGCCGCGAGTGGACGCATTAACGCGCCTGAATACGGATTAGGGGCGCGCGGCCACGGTTGAAGCGTGAATAAAACAGCTTCACATTGGTAATGTCGCGTCGGTCACCGCGCAGATCGACCGCACGGGTGCAGGTGCCCGCGCGGATCGTGCGGCTTTCGGAAATATCCTGCTCGCCGCCATTGGCAAAATTCACATCAGCATCAAGCAGTTTGAAATCACGTCGCACCGCGCAAATCCGCACCTGGCGGTGGCGGGCATTGCCGCGCAGTTCGATCTTGTCACGGTCAAGCCCATATTCAATTGAGCGCTCTCCAATGGTCTGCCAATTGCGCGATTGCGCTGAGGCAGGGACAGCAATTGCGGCAATCGCGGCGGGGATGATGAGATAAGCGATACGCATAAAGTGTGTTCCTTGAGATTGATATTACCAAAGCCAAACCGTCGGGCGCGCCAATTGTTCCCATTGGTGTTTATCATTGTCATGCTCTTGGCGGCCTTGGCGTGAAACAAAACTTGCTCGCTCCACGCATCCAGCAGTTGTATTATTCTCACGCCAAGACCGCCAAGCCGCCAAGAGGCTTTCCTTATCCCCTTTACAGTGTTGAACGGATTGGCCATTGGCGCACGTCCCGCGCAATTGGTCGCGGTGACTGTGACAGGAGGCGATCATGCCACGCATAGATCATCTTATCGACCTCCCCTGCTTTCGAGGTCAGCTCTAAACGCCGTAAAGGCTATCCATCCGAAACGAACGTCAAACGCGGGCTACGCTTCGTGCGCGGCGGCCCCAATGACAACGAGAGCGTGGAACTCGTCGAAAAATTGGGCCGCAACGATCCCTGCGCTTGGCGGTCAGGGAGCAGGTTTCAAGGCCTGCTGCCTAAAAGGAGGCCGCTTTCGACGGGGTCGAACGGCATGACTATTGGCGGGAGTAGGGAGAGGTGGCGTGAAAGGGGTGGCTGCGGCTGTTGGTGCATATCACTAGCGGTTCTCAGCCGCCCCTGCAGCACGGTGCGCATAAGATAAAATACGGGAGGGTTTCCATGTGCCGCTGTCATCCTTCCAGACAATTGCAAATTTTGCGCGACCGACTAGTTTTTCGGGGCCGTCACCTTGGCGTTCGAAAAAGCGATGGTAGCCTTCCTCTATCGCGCCAAAGCCCGGAACTGAATAGACCTGAACGCTGGAGCTTTCGAGCTGGCGACGCGAACGCCAAGCATCTGGCTTTAGCTTTTCAGTGCAGCCCTTTTCATAGTCTGCGACCAGTTCCTTGACGTCGTTGGCAATCACGCCAGCTTTATCATGATAAAATTCGACGTTCGGCATCACGACTGTTGCCATCTTTTTGGGCTCACATTTATTGAAATAGAGATCAAAAAATTCTGTGTCTGCTGCCAAAATACTTGCTGTCAGCATGTCTGGATCTGAGGGAGGCGCAGCATGTAAGGACGAGACGGAGCCAATGGCAGCAAGGGCGAATTTCAACGTACTGTGGCACATGTTTAGCTTCTCCGAGCGTGTCACACGAGCAATACACTTCAGAGCGTATGAAGTAAAGTCACTATTAGCTCGTTCGCTCCTCAGCCTAGCCCCTCCCTTGAAAGGGAGGGGGGCCCTTAGGTCATTCCGCCGCAATCCCCGCTTGGGCAAACATATCCGCCTCAGGTGCTTCAACCACAGCCGCGCCGTCATTCGCCGCCTTTGCACCGCCGCGACGGTCGAAGCTGTCCCACACTTCGTTCCAATTGCCGCGTGTGGCGGCCTTTGAATATTCGGTCGCGCGGGTTTCAAAGAAGTTGGCGTGTTCCACTCCGTTGAGGAGCGGCGCGAGCCAGGGGAGGGGGTGTTCGTCGATCATGAACATTGGCTTGAAGCCAAGCTGGTTCAGCCGCCAATCGGCGATGTAGCGGATGTATTTCTTGATTTCCTTCGCGGTCATCCCCGGCACTGGCCCGGCGTCAAACGCGAGGTCAATGAAGGCATCCTCAAGCCGCACGGTCGTTTGGCAGCAATCAAGGATGTCGTCCTTCACCGCCTTGGTCAGGCAATCACGCTCTTTGGTGAAGGCGTGGAACAGCTTGGTGATCCCTTCGCAGTGGAGGCTTTCATCGCGGATTGACCATGTGACGATCTGCCCCATGCCCTTCATCTTGTTGAAGCGCGGGAAGTTCATCAGCATCGCAAAGCTCGCGAAGAGTTGCAGCCCTTCAGTAAAGCCGCCGAACATCGCGAGGGTGCGCGCGATATCTTCGTCGCTCTCAACCCCGAACGTGTTCAGATAATCATGCTTGGCCTTCATCTCCTCATATTGGAGGAACATGCCGTATTCGCTTTCGGGCATCCCGATGGTATCGAGCAAATGGCTGTACGCGGCGATATGGACGGTTTCCATATTACTGAACGCGGCGAGCATCATCTTGACCTCGGTTGGCTTAAATACGCGGCCATAATGTTCGTGGTAGCAATTCTGCACCTCGACATCGGCTTGGGTGAAGAAGCGGAAGATTTGCGTGAGCAGGTTGCGCTCATGATCGGTGAGCTTTTGCGCCCAGTCACGGCAATCCTCACCCAAAGGCACTTCCTCGGGCATCCAGTGGATCTGCTGCTGGCGTTTCCAGAAATCATAGGCCCAAGGATATTCAAAGGGCTTATACTGGTTGCGGGCGACGGTAAGTGACATGGTGCTACTCCTTTACAATAGGGTGAGCGCGTTGGCGGCAAGAATTCATTTTACCACCGTTAGCGATTTTGTGAGACCGAAAAAACGTTCGCGGATCAATTTTCCATCGGGGAAAAGCGCTGTAAGCCCGCGCGCATCAAGCAGGTTGACGGTCTGGACGTCAGCGATGGCGGTGGCGAAATCAGGGTGCGGCCCGCGAAAGCCGTGGCGGCGCTTCATCAGGTTGCGCGCGCGGACAGCCTCGGGAAGGAGCGCGAAAAACAGGCTGCGGTAATGCGGCTCAACTGGGAACCACAGGTTGGGCGTTTGCAGATAATAATGCGGAGCAAGGCGGCGCACCTCGCGCGCCATCGCCGCCATTTGCGGCCACTGCCCGACATGCTCAATCACCGAATTGGAATGGACAATGTCAAACGCGTTATCGGCGTATTCGGGCATCGCGCAAGCATCGCCGGGGCGGATATGGTACGCGCCATTATCGTTCGCTGGCGTATCGAGATTGATGATCGTTATATCAAAATTGCGCCCTGCCCACAGCGGGGCAAGCCCCTCCCAATAGCTTTGCGTGCCGCCGATATCGAGAATCCGGATCGGCCCACCCGACGTGCGGGCACGATCCGCCAATTCGAGAAAACTCGCGAAACGCGCCTGGCGGAATTGGTTGCCGTCTATTTTCATTGGTGCGCGCTAGCCGCTACTGACATGCCAGACATTCGTCATAATCCTTCACCTCAACCTCAATTTGTTTGAGGTCGATGGTGTTGTCCGCCTCGACACCGCCAGCGAAGCCTGCGCGTTGGATCGACTTGCTGCGGAGGTAATAGAGCGATTTTACGCCCAATTCCCATGCGCGGAAATGGAGCATCAGCAGATCCCACTTCTCAACATCGGCGGGGATGAACAGATTGAGCGACTGCGCCTGATCAATGTAAGGGGTGCGATCCGCCGCGAGTTCGATCAGCCAGCGTTGATCGATTTCGAAGCTGGTTTTGAACGTATCTTTTTCCTCTGGCGTGAGGAAATCGAGATGCTGGACGCTGCCGCCCTTTTCAAGGATCGTGTTCCACACATTATCGCTGTTTTTCGATTTCTCGATCAGCAGCTTTTCAAGATGCGGGTTCTTAATCGAGAAGCTGCCCGAGAGGGTCTTGTGAGTGTAGATATTCGCTGGAATTGGCTCAATGCACGCGCTCGTGCCACCGCAGATGATTGAAATCGATGCGGTTGGCGCAATTGCGGTCTTGCACGAAAACCGCTCCATTACGCCGCGTTCTTCCGCATCAGGGCAGGCGCCGCGTTCGGTGGCGAGCAGCATTGAGGCTTCGTTGACGCCTTGGCTCAAGTGCTTGAAAATCTTGAGGTTCCAGCTTTTGGCCATGGCGCCTTCAAACGGTAGGCTGCGCGCTTGGAGGAAGCTGTGGAAGCCCATAACGCCGAGACCGACCGAGCGCTCACGGCTTGCGCTATATTTTGCGCGCGCCATTTCGGGCGGGGCGCGCTCGATATAGTCAGTCAGGACATTGTCGAGGAAGCGCATGACATCCTCAATAAAGCGCTTATCGCCGTTCCAATCATTCCATGTCTCAAGATTGAGCGACGAGAGGCAGCATACTGCCGTGCGATCATTGCCGAGATGATCGCGACCCGTGGGCAGGGTGATTTCTGAGCAAAGATTTGACGTTGTCACCTTGAAACCAAGCTCGCGGTGGTGGCGCGGCATCGCCTTGTTCACCGTATCACCGAACACGATATAGGGTTCGCCCGTGGCAAGCCGCGTTTCAACGATTTTCTGGAAGAGCGAGCGTGCATCAACGGTCGCGCGGACGCTGCCATCCTTTGGGCTGACGAGGTTCCATTCAGCGCCGCTGCGGACAGCCTCCATAAACGCGTCGGTGATGAGGACGCCGTGGTGGAGGTTCAAAGCCTTACGGTTGAAATCGCCCGATGCTTTGCGGATTTCAAGGAATTCTTCAATCTCAGGGTGGTTGATGTCGAGATAGACCGCCGCAGAGCCGCGCCGCAGCGACCCCTGCGAAATGGCAAGCGTCAGGCTGTCCATCACACGCACGAACGGAATGATGCCGCTGGTCTTGCCGTTGAGGCCAACAGGTTCGCCGATGCCGCGCACGCTGCCCCAATAAGTGCCGATGCCGCCGCCGCGCGACGCGAGCCAGACATTTTCATTCCAGGTGTTGACGATGCCTTCAAGGCTGTCGTCCACCGAGTTCAAATAGCATGAAATTGGCAAGCCACGTCCGGTGCCGCCGTTTGAGAGGATCGGCGTTGCGGGCATGAACCACAGCTTTGAGATATAATCATAAATTCGCTGGGCATGTTCCTGATCATCGGCATAGGCCGACGCCACGCGCACGAACAAATCCTGATAGGTTTCGCCCGGCAGCAGATAACGATCACGAAGCGTGTCTTTGCCAAACTCAGTCAGCAACGCATCGCGCGTGTCGTCCTTGGTCAGCGGATAAGACTCAAGCCGACTGCGCGAATCGGTAATGGTGCCTTTGCTGACACTCTCAACGTTCACGTCTTCAATCAAAGTCGCCACATCATTATCGCTAATTAATTGTGATTCACGAAAATCCACCGCTCATATCCCCTATACTCAAAACGACTCGTTCGCTTGTTTTCGGGCCACCAGAGAGCGAACAACTCTGATAGCATTTTTCTATCTGACCCGTGGCTTTTTTGTTTTCATGCCCCCCATTTACAGCGAACATTCCCTAGCGGCGAAGATTGATCCCCGTCGTTTTGCGAACACAAGCTATTGGGTTGCCCCCGTGACTAACCACTACCTATAGTGATCAATCTTTGGCGAGACGCAAGTGATTTGTTACGATTGCGAGACTCGCTTTATCGCAAGAATGACTCAACTGGTGGCACGGCTCCTGTCATAAGATAGCGCGACGCGCGGACACTCCACAGTTTTTAAAATGACAAGATGGTAAATGAATAATTAAAAATAAATTTCAGTTCAGCCACATTACAGCCATGAACAGGTTGAAGGTGCGAATGTGGATTGCAGCGAATGGGCTTAACCAATATCGCGAGCGCCAGATCTTGATGTCAGCCTACAAATGTGAGACTCCCAAATGCTGCTTGAACGTTTTCTCAATCGTGTAATCAAAATTGGTGAGTTGGTTGTTACTGGCCCGGGCACTGGCACCGTCCGCTATGGCACACCTGATCCGGCGCGTGCGCCGGTCAAGATTACAATCAAAGATGCAGCGACGGCGCGCGCCATCGCACGCAATCCAGCACTTGGTGCGGGCGAGGCGTGGATGGATGGCCGCCTGACAATTGAGAATGACGATGTCCTCGGCCTGCTTGATCTGGTTGGTTATAACATGCGCTGGGATTGGGATAATAAGAGTCGGGTTTCGCTGTGGCGCAACACGCGTTGGATCAACCGCTTGTTACCGCGCAATGACGGCACCCGCTCCAAATCTAACGTCGCGCACCATTATGATCTGTCGGATCGACTCTATGATCTCTTTCTTGATGCTGACCGTCAATATAGCTGCGCTTATTTCACCGGCACTGAGAACAGCCTTGAAACCGCGCAGAAGGATAAGCTCGCGCATATCGCCGCTAAGCTCTGTCTTGAGCCGGGCCATACCGTGCTTGATATCGGCTGCGGCTGGGGTGGGCTTGCGCTGTACCTCAACCGCGTGGCGGGTGTGTCAGTCACGGGCGTTACCCTTTCAGAGGAGCAGCTTTTGGTGGCGCGCCAACGCGCCGAGGCCGCAGGCGTGTCCGACAAGGTTAAGTTTGAGTTGATTGATTACCGCAATGTCACAGGCACATTTGACCGGGTGGTTTCGGTAGGTATGTTTGAGCATGTTGGCCGTGCGCGATATGATGCATTTTTTGACACTGTGCGGGATCGGCTGACACCTGAAGGGGTCGCGCTGATCCACACCATTGCGCGCGTTGATGGCCCCGGCGCGACTGACCCATTCACCGCGCGCTACATCTTCCCCGGTGGTTATTCACCAGCGATCTCGGAAATCCTGCCGCCGATTGAGCAGGCATGGCTGTGGCCAACCGATATTGAGGTACTTCGCCTTCATTACGGCTTCACGATTGATGAGTGGTACAAGCGCGTTCTCGCCCACCGCGCCGATATTGAGGCGCTGTATGATGCGCGCTTTTACCGGATGTGGACGTTCTATCTCTCTGCCGCGATCATCGCGTTCCGTCATGACGGGCATTGCAACGTCCAAATTCAGCTCGCGCGCAAACGCGATGTCGTGCCGCTCACGCGCGACTATATGTACGCCAAGGAAAAGGAATATCGCGCGATTGAGGCAGGCTTAGGCTAACTGTAACTGGTTAGCGCGTCGCCACCCAAGCGTTCACTTGTTCCTCAAGCACATCAAGCGGCACGGGGCCACTTTTGAGCACGACATCATGGAAACCCTTGATGTCAAACCTGCTGCCAAGCTGCCTTTCCGCTTTGGCACGCAAGTCAGTAATTTTGAGCCGCCCGACCATATAGGCGGTCGCTTGCCCCGGATAGACAATGTAGCGCTCAATTGCTTTGACGATGCCACCGGGAGCGTCTGCCGAATTGTCCTCGACATATTTGATCGCGCGTTCGCGGCTCCAGCGTTTGTGGTGAAGCCCGGAGTCGACGACGAGCCGGATCGCGCGGTGAAGCTCCAACTGGAGTCGCCCGAAATCGCGGTAGGGATCGGTATAAAGCCCCATATCCTTGGCGAGCTTCTCCGAATAAAGCCCCCAGCCTTCTGAATAAGCCGTAACCCCGCCGAACTTGCGGAACGGCGGCACAGCTTTCAGCTCGGTTTGGATCGCAAGTTGCAGATGATGGCCGGGAATGCCCTCATGATAAAAGAGCGCCTCAACCTCGGTCATCGGCATGTCGGCCATATTATAAAGGTTGGCATAATAAGTGCCGGGGCGTGATCCATCAGGGGCTGGGCGTTGGTAAAAAGCCTTGCCCGCTGATTTCTCACGGAACGCCTCGACGCGTTTGACGACCATTGGTGCCTGAGGAAGAACGCCGAACCATAGCGGCAACAGCGCGGTAATATCCTGCTTCGCTTTCTCGGTTGCCGCGAGATATTGCGCGCGGCCTTCATCGGTGTTGGCGGCGTAAAACTGCTTATCCTCACGCATAAACTTGAAGAAAGCGGATAGATCGCCTTCAAATTTCACGCGGCTCATGATCTCACGCACTTCGCCGTGGATGCGCGCGACTTGATCAAGCCCAAGCTGATGAATCTGGTCTGGCGTCAAATTGGTCGTCGTATAATTGCCAAGCCGCTCGGCATAATAGGCCGCCCCTTTGGGAAAGCGCCATATGCCGTCATCAGTACCAGCGCGCGTTTCCTGTGCCGTCATTTCGGCAATCAAGCGCTCATAGGCTGGCTTGACTGACGCAGTAAGCGCACTTGCGCCTGCCGCGAGCAGGGCATCTTTCTGGGCCTGTGGGATCGTCAGTTTGGCTAACTTGGTCTTGAAATCGGCATAAAGCGGCGCGTCGGTTGCGGCACTTGTGAACGGCGCACCAGTGATAACGTTGCGCGCGTCGGCAATGACATAGGGGTAAACCCATTTGGGCGGCATTAATCCTTTGGCGGCGTTCGCTTTGGCGCGCGAGATCACCTGATCCATTGCGGTACCAAGCCCGCTAATGCGGCTGACATAGGCTTCTGCATCGCCCTTGCTATCGATGCGGTGGATGTTGATCAGAAACGCGGGAAGCTGGCTTTGCGGGCCGTTCATCTGATCAAAGGCATAGCCGTAATCGCGATAGGCAAATGCGGCGCTGCGTCGTTCGATCATTTTTTCAAACAGGCGGAATGACAGGCGATTTTCCGGGTTTAACTTGGCAGGCGCAAAGCGTTCGCGCATATCCTTAAGTGCGGCTTGATCGGATTGTTCACGGCGTAGGGCTTCGGCCTCCGAATAATCATCCCATTTGGCATAATCACCGTCATTGATTGCGCGGAAAGATTTGCCAACTGGGGAGTGTGCAAGCTGAGCTGCGTCATAATCCTCGAAAAATTTCGTAATTGCCGCGTCCTGATCCTTGATCGCCGCAGCGGCTTTTGCAGGCGCAGGGGCAGCGCCAAGCGGGGCCGAAAGCGCGAGCGCCAAAACCGAAACACCAAATGTCAAAATTCGCATAAGCGCTAAACCTCCCCAAAAAGGGCAATGCGCAAACGCATCTGCCCGGTTACGCGATTAACTGCGCCACCGGGCCGATTGAAGTCAATAAAATTAGTCCGCCCGGGCGGAGTGATCAGGCGAAAGCAGCCTGCCGGCGACGCGCACGAAGTGTACCGCCGACCATGCCGAAGCCAATGATCATCAGCGCCCATGTTGCTGGTTCAGGTACAGCCGCAATCTCAAGCTGGCCTGAAGTCAGGAGTTGAAAGTCACCGTTAAAGGTTGATGCGCCGTCAGGGCCAAGGCCAGTCACACGAAAACTTTGCAGGCCAAAATCACCATTGCCGCTCGTGCTGATCGCTGAAAGTGCATTTGTGTCGAAGCTAAGTGCGGTGAGGGCACCATTGGCGAAGGTCGCCGAAAATGCAGTAAGATCAGCAAGACCGTAGTTAAAGAATCCGCTTGACGGAAATCCATCTGGATTGACCTGCGAAAAGGTCAAGAGTGTGCTGGTATCAAGCGTGAAACTTGAAAGATCAGCCAAACCGAAGGTGCCCGATTGCGGTATTAGAAGCGTTGGTGCCGAGGACTGAGGTGCGAACGAAAATGAACCAACCCCATCAGTAATTCTAATCAACTGGCCTTGATTAGGCACGATTGTTAGCGCTGTGCGATCAGCACCAATATAGCCAAATGATACGGTCGTTGCCTGCACTGGAGCCGTGCTCCACGCGAGGATTGCCAACGCAAGCGCTTTCAAAATTTTCACTCTAGCCCCCAAGGTCACTTTCTGCGTCATGTCAACGCCACTAGGGGCTGTTTATGTCACCCCAATGACAAGTCAATGGCTTGGTTAGCCGCACACTAACCAACTGTCGCATTTTCGGACGGTTTTGGGCGCAAATTAGGAATTGGCTTGCCAGTCAGGGCTTTGGGTTGAAGCAGTGGCGAAAATATATAGTCAGGGTTGATGTTGCGATAAAATCAACTAATCCTTGAGATTATAAAATAGAGGTCGCAATGACGGTTCCGATTCCGACGCCATCTTTTCTAGATAAGTGCGAGTTGCTAGGTGCTTTTGGCGGGCATCGCCGCTGGCGGAGCTTGGATGGTAAACGTCTCTACACTTGGGATTCCCTTCACGGGGAAATTGAGGTATATAATAGGCGTGGGCGACACTTAGGTGCTGCCGATGCTCTAACCGGCGTGCTGATCAAGCCCGCCCGCAGGGAAAGGCATATTGATGTCTGAGGCATCGAAACGATTTATCGATCTTGCCTTGAATGGTGAGGTGTTGGCTGATGAAATCGACGATTTCGTAGACGCTTGGCACACGTCCAACAGCGGTGAGGAATTGCACGATTTTCTGGGAATGACTTGGCAGGAATATTCTTTGTGGGTCGGAGACTCTGACTATCTCGGCCTCATTTTGTCAGCGAGGCACCGGGGGCAACCCATTAAGCAAGCTATCAACGACAATTATTTGTCAGATGAACGCTTGGCTGCGCGGTCTGATCAGCCCGCCAAAATTGCGCAACTTAAGAACTGGGTTGATCAACAACGGTGACGCCAAGTTTTGAGCATCCAGAAAAGCGGATGGCTTACCGACTAACCCAACGGCTAGGCCTGACCCCGCCAATTAACGTATTTGAAGTTGCACAGCTATGTGCATCAGTTGAGGAAAAGATATTTCCGGTAGACATTGATGGTCTCTGCCTTGACTTAAAAAAGCCGGGAAAACCGACAAAGATATGGTTGAATGCAAAATTGCCGCATCATCGAAAGCGTTTCACATTGGCGCATGAGATTGGTCATGTGATTATCCCTTGGCATACAGGATCAATAGTTGACGATCTCGATAGTGAAGATCCCGGAGAACGCAGCGCATATCGTGAAATGGAAGCTGAAGCCAATCGGTTTGCCTCAGAACTGCTAATGCCACGCTCTTGGTCAACCGCACTATGTGAAAGAGCCGAGCATATGCGCGGCGCAATGCATACTATAGCACAAGTAGCTGATGTATCGCTACAAGCGGCCTGCATAAGAACCATACAATGCGGTCCTTCTGGCTATATCGTTGCGGGAGTTCAGAACGATACGATCACTTTTTCAGCTAAAACGCGTGGCACCAAGGGAAGCGCACCAAATGTTGGAATGCCTGTAGCAGACCTTGATATGCCGGCTTATCAGGATGCCGAAATCCTAAACTACAGTTCAGTCGCGTACCACTGGTGGAAAGCCAGAATGGAAATCGAGATACCTGATTGTCCTGACCGACCATGGCGAGATATACTTATCCAAATCACTGATAATATCGAACCAGAGCAAATTTTCGACGTCCATCAACGCTTAAATGCCATAATTGGCAACGCGCTAGGAAAATTCTCGCGCGGCTCCAGTGTCAGCGTTATGTATCAGCAGTGCTTATATGCGCTCCAAAACCGCGTTGACAGAAATGATAATCTTACAATTGCTTTGGAGCATCCAGAGCTAGATAATTATGTTCTGGCAAGAGCATATGAGCGTTCGCGATCCTAAGCGCTACATATGGATCGGCTTACCCATCACCGCCATTGCAGCCTCTTTAAGAGCCTCTGAATGCGTCGGGTGGGCGTGGCAGGTGTAGGCGATGTCTTCACTGGTTGCGCCGAATTCCATTGCTTGTGTGGCTTGCGCGATCATCGTGCCTGCGAGCGTGGCGATGATGTGGACACCGAGGACGCGGTCGGTCTTGGCGTCGGCGATCACTTTCACGAACCCATCAGTATCGCGGTTGGTTTTGGCACGGCTGTTGGCCATCATCGCGAACTTGCCAACCTTGATTTCGCCCTTTGCTTTTGCCTCTTCCTCGGTCAGGCCAATGCTCGCGATTTCGGGGTGGGTGTAGACGACGCCGGGGATCAGATCATGATTGACGATGCCAGTCAGCCCAGCGACGAATTCCGCCGCAGCAATCCCCTCATCCTCGGCCTTGTGCGCAAGCATGGGGCCGGGCGTTACGTCGCCGATGGCATAGATACCCTTGACCGACGTCTGAAAATCATGGCCGACCTCAATCTGGCCGCGATTGTTAGTGACGAGGCCCGCCTTTTCGAGCGCGAGGCCGTCTGTATTTGGTCGCCGACCAATGCTGACGAGGACGCAGTCGGCTTCAATAGTTTCGGCCGCGCCGCCAGCGGCAGGCTCGACCGTAAGTGTAGCGTTGTTGCCCTTTACGGTAACACCTGTGACCTTGGTACTCGTGCGAATGACAAAGCCCTGCTTCTTGAAAATCTTGGCCGATTCCTTGCGGACTTCGCCGTCCATGCCGGGAAGTATCTGGTCGAGATATTCAACTACAGTGACCTCAGCGCCAAGCCGCAGCCAGACGCTGCCAAGCTCAAGCCCAATCACGCCGCCGCCAATAACAACCATGTGTTTTGGCACTTTGGGAAGGGCAAGCGCGCCGGTTGAATCGACGACAATCTTTTGATCGACTGTCACGCCGGGGAGTGGCGTAACCGATGACCCCGTTGCGATCATAATATTCTTCGCGGTGTAGCTCGTGCCCGCAACATCGATGCTGTTCGCCGATGTGAAGGCCGCATGGCCTTTGAGCCAATCAACCTTATTCTTTTTGAACAGAAAGGCTATCCCGCCGGTCAGTTCGGTAACGGCCTTAGCCTTCTCGGCGTGCATTTGGTCGAGGTTGAGCGAAACGCCTTTGAAATCAATCCCGAACTTGGCGAGCGCGCCCGAATGTGCCTCCTCATAAAGCTCGGAAGCATGGAGCAAGGCTTTGGAGGGGATACACCCAACATTGAGGCAAGTGCCGCCAAGCGTCTCACGCGCCTCAACACAGGCAACCTTTAGCCCAAGTTGCGCCGCGCGGATCGCGGCGACATAGCCGCCGGGGCCGGAGCCGATGATAATGAGGTCGTAGGGGGTATCAGTCATCTCTTATTCCTCACAAATCAATCAGTAACCGCGTCGGATCCTCAATCGCATTCTTGACCGCGACAAGGAAGGTCACCGCCTCGCGGCCGTCGATCAGGCGGTGGTCGTAGCTGAGTGCGAGATACATCATCGGGCGGACGACAACCTGTCCGTCACGCACGACCGGGCGATCTTCGATGCGGTGGAGGCCGAGGACGGCGCTCTGCGGTGGGTTGATAATCGGGGTAGACATCAGCGATCCGAACACGCCGCCGTTTGAGATGGTGAAGGTGCCGCCCTTCATATCATCCATCGTCATCGTGCCAGCCTTGGCCTTGGCCCCGAAATCGCCGATTGCCTTTTCGATCCCTGCAACGCTCAAATCCTGAGCGTCGCGGATGACTGGAACGACGAGGCCGTTGGGTGCGCTGACTGCGACTGAGATGTCGGCATAGTTGCGGTAGACGATTTCCTCGCCCTCAATGCTTGCATTGACCGACGGGATATCGCGTAGCGCCATGCACACGGCCTTGGTGAAAAAGCCCATGAAACCTAGACGGACGCCGTGCTTCTTTTCAAACAAATCCTTATACTTCGTCCGTGCAGCCATCACCTCGGTCATATCAACGTCGTTGAAGGTGGTGAGCATTGCTGCGGTATTCTGGGCTTCTTTCAATCGCCGTGCGACGGTTTGGCGAAGGCGCGTCATGCGAACGCGCTCTTCAGCGCGGTTGCCAGTTGACGCGACTTGTGGAGCAACAGCAGCAGGTGCGGCGGCGACAGTTGCGGCAACTACAGGCGCGCTGACGGCGGCCATCACATCTTCCTTGGTGAGGCGACCATCCTTGCCGCTGCCCTTAATCTTCGATGGATCAAGTCCGTGTTCGAGAATCAGGCGGCGCACAGACGGCGAGAGCGTTAGATCGCCCGCATCGGCTTCAATCGCAGGGGCAGGCACGGCAGCAGCAGGAATAGCCGCAGCAGGCGCGCCTGATCCAGCCTCAATCGCAGCAATTACGGCACCAACGCCGACGGTTGCGCCTTCGGCAAACATCTGCGCACCCATGATCCCAGCAACGGGGGAGGGCACTTCAACCGCGACTTTGTCGGTCTCAAGGCTCGCGATTGGTTCGTCCATCGCGACAGCATCGCCGGGTTTCTTAAGCCATTGGCCAAGCGTGGCTTCGGCGATGGATTCACCAAGGGTGGGGACTTTGACTTCGGTGCTCATAATCAGCCTTTCCGCTGGCGTCTGATTTCGGCGCGGACATTATGTCCAAGCGCATCGGCAATAAGCGCGGCCTGTTCGGCCTGATGGCGTTTAGCAAGCCCAGTGGCGGGCGATGCGCTTGCTTTGCGCCCGGCATAGCGGGCGCGGGCAGGTGCAACCTTGGACTTGGTCAGGCATTCCTCAATGAACGGCTCGACGAACGACCAACTGCCATTATTCTTCGGCTCTTCTTGCGCCCAGACGACCTCTTCAAGGTTGGGCATTCGGTCAAGCCGCACGACCAACGGTTCACCGGGGAAGGGGTAGAGCTGCTCAAGCCGTAGGATCGCGGTGTCGGTATCGCCTGCTGCATTGCGCGCATCAAGCAGATCAAACGCGACCTTGCCCGAACAGAGCACCACCCGCCGTACATCGCTGTCCTTAGGTGCCCAAGGATCAGACAATATGCGCATGAAGTGGCTGTTGTCGAGGAATTCATCGACGCTCGAAACCGCCATCTTGTGCCGCAACAGCGATTTTGGTGACATGATGATCAACGGCTTGCGGAACGGGCGGTGCATTTGCCGCCGCAGGATGTGGAAATAATTGGCTGGCGTCGTGATGTTGGCGACCTGAATATTATCCTCGGCGCAAAGCTGAAGATAACGCTCAAGCCGTGCCGAACTATGCTCGGGCCCTTGGCCTTCATAGCCGTGCGGCAGCAGCATCACGAGGCCGTTGGCGCGCAACCATTTGCTTTCGCCACTCGCGATGAATTGGTCGATCATCACCTGCGCACCATTGGCGAAATCGCCGAACTGGCCTTCCCACAGCACCAGCGCTTTGGGATCAGCGCCAGCATAGCCATATTCAAAGCCAAGTACGCCGAATTCGGAAAGTGGGCTATCTAGCACTTCAAACCGACCGTGCGGCACGGTTGAGAGCGGGATAAATTTGGCTTCAGTGCCTTGATCGACCCATACCGCGTGACGATGGCTGAACGTGCCACGCCCCGAGTCTTGGCCAGACAGGCGAACGCCGTAGCCTTCTGACAGCAGAGATCCGAACGCGAGCGCTTCACCCGATGCCCAGTCGAGACCTTCACCCTTGGCGAACGTCGCTTTCTTAGCTTCAAGAACGCGGGCAAGCGTTGGGTGAATATTATGGCCGTCAGGAACCGTGGTCAGCGTCCGGCCAAGTGCATCAAACAGCTTGCGCGAGATCCCAGTTTCGACGTTGCGCCGCGCGGTTTCAGGGTCGGCAGGTTTGCTTAAACCCGCCCAGCGACCACCGAACCAATCGGCCTCATTTGCTTTGTAGTTCGCACCGGCGATAAATTCCTCTTCAAGCTTTGCGACAAAACTGGCGGCATGTTCATCGGCCCAATTGGTATCAATCACGCCTTGTTCGATCAGGCGCGGGGCATAGACCGCGCTCACCGCGGGGTGGGTTTTAATGTTGGCGTACATCAGCGGCTGCGTGAAGCTCGGCTCATCGCCTTCATTATGGCCAAAGCGGCGATAGCACCACATATCGATCACGATATCGCGGTGGAATTTCTGACGATATTCAATCGCCAATTTGCACGCGAAGGTGACGGCTTCGGGATCGTCACCGTTTACATGGAAGATCGGCGCCTGAACGCCTTTCGCGACATCAGATGGGTAAGGAGAGCTTCTCGCGAATTGCGGGCTGGTGGTAAAGCCAACCTGATTATTGACGATGAAGTGGATGCAGCCGCCAGTATTGTAACCCCGGATTCCAGAAAAACCCAGGCATTCCCAAACGATCCCCTGACCCGCAAAAGCGGCGTCGCCGTGGAGCAGGATTGGCAGCACCTGAACATGGTTTGCGAGATCATCACGCATCGTTTGGTTCGCGCGCACCTTGCCAAGAACGACTGGATCAACCGCCTCCAAATGTGATGGATTGGGGACAAGCGACATGTGCACTTTGATCCCGTCAAATTCACGGTCGGTACTTGTGCCGAGATGATATTTAACGTCGCCCGATCCACCAACATCATCGGGGTTTGATGATCCGCCTGAAAATTCGTGGAAGATGATGCGATATGGTTTTGCCATTACATTGGCGAGAACGTTCAATCGGCCACGGTGCGGCATTCCGATCACGATTTCGCGCACGCCGAGCGCGCCGCCGGTCTTGATAAAACTCTCAAGCGCGGGGATCATAGCCTCGCCGCCATCAAGCCCGAAACGCTTTGTGCCAACATATTTGCGGCCCAAGAATTTCTCGTACTGCTCGGCCTCAATCACCTTGGCAAGGATCGCCTTCTTGCCTTCGGGGGTAAAGCCGATTGATTTGTCGGCACCCTCCATCCGCTCCTGAAAGAAGCGCCGCTCTTCAACATCGGAGATGTGCATATATTCAAGGCCAACCGGCCCGCAGTAATTGGTGCGAAGGATTTCAATGAGCTTGCGCACCGTTGTCCACTCAAGCCCTAGGTTACGCCCAACATAGACTGGCGCATCCTGCTCGCTTTCAACAAAGCCGTGATATTCGGGCGTCAGATCGGGCGGAATATCTTGTTTGGCGAGGCCAAGCGGATCAAGATTGGCGGCAAGATGCCCGCGTACACGGTAAGTGCGTATCAGGAGCATCGCGCGGATCGAATTACGCGCGGCGCGCTCAACTTCGCCTTCGGATATCGGCTTGCCAGCCGCCTTTGCCGCCGCCTTAATCTCAACCGCCATCTGCGTTGGATCAAGCGCCGCCGTCAGATCATCAGTGCTGCTCGGCGGCCAGTTGGGTCGCGCCCAGCTTGGGCCTTGCTCGCTCTCGAAATTATGGTTCTCGATACCCATGATACTCACTTTCCTTGGGGGAGGAGCGGGGGTGATTAACCCTTCAACAATGCAGCAAGCGTTGTGCCCAGCTCCGAAGGTGACGGCGAAACGCGAATGCCCGCCGCTTCCATCGCAGCGATCTTATCTTCAGCGCCGCCCTTGCCGCCCGAAACAATCGCGCCAGCATGGCCCATCCGTCGCCCCGGAGGTGCGGTGAGGCCAGCGATAAAGCCAACCATCGGTTTCTTGCGCCCGCGCTTGGCCTCATCAATCAGAAATTGGGCTGCTTCTTCTTCAGCACTGCCGCCAATTTCGCCGATCATGATCATCGATGTCGTTGCGTCATCGCCGAGGAAGAGCTCAAGCACATCGATGAAGTTGGTGCCGTTGACCGGATCACCACCGATGCCAACCGCTGTCGTCTGGCCAAGGCCTTCAGCGGTCGTTTGGAACACCGCTTCGTAGGTAAGCGTGCCCGAACGTGAGACGACGCCGACCGAACCTTTGGAGAAGATGCTGCCCGGCATAATGCCAATTTTGCACTCACCCGGTGTCAGCACTCCGGGACAGTTCGGCCCGATCAACCGCGATTTGGAACCCGAAAGCGCACGCTTGACCTTGACCATATCAAGCACCGGAATGCCCTCAGTAATGCATACGATCAGCGGCACCTCGGCATCAATCGCCTCAAGGATCGAGTCGGCCGCAAACGGCGGTGGAACGTAGACGACGCTTGCGTCCGCGCCCGTCTTCGCGACAGCCTCCGCCACCGTGTTGAACACGGGCAGGCGGATATGCGTGCTTCCACCCTTACCCGGCGTCACTCCGCCAACCATTTGCGTGCCGTAAGCGAGCGCCTGTTCGGTATGGAAAGTGCCGGTTTCTCCGGTAATCCCTTGGGTAATAACGCGTGTGTTTTTGTTGACGAGGATGCTCAATTTGGATTCCTTACATTTCTATCAGTGTCACGCTTACGCATGAAAGTAGATGCGCAGTTACTAAATAAGTGATCCATCAATCGCCCGACAGGCCACGAGCAATTCCTTGACCGCATCCACGCTGACCTGAAGTCCGGCCTTGTCCGCTGCGTCAAGTTCGATCTCGATGATTTTTTCGACGCCGCCAGCGCCGATCATCACCGGAACACCGACATAAAGGTCATTCACGCCGTATTGGCCATCAACATAAGCCGCAGTGGGCAGGATGCGTTTCTGATCGCGCAGGAAAGCCTCGGCCATCGCGATCCCGGAGGCTGCGGGGGCATAGAAGGCCGAACCTGTGCCAAGCAGCGCCACGATTTCGCCGCCGCCGCCGCGTGTCCGCTTGACGATTGCATCAATCCGCTCCTGCGTGGAAAGGCCCATCTTGACTAGATCAGGCACGGGAATGCCATTGACAGTTGAGTAACGCACAACAGGAACCATCGTATCGCCGTGACCGCCAAGCACGAAGGTGTTCACATCGCGGATCGAAACAGCGAACTCGTCAGCGATAAAGTGGCTGAACCGCGCGCTATCAAGCACACCCGCCATACCACACACCATATGATGCGGCAGGCCGGAAAATTCGCGCAGCGCCCACACCATCGCGTCAAGCGGGTTGGTGATACAGATAACGAACGCGCCCGGCGCATTGGCCTTAATGCCTTCGCCAACGGCCTTCATGACTTTCAGATTGATACCGATCAGATCATCACGGCTCATCCCCGGCTTGCGGGCGACACCAGCGGTAACGATGATAACGTCGGCCCCGGCAATATCCTTATAATCATTCGAGCCAGTGATTTTTGCATCATAGCCCTCAATCGGCCCACACTGTGAAAGATCAAGCGCCTTACCCTGAGGAACGCCTTCAACCACGTCGAACAGGACGATATCGCCAAGTTCCTTTTGCGCCGCGAGATGCGCGAGTGTACCACCAATATTACCAGCGCCGATCAGCGCGATTTTCTTGCGTGCCATGATTGTTCCTCCTTAGAGCTGTGATCGAAATTTGGCGATGCACTAAGCCGATTCCAGCCCCAGAACAACCGCTTAAATGATCCACAACCAACTATTCTATGAGACTTATTCGCAGTAGCAATAGAATGGTTGTTTTGTACGAATGGCTTAGCTGTGATATCCCGTAATGATCAACGCGGAGACATTTATGACAGAGCGACGCCAAATGACCGTGGATATTGTGTCCGACGTTGTATGCCCGTGGTGCATCATTGGTTATCGCGGGCTTGAGGCGGCGGCGGAAACGCTTGCTGATCGCGTGGATATTATCGTCCGCTGGCATCCGTTTGAGCTGGCCCCGGCAACGCCGCCAGAGGGGCAACTGCTCACTGATTATACCCGCGAACGTTACGGTGCGACGCCTGAACAAAGCAGCCAGAACCGCACACGTCTGGTTGATACGGGCAAGGCGCTTGGCATTGATTTCCGCTATGGCCCCGATAGCCGCATTTATAATAGCCACAAGGCGCACGAACTTCTTACGTGGGCGGGCGAGGGCGGCAAGCAAACCGCGCTCAAGCTCGCGCTGTTTCAGGCATATTTTACCGACCAAGCCAATATTTCGGATGACGCGGTGTTGCTTGATGCAGTTGAGGGCGTTGGCCTTGACCGCGATGAAGCGCAAGCCATCCTCGCCGACCGCCGCTATGCCGCCGTAGTGGACGCAGAGGTGGCGCACTGGCAGGATCAGAATATCAATGGCGTTCCGGCATTCATTGTCGACGGAAAATACATGATCCCCGGGGCAC
>JANOXQ010000096.1:0-8856 GCA_031418495.1 Sphingomonadales bacterium
GCAATCAAACGGCGTATCATCGCTGCCATCACAGACACGGTCATAGGTGATAATCACGCAGACCGGCGCATCAAACTGGCGAAAGCCGCGCAGCACCCAATCCTGCCGCGCGTCGGCATCATCGCGCGCGATCCCCATCGCGGAAAACAACTGCTTGGCAACGCCCACCTGCCGGTCACGGTGCGGCCCGGCAAAAGGATGGCCCGTGCGAAACTCACGCGACTGCGGCACGCCCGCGATCATGCGCTCAGTATTGCCAGCACGAATGCGGTTAAGCGGTTCGCCCGTGATGACATAGAAATTCCACGGCTGCGTATTCATCGAAGACGGCGCCCGCATCGCCAGCGTGAGGATTTCCTCAATCAGCGCACGGGGCACCGGATCAGGCTTATACCCACGAATGCTCCGGCGACCGAGGATAACTTCGTCAAATAGCATGGGGTGCTCCGTTGGGTGGGTGGGTCTGAAAATGCTGCTAGGGCACCGCAATTTCGATGTCACCCTAATTTCAATGTGATTTGATGTAGACAGGCGGTTGGTGACGGCGGTTAGCGAAGCGGTGGTTTATGAACATTTGTTCAGAAAGTCACACTAAGGTCTCACCTAAACGCATTGGGTAGCGGACTGGCTGAGGCTGGAAGTTTACACCGCTTTAGATTGTTTGAATGTTTTTCCTTATGGCTGTTGCGTTAACTTGATGTAGCTACCGCATGAGAACAATAAGTGAACAAATCTAAGGATGCAAGCGAAAAGTTGCGGGAGCGAAACAGCTTGCGCTGCCCGGATACTCCGTGGGTGGGTGGAAGGTGTGGAATGTATCGAAGGCTCTTATTGGCGATTTAAGGCGGATTGCCAGCGGGTGAGGAGCTATGTTGGAGCGATTGACAACAGCTCTTGGTGATGTTATTAACTCCAGCATGAAGGCGGTGCCACTCATGCGGGAAAGGATTTCGCTTGATGATGACTGTTTTGTCGAACTGGTCGTCTGGAAACTGCCCGAGCCGCGTGCCGGAAGTACGCATGATTTCAAGTATCGGCTTGCCCTGGTCAGCAAAGGTCTATGCGTGATGCGCTACGACAATGAGCTTGGCAAAGGTGACCACAAGCATGTGAGCGAGACTGAGGCGGACTATGCGTTTATCAGCCTTGAGCAGTTGCAGCGCGATTTCTGGGCCGATGTAGAACAATGGAGAAAGCCATGAAGAATGTTGTGACACTGGGCGTCTCGTCGCTTGATGAGGCGAAAGACCGCCTTGCCGCTGCCTTCCGGGGCGAGCCGCAGGGTAACCGCATCTCTTTCCTGTCGGTCGAGCAGATGTGGAAAACGCTCAGCCCAAAGCGCACCGATATCCTCCGTGCCATGACCGGCCAAGGCACCCTCTCCATCCGCGAAGTCGCGAGGCGCGTGGGCCGCGATGTCAAGGCGGTGCACGGCGATGTCCACGCGTTGCTGGCGGCAGGGGTGATTGAGCGAGCGGGGAAAGGCGTGGTCTTTCCCTATGACGAGGTGCGGGTGGATTTTATGTTGGGGATGGCTGCTTGATGGGGGATGAGTTTCGGATTATGTCCTTGGAACCGACTTATCTCCCTTTTTTGACGTGTCATCAATCGCGTTCACTGTAGCACTAGCAGCGTAATTCGTACTTGTTGCGCCTGTTGCCGAAACTCCTTAAATAGAGTGACGATGATGAGTGCTGATAGATTTTCTTCTGCTTGCTTGAAAGCGTGGGGCACACTCGATTTTTCAATGTGTAAACCCCTTGGCTTAGACGCTTCAACATGGATTGCTGGTGTTACGGCTTTAGTGGGTGTGTTATTGTTCTTTGGGCGGAACTTGATCCGCCTAAGGCGAACTACTAGGCAGGATAGCAATCACATATCTGCCACCTTGGGAAGAAGCAGATTCCGCAATCTCTGTCGCTCCATCGTACCTCTAATAGATGAAAACTATCGCATATTTTTTCGGTTCGGCCCCAACAGTGGTCAAGACGACGGATTGCCAAAGAACGTTCGGTTCGAGCTCAGAGTTTGGTATCAGCTTCGCGAACAGATTGTTGAGAACAATGCACGAATAAAAGAACTGTTAAAAGGCAACTTTGAAGCAGTCCCGCAGGAATATCACCCGATATTTCTACAATGGCTTAACCATATAGACGCTTTTAATGCTCACGTGTTAGACCCGTCTGCAGATTATCGAGAGCATCAATTCCCAAAATCAGTGTCAGAAATCGTGACCCGCTATGCCTAGGATTGACGCTATAAGATCGTGGCTTCGAGAGTCGATTGCACTACGTTCCCCACCATTTGCGAACTGGATTCTGTTCGGTTCTAGCCTCAAAAATTCGTTTTCCAACGATGTTGACGTCATGTTAGTATCAGCAGAATGGGATGTTCGTGAAATATGCTGTCAACTAAAGTCGGAATTTCGACAACGATTTGGACTACCACTGCACCTACAACTGTTTCATATTTCACAGTCAGCCGACATTAAAGCGTTCATTGAGCGCGCCAAGCTAATTGACGAGGCGATATGACAAAAGACCTCTACTATACGATACCAGAGTATTTTCTCGCTAGGATGGATGAGCACAGTTCCGTATTGCACGTCGAGGATGTCAGTACAGAAGAGCACTCTCTCTATCGAATTCGTCGGAAAAGATACGGAAACTTGCTAGTTTGGCTATCGGATGCATATAGCTTCACCGACATGGATTACGTAAATCGGCCTGATGTGCTAAAAGAAGGAGATTATATAGTTATCGCAAAGCCTGAAGGTGGAGGAGGAGCCTCAGAGAATCTCGTTGAGGCAGCAAAGATTGGCGTTGGCAAACTCGCCGACCTCATGGGAGCATTGAATAGCCGAGCCATGTGGAACTATATCGCGCCCACTTGGGAAGAAAAGCAAGAACGAAAGCGGCGCTTCGAAGCGCGCAGACGCTAATGATAGCTACTTCCTTAACGGAATTATGGTGACAGGAGTTACGGGAATTACGATGACGGTGCACTAATTTGCAGTTTAGCTAACGTCACCCTCATCACCAACCCTCACCCCGCCCGCCCCACACTCTCCGCCAGCACCCCTGCAACATAGGCGTTGAGCGATACGCCTTCGCGTGCGGCGACGAATTTCAGTTTCTCGTGTAGAGTGCGCGGCACGCGTTGCCGCCATTGGCCGAGCGATCCGGGGCCGGGGACGTCGCGGCCAAGCGCTTTGGCCGCCGCGTGCCACTCGACAATCGCGCGCTCGGCGTCGGCGAGGGCGGCCTCGGGCGTCTCACCGTCACCCATACAACCGGGCAGCGCGGGCACCGTCGCCAGCCAGCCGCCGCCATCGGCCTCTGACAATGGCTCAACCATGATCGCATAGTCTGCCAGATTCGCCTTCGATTTCGCCATGCTATTTGTCCTTCACGAATTCCATCAGCTTGCGGATATAGACTGGCTTGATCGGGCGTTTGGCCGGGATGGTGAGAATAGTATCGCTCCCCGGCACCGCCACCTTCCAATGCGAACCGCCGCCTGTTGGCGGCAGGCACGCCCAACCAAGCCGTTCGCAAAGCCGCTGGATATCCGATATGCTCCCGTTCCCAGCAGGGTTCCGGCGCATTTGCTCCAGCAACTTGTCCGCTTTGCTCATTGCGTTAGATACCGCATGTGGTATCACTATGCAAGTATGCTCATGACTTCTCTTTCAAGACTAAGGTCGCGCCTTCCGCCAAGCCCACACCCTCAATTCAAGTGCCGCCATACACAGCAGAAACAGCGCCGCGCCCTGCATCCAGAGGCCGGGGTCAAACAGCCGTCCGAAATAGCCGCATCACGATTACACCCCCGAAAGCACTATGCCCTCTTGACCGCGAGCGGCGTTACAGATTTATGACGCGCGGCGGTAAACAGGTATAGAGTGTTCTGATGTTTGATATCGATGCAGTGATCACATGGGTTGACGGCGCAGATCCTGCGCTGAAACGCAAGCGCGATCATTATTTGTCCAACGCTGAGGCACCACTCCACGATAATGGCATCAATCCGCACCGCTGGGTGTGCAGCGATGAGCTGAATTTCTGCCTCCGCTCAATCGCCAACAATGCGCCGTGGGTGCGGCGGATATGGATTGTGACCGACAACCAGATTCCAGAAGTTGCCGATCTGCCGCCCGATTTTGCGGCAAAGATCAGCATTGTTGATCACCGCGAGATTTTTGCCGGATATGAAAGTGCGTTGCCGACCTTCAACTCGCTCGCGATTGAAACGATGCTGTGGCGCATTCCCGGCCTGTCAGAACATTTTCTCTATTTCAATGATGACGTGTTTCTTACCGCTCCGGTTGCAGTTGACGATTTCTTCGCCGCCAATGGCCCGGTGCTGCGCGGGAAATGGGTCGATTACTCCGCCTTGAAGGACTGCGATGAAAGCCGCGATGAGGCGAGCCTGCTCAACCATTATAACCAGATTAATGCCGCTGGAATGATCGGATATACCGCCGATCATGTGTTTGATAGCGCGCATGTCGTCCACCCGATGCAACGATCGGTAATGGCCGAACTGTTCGATACATACCGCGATCAGTGCGTTCGTAACGCTGGCTTTCGCTTTCGCTGCACCGAACAATTCGTCGCACAAAGCCTTCATAACCATGCCTGCTTGGCCGCTGGAGATGCCAATATTCTTGATACGCGTGACTATCTCCACGTCGCGGTCGGCGCGTTCGACAAATGGTCAGCGCAAGATGTTCATGCTTATTTGGAAGGCGCGGAGCGGCACGACAT
Source organism: Sphingomonadales bacterium (assembly GCA_031418495.1). Classification (GTDB taxonomy): domain Bacteria; phylum Pseudomonadota; class Alphaproteobacteria; order Sphingomonadales; family Sphingomonadaceae; genus Aquisediminimonas. The sequence continues at coordinate 4,770 of JANOXQ010000096.1, forward strand.
CAAGTTCCTCTGTGTGAATGATTTACCCGAAGTGGAACGTAACTTCCCCGACGCAAGGGTGTGGATTGAGGAAGCCATTGGCGGGTAGAGCCGCATCGCTCTGATCCGTGCTTGAGTCAGACGAGGTTGTTTCTCGTCACTGCAGCGCAGGGTTCGCAGCAACCAGCAAGCGCGCGCCGGAGAGGCTTAAATGATGCTTGTCAAAATAAAGTGGGGTCTCACCCCGGATCGTGGCGCACAGCTTTTGGTCACATAACATATCCGCCGGCTCAACAATGGTAACGCCGATCGCGCGCCAACGCGGGAATGAGGCGGTTATCCAGACGGACTGAGCAAGAAACGCTTTTTTAGATAGGCCTATGGACGCTGTTGTCTCACCGCGCTGAACCGTATGCGCCAATTGACGCGGCACATCAAAAGCTTGCTTGGGAACCGGGCCGACCAAAACAACGCGACGATTAAGCGCCAGCAGCGCGCGGATTGTCGCGTCAAGCTCACTCACGGTTTTGCGACTGCTATAGCCGTCACCCGCCCAGAATGCGGAGAGAATGATCGTTTTCAACTTTGGGTTGGCTTGTATCAAACCCAGTACGTCACGATTAAACAATGCGCAGCCTGAGTCCTTGGGCGAGGCATAGCCCAGTATCGGCGGGCAGGTGCTTCGTGTTCGCTGGATTAACGAAGCACTGCGTTTTGCGGCGCGCTCAGATACGGCCCACGCCAATTCAACGCCGTGGCTATCGCCCCATAATAATGTTGTCGGCGCAGTGGCTGCACCTAGCGTACATTTCGGCCTTACCCCGCCGATTTCGCTCGTGATGCAAGAGGCGCGAACTGGGCTAATATCCGAAGTTGCACCGGCCATGCGCAAGGCTGGCTCTGAAAAACGAGATGGCCATCCTTGCATCATCAGCATCGCCAAAGATGCAACCGCGAGCGTCGCTGTCGCAACGCCAGTCGATGTAAAAATAAAGCGACGGTCAAAACCAGTATCACTGCGAAACGGCCGTTCAATAAAGCGCCAAGACAAATACGCCGCACACACTGACAGCACCATAACCGCGACACTTGAATAGCCTGCCAGCCGGATTCCGCTGACATACTCAGCAAATACAATCAGCGGCCAATGCCACAGATAAAGCGCGTAAGAGATCAACCCGATGCCAACCATCAACGGTGTTTCGAGTAAGCGCCCGGTGAGCGTACCCGGCGCGCAATAAATCAATGCCGCTGCCCCGAACACTGGCAACAATGCATTAACCCCAGGGAAAACAGTGGTTTTTGTAAAATAGAACGCAGCATAGGCAATCGCAGCAATACCAGCGAATGCGACAAGCTCACGCAGCATACGCGATGTGATTTTCGGCAGTGCGGCGGTGGCGATCAGTGCACCGACAAAAAGCTCCCAAGCGCGGGGCGGTAGTAGATAGAATGCGAACCCTGAACCACTTGCTTGCGTCATGACCGCAATCGCAAACGATAAAAGCCCGATTCCCAAAAGGATCGCCGTCCGCCAAAGCGGCACAAACCGCGCGATCAAAATAAGCAGCAGCGGAAATCCGATATAAAATTGCTCTTCAACGGCCAGTGACCATGTGTGGAGCAACGGCATTGTTTCTGCGCTGCTCGCAAAATAACCTGTTTCCAGAAAGAAACCAACATTTGACAGGAACAGCAATGCCAACAGCGCAGATTGTGACGCTTTGGCAAAATCGGTAGGTAAGTATAAATAACATACAGCTATTAATGTGACCGCCATGACAGTGATTAAGGCAGGCATAATACGCCGCGCGCGCCGCTCATAAAAGCGCACTACGGAAAAACGACCGTCGTCAACCTCACGCGATATAATCCCAGCGATCAAAAAACCCGAGATCACAAAGAAGACATCAACCCCAACATAGCCGCCGGAGAATGAAGGGATGCCCGAATGAAAAAATAATACCGGCAGGATCGCAATCGCCCTTAGGCCATCAATATCCTTGCGGTATCGCGCGCTAAACCGCTGTTCGCCTACCACATCGTCCTCGATAATTTGGGGGCTCTGCGCCAACTATCTCTTCACTCCACCGTCACACTCTTCGCCAAATTCCTTGGCTGATCAACATCCGTCCCCTTCGCACATGCCACATGGTAGGCAAGCAGCTGCACCGGCACTGCGTACACCAATGGCGCGATGAGCGGATGCACTGACGGCATTTGTATCGTCGCCATGCAGCCTTCGCCGGCCTCGGCAATCCCTTCGGCATCGCTGATCAGCACGACCTTACCACCGCGCGCGCGGACTTCTTGCATGTTGCTGACGGTCTTTTCGAACAAGGGGCCTGATGGCGCTAAGACGATGACGGGGACGGCTTCGTCGATCAGCGCAATTGGGCCGTGCTTCATCTCTCCGCTCGCATAGCCTTCAGCGTGGATATAGCTGATTTCCTTGAGCTTGAGCGCGCCTTCAAGCGCCAGCGGATAATCCGGCCCGCGTCCAAGATAAAGCACATCGCGCGCCGGTGCGATCAGATGCGCCATTGCGGCGATATCAGCATCATGGGCGAGCGCGGCGTTGATCGCTGCGGGGGCTTCGGTCAGATGCTTGACGACCTCTTGCTCCTCAGCGCGCGTCATCTTTCCCTTTACAACCGCAAGGTGCGCGGCCAGCGCGGCGAGCACCGCAAGTTGGCAGGAGAATGCCTTGGTTGATGCAACGCCAATCTCCGGCCCGGCATGGGTGGGGAGCAATAAATCCGCCTCACGCGCCATGCTGCTGGTCGGAACGTTCACCACAACGGCAATTTTCTGACCCGCCGCTTTGGCATGGCGGAGCGCCGCGAGCGTATCCGCCGTCTCGCCCGATTGGCTGATAAAGAGCGCGAGGCCACCCGCCTCCAACACTGGGTCGCGGTAACGAAACTCGCTGGCGAAATCCAAATCGACGGGCACCCGCGCGAATTGTTCAAACCAGTATTTCGCGACCATCCCGGCATAATAGCTCGTTCCGCAGGCCACGATGGTCACGCGGTTGATCGTGCTTAGATCAAAATCCATTTGCGGCAGCGCAACTTGCTGTTCAAGCGGGCGGATGTAGGAGGAGAGCGTCTGCGCGACTACGGTGGGCTGCTCAAAGATTTCCTTCTGCATATAATGGCGATAATTGCCCTTTTCGATTGCCGCTGCCGACACGCCCGATGTCGTGATTTCGCGGGTGACAGGGTTGTTGTCCTTATCGAAAATCTCTGCGCCCTCGCGGGTGATGATCACCCAATCGCCCTCATCCAGATAAGCGATTTTCTGCGTCAGTGGCGCGAGTGCGAGGGCATCTGAACCCAGATAGGTTTCCCCATCGCCATAGCCCACAACCAAGGGCGAACCCAGCCGCGCGCCGATCAACATGTCGGGATGTGAACGAAACGCGATGGCGAGCGCGAACGCCCCGCGCAGGATGGGGAGCACAGCCTTGACCGCGTCGGTCGGCGATTTGCCCGCCTCAACCTGCTCACTCACCAAATGCGCCACAACCTCGGTATCGGTCTCGCTTTCAAACGTCCGGCCACGCGCGGTCAATTCATCGCGCAGGGTTTTGAAATTTTCGATGATCCCATTGTGAACCAGCGCGACCTCGCCCGTCGCATGGGGATGCGCATTGCTCGTCGTTGGCGCGCCGTGGGTGGCCCAGCGGGTGTGTGCGATGCCGATATTGCCCGGCGCATCATTGCCTTTCAATTCAGTAACAAGGTTCGCCAGCTTGCCCTGCGCGCGCCTGCGGATCAGCTGCCCGCCATCGATGGTGCAGACGCCCGCACTATCATAGCCGCGATATTCCATCCGCTTCAGCCCATCGACCAATCGATCAGAGACTGCACTTTTGCCAACAATTCCAATAATACCGCACATGGGTTACACTCACTCTAAAGTTGATAGGGAACGCGGATGCCCGGCATCTCTGCCGGAAAATCCTTGGTGTTTCGGGTGACGAGGACGCGGCCGCGTATCTGGGCGGTCGCAAGAATGATAGCATCGGGTGATTTCAGCCGTGGTCGTTCGCGACGAAGTGCGGCGGCGCGGTGCGAGATTTCGTCATCAATCTCATCAAGAC
>JANOXQ010000097.1:0-8763 GCA_031418495.1 Sphingomonadales bacterium
ATCGCTGATTTCATAATTGCCCCACACGGTCTGGACGTCATCATCATCGTCAAGCACGTCGAGCATTTTGAAGAGCGTGATGGCATCATCCTCAGCCACGCTCACCATCACTTGCGGGCGCCACGCGAGTTTTGCGCTTTCGGGCGCGCCGAGGACTGGCTCGATCGCCTTCAAAACACCGTGAAGCGATTCGAGCGCTGTCCAGATTTCATGGCCGTCCTCCGATGACGACACATCCTCCGCACCTGCATCAAGTGCGGCTTCAAACACCGCGTCACCGTCACCAACGCTTGCTGGATAAGTAATCAGGCCAAGCCGATCAAACGCGTGGCTCACCGCACCCGGCGCGCCGATGTTGCCGCCGTTGCGCGATACCGCGACCTTCACATTGGTCGCGGTGCGATTGCGGTTGTCAGTCAGCGCTTCGATGATCAGCGAAACACCGCCGGGGCCAAAGCCTTCATAACGGATTTCCTCATAATTTTCGCCGTCGTTCGCGTTCGCCTTGTTGATTGCGCGTTCGATATTATCCTTGGGCATCGACTGCGCCTTGGCCGCCATGACAGCGGCGCGCAGACGCGGGTTCATATCAGGATCAGGCGTCCCTGATTTGGCCGCGACGGTGATTTCGCGGGAGAGTTTTGAGAACATCGAAGAGCGCTTTTTATCCTGCGCGCCCTTGCGGTACATGATGTTTTTATATTTGCTATGGCCTGCCATGATCGTTCCTCAATTCAGAGCCCAAGCGCGGCTTTATACGTATCAAGGATCGCCTCCATCTCGGCGCGGTCATGCGCCTCCATTTTGCGCAGACGGACGATTTGCCGCATGATCTTGGCATCATAACCGCGTGATTTGGCCTCTGAATAAACATCGCGGATATCATCGGCAATGCCCTTCTTCTCCTCCTCAAGCCGCTCAACGCGCTCAATCAACAGGCGAAGCTCATCGGCGGCAACAACATCACTCATGCAAAATCTCCGGCATTTGGTTTGGACAGCGCTCTAGGCATGTGGGGCGGGGTTGTCGAGATGGGGGCGATCACCTCCAAGATGAACGGTTGTTCAGAAAGTCACACTAAAGTCTCACCTAAACGCACCTTCCTTCTGTCTTCGCGCCTTTGTGCGAGATATATCTAATCCGTTCGGGCTGAGCTTGTCGAAGCCCTGCTCTTCTTTCCCGCACGTTAGACAAGAAGGACAGCCCTTCGACAAGCTCAGGGCGAACGGGTTTGATTCAATATAAGCTCATCTACTTATGACGAATGTTCCCTTTTCAAAAAACCTCGGAAATCTCAGGAAGTTGACACTGAATCGGTATATTTTTCGCCCCTGCACGATGTGAAAAAATGGCATATCCGCTCCGCTACGGCGGTGCAGTGAGGATGGCAAACAAGGGATGAAAGTAGCAATCATGATCAGAACATATCATGAATATTTTCTGTAGGAAAGTCCTGTGATTTTAACCAGCGTGGAGGGGGTCAAGCTGCCTTCAACGCCCGCCGCGCTTCACTCGGCAATTGCGCGATGACGCTCAGATAGGCCGCAGCCGTCGCATCGGGCTGCCGCCGCCCCTGCTCCCAGCCTTTAAGCGTCGCTAGCGGAATCCGGTACGCATTGGCAAAGGCTGTCTGCGACAGCCCAAGCTGCTCACGGATTGCCCGCACATCGGGGACGTTAACAATATGCGTGCGGGCGACCGTGCCCTTGCCAGTCGCATGAGCCGCAGCCTCTTCCATCGCGGCGATTAAATCCTGTCCGAACGTCGTTTTCATCGTCAACTCCTTTTCTCGGATAACGATTCCATCGAAACGGAGGCGGGGACACTGCTTTGGTTAGCGCCCCCGTCGACCATACCGCGCGATTAGAAAAAACTTCCTTGGGCAGGAGGTACTTCAGGAAATCTTTTTCCGGTCAAAACCTCAGAAACACGGCCTTGGTTGATACCAAAGAGCGCCGCAATTTGATGGTTATAAAGACCCTTCTGCTGGCGAAGAAACCGAATTTCAGCAGCCATTTGAGGAGTCACTGGAGGGGAAGGTTTACGATTCATATCACTATGTTTCCATAGGAGGCATCAGAGGAATTACTGAGTGCGTCCTATTCGATCACATGAGACATGGGGGACAAGAAAGCCGATCTTAGTCATTTTAGGCTTTGACGCCCTTCTTCGCTTCCTTGGGCGGAATGTGAGCAGTAGAGGCAATAGACGGGAGTGGAGGCATCCGCACCCCTGCTTCTCCAACCAATTGGGAGAAAAGGGCACGAAAGTAAGGGTATGCGGCAAATGTTCCGACGTTGCGGCAAAATCCCATTGCAGCCTCTTCCGTTGCACCATCAGGAGTATGATAGAAAACTCCATAGTCAGCGACGCAGTGCAACGCTTGCTTGCGTCCAAATTTAGCAGTTACATAATATTGGAAGATTGCAGCCACGCTGTTTTCCTCCACACTAAAATGACAAGACAGTAGCTTGCGTCCGTAGCTCAGCTTCCACTGGCTCTGACTTACTAGGCAATCTGGATCAATTTTGAAAAGGCTTGAGAGGAGGTTAATTCCCTCCAAATGCGCACCAGTCGCCACAGTGTTATTTTCAGCAGCAGCAAACCCGCTCTTTGGTGCTTCTTTTGCAATCTCTTTGGAGATATCGCTCATTATGCCGCCATTCTCATTCCATAGTGTCGCGCTAGACCTGCCATCCGATTATCGTTGGCAGGCCCACACATCTCGTTTGTGTCGTTTTCTTCATCCCACATCGGAACAACATTTGTAGATGCTTTAGCCAACTTCCGGGACTCTCGTTCCCATTTACGGCGGATTTCACCCAATTGAAGTTCACACATAAGTTCAGGTGTTTCACCCATTGCGTGCATCGCTCGGGCCAAAAGGCGCACAGTGAGATTCTTGCACTCATCGGAAAAAATCTGTGAAATGCGCGGACGAGACACATTCAGAGCCCTCGCAAGATCAGCCCTCGAAAATCCTTTTTCTTCCATAATTTTATGCAAAAGTATCTGAACATCAACAACAAAAGCCTCTTCAGCAAAGTTCGCATCTCGTTCATTTGCAATTTTCTCGGCCATGTTAATTTCCTTTCGTGCCTTTTTCATCGAGTAAATCATCTATTCGTGATTTTGCTCTTTTTAATATTTTGGGATCAGCTTTATTTTGGGTTTTATCGAGATCAGCATCTACAATGATAAATGTTCTCTTATCATCAACGGCGAACTGAAATCCGTACAGCCTAACTTTGAATGCCTTGAACGCTTGAAGCATAACATTGTGCCGTGGTGACCTACCTTCACTGTAATTAAACATTTCAGGGGTTAACTTATCACCCTCGCACCAAGCTTTCATGATCCTGATAAAGCGATTCTGCTTTTGAAAATCCAGCTCATCATATGCCTTCCTTATCACCCGCCGAATGACCACGCGCGCACCCGAATACTCCGCAAGGACGTCACATTCGATATGCTCGAGAGAATCGTCCTTGGGGATACTCATATATCGATAAGTTAATAATACTCTTAACACATTGCAAGAGGATATCGGTGTTTAATTGCCCGATAGGCAAGGACACCCATTTTAAAATGAGCTACTGTAGCCTTAGCTCCCTACCCATTCCGCGCCACACTCGCCTCCATCCGCGCCAATTGTTCCGCCGTTGCCTCCACCTGATGCGCCGCCTTCCACTGTGCATAGGGCATTCCATACACCAGCGCCCGCCCTTCCTCCTTGCTCATCCCGCCTGCTTCGGCGAGCCAATCGCCGAGGCAGTTGCGGCAGAAGCCGGTGTGGCCCATCAGGTCAACATTCTGGACGTCGGTGCGGTGCTGCAAGTGCGCGACCAGTCGGCGGAATGCCGCCGCCGCTACGGAATCATCAATTTGTAACGCGCTCATGAATAATGCTACCTTTAGTTGCCAGCACCGATTTACCACTTATAGCGCGTTGCAACCAGAGGAGCTTTGCTTGAGCCAGTTTGTCGCCCCCCGCCAGCGCAAGGTGCGCGTGCTTGCAACGCTTGGCCCTGCGAGCCGCACGCCCGAAATGATCGAAAAGCTGTACCGCGCCGGGGCCGATGCGTTCCGTGTCAATATGAGCCACGGCAGCCATGACGATCACCGCGCGACGATCGCCGCGATCCGTGGGCTTGAAAAGACGCTCGGTCGCCCGACGACGATCCTCGCCGATCTTCAGGGGCCAAAACTGCGCGTGGGCAGCTTTGAAGGTGGCAAGGTTGAGCTTTTGACGGGGAGCAGCTTCCGGCTTGACCGTGATCCCGCACTGGGTGACGTAACGCGGGTCTGCCTGCCGCACCGTGAGATTTTTGAGGCACTGCGCGTCGGTGCGCGGCTGTTGCTTGATGACGGCAAGCTGGTGCTGCGCGTGACTGATATGGCGGGCGATCATATCATGACGCGGGTTGAGGTCGGCGGGATGCTCTCGAACAATAAGGGGCTGAACGTCCCCGATGTCGTGGTGCCGATGGCCGCACTCACCACCAAGGATCGCAGTGACCTTGATTTCGCGCTTGATCAGGGGGTCGATTGGATCGCGCTGTCATTCGTTCAGCGCCCTGAGGATCTGGCCGAGGCGCGCAAGCTGATCGCGGGGCGGGCGGCACTTCTGGCTAAGATTGAAAAGCCCTCCGCGCTTGATGAGCTTGAGGGGATATTGGAGCTTGCCGACGCGGTGATGGTGGCGCGCGGTGATCTGGGGGTTGAGCTTCCCCCTGAGGCTGTGCCGCCTGCGCAGAAACGGATTGTGGAAATGGCACGGCGGATGGGGCGGCCCGTGGTCGTCGCCACCCAAATGCTCGAATCGATGATTACATCGCCTTCACCCACGCGGGCAGAGGTTTCCGATGTAGCGACCGCGATTTATGACGGGGCCGATGCGATCATGCTTTCGGCCGAAAGTGCTGCGGGCGCATGGCCGGTTGAATCGGTTGCGATGATGGATAGGATCGCGATCAGCGTTGAAAATGATCCGGGCTATTCCGAGCGGCTTCACTTCATGCAGACCAAGGCCGATCCAACGACCGCCGACGCGCTCTCCGAAGCCGCGTTTGATATTGCCAGCACGGTTTCGGCCAAGGCGATCATCTGTTTCACTTTGTCGGGATCAACCGCGCGGCGGGTGGCGCGTGAACGACCATCGGTGCCACTGCTGATGCTGACGCCCAAGCTTTCGACCGCGCGGCAAATGGGGCTGACATGGGGCGTTCACGGCGTGCGCACGCAGGATGTTGATAGCTTTGAAGAAATGGTCGCCAAGGCCAAGCGGATGGCGCTGCGCCACGGCATTGCCAAGGCGGGGGATCAGCTCATCCTGATGGCGGGTGTGCCGTTCGGGACGCCGGGATCAACCAACGTGCTCCACGTCGTCCGGCTAACGGGGGATGAGCTTAGGGGGCGCTAGGAGACGATTTCAGGCAAAAAAGGCCAGCGGATGCCCGATAAGCTTTTGATCGCGGGTGAAGAGCTGCATTCCCAATTGCTGGGCTTGCACTAATAGCAGATCATCAAACGGATCTTTATGCACGATTGGGTGAAGCAGAGGCGTCGCCGCAATATCTGCGTCGAGCGGGAGGATTGGCAAGCCAAGTTTGCGGAAAGCCGCAAGCGCTTCTTTTGGATTGATCGGCCCTTTGCGATCCCCCGAGCGGTAAAGCGCCTGCCACTTGAGCCGCAATTCCCAAAGTGCGACGGCAGTAAGCGCTATTTCCACATCAGCACGGCGCAGGATCGCGTTTTCGGCGTGGCTGAGTGATTGAGTGTCGCTCACCAGCCAGAAGGCAATGTGCGTGTCTAGCAATAGCCTCAATCTTCAAGGCCTAAAACAGCGCGACTGAACGCGGGATCATCGAAGTTGTCGGGTAATTTTAGCGCGCCATCTTCCCAACCCATTTCAGCGCGATACGCGTCAAGTGCTGCAAAATCGAGTTTGTTTTTGCGTTGCGGTTGACCGATTTCAGCAACGGGCTGACCATATTTTGTGATTGTTACCCGTTCGCCGCGCGCTACTGCCGCAATGGCTTCGGAAAAGCGCGCCTTTGCCTCGCGAATTGAAAGTTCCACTTTTGCCTCCACAGATGATTACGCTGTGACTACGATGTAGTCTCAATGCCGTGGTCATGCAAGACATGGCGCAGAGTCGCCGCATCTTTGAAAGGATGCCCGACGAATCCATTCGCCGCCGCCGATTCGATATTCTCAAGCCGATCATCAACGAACAGCGCCTCACCCGGAGCAAGGCCAAATCGGCGCAGCGCGAGCGTGTAAATCGCTGGATCGGGCTTTACGAGCTTTTCCACGCCTGAAACGATGATATCTGTGAAATGATCAAACACCGGCGCGGTTGGGCGGAACTGGTCCCAAAATTCTGCACCAAAATTGGTGATGCCAAAAATCGGGACTTTGCGCGCGGCAAGATCATCAACAAGTGCGATCATGCCAGCGACAGGCCCCGGAATCGTCTCTATAAAACGTGTCGTATAGGCAGTGATATGATCAGCATAGGCCGGAAACTCTGCGATTCGCTCAGGAACCATCTCAGCCAGCGGGCGGCCCGCATCATGCTGAAAATGCCATTCCTCAGTAACGACATGCGCCAGAAACCAATCAAGCTCATCAGCATCAGCGATGAGCTTGGCGAACAGCCTACGCATGTTCCAGTGGTAGAGGACATTGCCGATGTCAAAAACGACGGCCCTGACGGTCACGCTAATCAGCCCTGACGGGCTTTGAACCGGCGGTTGGTCTTGTTGATAACATAAGTGCGCCCGCGACGACGGATCACGCGGTTATCCCGGTGACGATCCTTGAGCGACTTTAAAGAATTGCGAATCTTCATGACGACACGCTGGCCTTACTCTATTATGGTGTTGAAATCTTGACGCGTCGCCTAAGGGGGTGCGCCCGCAAAGTCAAGTAACTGTATCGCGTGAAAAGGTCATATCTGATGCTGAAAAAGCTTACCCTCTCCGCCCTTGCTGCCGCCTCATTGGCTGGCTGTGCGGCCTCAATCCCGCCGGTTCAAGTCACCCGCTTTCATGCCAATCCGCAGCTTGCAGCAGGCACGGCGGTGATTGAGCCCGGAAACGGCGGTGACGCGAAAAGTCTTGAATTTCGGGCTTATGCCGCTGCTGTTGCACGCGAATTGACCACGCTCGGCGTGACCGAAGCGCAGGGAACAACGTCACCCTATATCGTTACACTTGATGTTGCGCGTGACACGCGTGAAGAGCTTGCCGGGCGATCCCCTGTTACGATTGGTGTTGGCGGCGGCAGCTTTGGCAGGAGTAGCGGGATCAGCCTTGGCACCAGTTTTGGCCTTGGCAAGAATCGCGCACGCGAAGTGATTGTCACCCGCATGGCCGTGCAGATTCGCAAGCGCGCGGACAAAAGCGTGGTCTGGGAAGGCCGCGCCGAAACTGAAGCCCCCTCGCGTGCGCCAGCATCGCAGCCGGGGCTTGCGGCTGACAAACTCGCCGCAGCCCTGTTCAAGGGCTTTCCCGGCGCGTCTGGCAAAACGGTGAAGGTGCCATAGGATGATCATCAACGGGGCATTTGATAGCGGCAATATTATCGTCACATCAATTACAGAAGACACCGCAAACCTTGAAATCCGCAAGGACGCGCATTCGGATTTTTACCAATGGTTCCACTTCCGCGTGTCCGGCGCGAAGGGGCGCACGGTGACGCTCAATATCACCAATTGCGGCGGCAGCGCCTATCCCGGCGGATGGGAGAATTACAAGGCACGTTACAGCACTGACCGCCACGATTGGCGACAGGAGGCGAATACCAGCTATGCAGGTGGCACCCTCACAGTCCGCCACACATGCGAGGCCGATATCGTCTGGTTCGCCTATTTCGCGCCTTACACGATGGAGCAGCATCACGATTTGATCACGCGGATTGCGGCGGCACCGGGCGTGACCCATGTCGAGCTTGGCCAGAGCATTGAGGGTCAAGCGATTGACTATTTGCGGATGGGCAGCGGCCCGACCCAAGTCTGGCTTTATGCGCGCCAGCATCCCGGCGAAAGCATGGCCGAGCATTGGATGGAGGGCGCGCTTGAAATGCTCACCGACGATAGTGACCCAACAGCCCAGCAACTGCGTGAAAAATGTACGCTGCACATCGTCCCCAACATGAACCCCGATGGATCCTGTCGCGGACATTTGCGTACCAACGCGGCAGGCATCAACCTCAACCGCGAATGGGCGACCCCGAGCCTTGAGAAAAGCCCCGAAGTCCTCTGCGTCCGCAACGAAATGGACAAGACCGGGGTTCAGTGGGCGATGGATATTCACGGCGACGAGGCGATCCCGGCGAACTTCATCGCTGGATTTGAGGGTATCCCCAATTGGACAGAGGATCAGGGCAAACGCTTCTACGCTTACCGAAGCGAGTTGACCGCAGCTACGCCTGATTTTCAGGATAGACTTGGCTACCCCGCGTCACCCCCCGGCAAAGCCAATCTCACCATGTCCACCAACCAGCTTGCCAACCGCTTCGCGCATATGGGCTGCGTCAGCATGACGCTCGAAATGCCGTTCAAGGATCATGATCCCAATCCGCTGCCAAACCACGGCTGGAACCCTGAACGCTGCTAGGGATTGGCACGAAGCTGTCTTAGGGTGCTCGCGGGAATAGTTTGACATCTTGACATTGCACAGAGAATTGTGCAATGATTCTAAGTATGGAGATCGTCAGCTATTCTGAAACCCGCGCCAATCTGAAGGCGATCCTGGA
>JANOXQ010000098.1:0-20986 GCA_031418495.1 Sphingomonadales bacterium
CGCGAACAGCATGTTGCGCCGTCAGCATCACACCCGAGAGGTTGACACTGAGAATGCGGTTCCAATCATCAAAAGCGATTTCCTCCACACTGCTATCGCCCGCCTCAATCCCGGCATTGGCGAAGGCGATATCGAGCCGACCAAATCGCGCGAGAATATCGGCCATCAGTGCAGGCCAAGCCTCGGCGTCCTCAACGCGGTGCTTGTAAAAAACTGCGCCTGTTTCTTGCGATAGCGCAGAAGCCGCCGCTTCATTCGATCCGGTAAAAACGACCTTAGCCCCGTCGGCGACAAAACGGCGGACGGTGCCTGCGCCAATCCCTGATGTGCCACCAGTGATGAGCGCAACCTTGCCCGCAAGCTTTCCGCTCATTTCGCGGCTTCGCCTTTGGCAATCATTTCCGCGATCCGGTTGTGCAACTGCCGCAGCCGCATCTCAGCATAAAGACTAAAATGGACAACGCCCGTGCCTGAGCTGCGCAAGCCTTTTTGCATATGCGGCAGGTTAACCATATCTTGTTCAAAGATTGGCACCAGCGCACCCATTGAGGGGGCTTCACCCCAGCCTTGATCGACAGTCAGATATTCGACCTCGGCGGGCTTTGGTCGTTCCCCGCCTTTGGGGATTGGCTTGAGGATGATCACATCCATGATCGCGCTTTCGGGATCAAGGCCGTTAGGCCGCCAGCGATAGACAAGGTTGGGCGGAAAGCCTGCCCAGAAACTCATGTGTGGAAATATATTGTAAAGCAGCGCATCGACCATCTCAGCGTCTGAGCAGGCTGAATAGTCCCAGCCATCTTCGCTGAGCGCTTCGCGTGTTTTTTGCGCGGCATAGGATCTGGCGGTTTCGCCTTCCGCAAGCACAGTCGGCGCGGCCACAGTGTCGCGCGCGCCAGTGCCGCGTTTCTCGGTTTCTGTGTCGCCCGCCATGTCCATGAATTTGAGGATATCAAGCTCACTATAATCGCGGTGCGAAAGCGTCGGGCTGAGAACGGCAGTGGCGGTGAACTGGCGAGAGACGTCTTCGTTGAAAATATCATATTGGCTGTTGGTATCGCCGAGATAGCCCGCAAGCTGGGGGTGGGTGGCGATCACATGGTGGCTTTCCATGAACGCCTCGGCCACCACTTTCCAATTGCACGCAACCACCTTTGATACATGCGCAACCTTGGTGCGGTTTTCCCAATCATAGGCCTTAAAATGATCGGCCATAACGGCTACGACATCGGCGAGTGGCTTTGCCTCCGTGTCAAAATTGATGAAGACAAAACCGCCCCATGTTCCGACTTTAAGCTCGGGGAGGCTCATACATTTGCCTTGTAACTGTGGGAAATCCCACTCTACCGGATTGTCCTTGAAACTGCCGTCAACCTTCCAAGCTAGCCCGTGGAATTTACAGCGCAACTCCGATTTGGTGCCGGCGTCATCCACCAAGCGGCGGCCACGGTGAAGGCAGCTATTATAAAATGCCTTGATGCTGCCATCACGTTGGCGCGCGATGATCACGCTCTTGCCGACATTTTCATAAACGAAGACGTCGCCGGGATTGGGAATGTCCTCCTCGCGGCAAGCCCATTGCCAGACTTTCAGCCAGACATGCTGTATTTCTTTGGCGAAATGATCGGGGTCAAAATAGTTACCAACTGGTATGCCTTCGTCGCCTTGATCGGGCATCGGGCCTTGGCGCAAAAAGGCAGGAGCGGCGCGCGTGTCGCGGTCGAGTATATCTTCATAGGTGACCGAAGGACGAACATCTGATCGAGGTTTGCGCGATTGTTCCACCAACGACTCTCCCTATGACTTCGAGGTGATTGTTGCACCTCACAGTCAAGTGCGAACCTACCATTTTTCATAGACAGGTGGCAGCATATTTGGAGGAGAATCCTAGCTCAGCGTTTTTTCATAAATCATATATGTTTTGTTGATGTGGCTATCGATGGCTTGGGCAATCGCGTTCATCCCCTGATTATCTTCAAGAATCCAACCGATTTCGCCGCGCACTGCGCCGTAATTGGCGTGTGAGTTGCGACGGATATATTCGATCATCATGAAAGCAAGTTGGCTGGCGAGGCGCGTGGATTGGAGTTTTTTGACCACCCCCATGAGCGGAACGCGCATCGCTCGCACGCGTGGCGCGCGCAGCCACCACAAGAGTTTTGCCCAGTTGAACGGGAGCAGACTGCCGCTCATACCAATCAGCTTTTCGTTTAGGTCAGGCACAGTAATCATAAAGGCGACAGGTTCGCCCTCGACCTCTGCCACCATGATAAGATCATTGAAGACGAGTGGTTTCAGCTTCTTCCCGACATTAGCGACTTCGGCGTCGGTCAATGGTACAAAGCCCCAATTGCCCGACCAAGCATCGTTGAGAATGCTAAGGAGAAGTGCGGCCTCTTGATCAAAGTGACGTTTGTCGACATTACGGACATTGATACGAGGGTTGCGTTCGCCGGATGCGACGATCCGCTGAACCAACTCGGGGAATGGCTTGCTGATATCAAGTTCCCATGTGTGAAGTGCCTTCGCGGGCGTATAGCCAGCAGCAACGATCCATGCTTCATAAGCGGCGCTGTTATGCCCCATCATCACTGTTGGCGGATGATCATGTCCACTGATCAGAAGCCCCGGTTCGTCCCAGATTGACAGGCTAATTGGCCCAAGCGAGCGCGTCATTCCCTTTGCGCGCAGCCAATTCTCAGCGGCGATAATGAGCGCTGCGGCCGTGTCTTTGTCTTCTGCTTCAAATAGCCCCCAATTGCCGGTGCCGGGCCCCATACCCTGATCATGTGGCTGGACGAGGGCGAGCGTATCAAGATGCGCTGATATCCTGCCAATGACGCGCCCGCCACGTTCAGCAAAGAAAAATTGGGCTTCGCCGTGTCCAAACCATGGATTTTTGTTTGGATCAAGCATAGCGCGCATATCAGTTTTGAGCGGTGGAACCCAATTTGGGTCACTAGCATAAAGCCGATAAGGCAGATCAATAAAGGCGTTTCGATCAGCCTTGTTTGTTACGGTACGGATCATTATCTCAAAATTTGACACAAAAGCTTCTCGCAAATCGCTAATCTTGAGGTAGATACGAGGCTGTTCTTGCTTTTGGTTCGCTTGTCAAGAAAGATGAAAATCTGCCTTGCCATCATCTTGCCATTATAGTCTGGTCAATGCACAAGTTATGAACTCATCATTCCTCTCAACCGATGGCCGCGTAGGCTTTGTCACAGATACTCCGCCAAAGGCGCGGATTGCCGATGATATGGCGATGCTCCGCGCTGCAGCAGAGCTGACGCGTGATCTAAATGCGCCTAAGCCAATGGTTTATTGGGTTGATTTCCTTGCCTCTGTGCTGATCGGCTATGCTGCGTTTTTTGGGGCTGTTCTTGCTGGTTCGACCGCCGTTGCTATTGTGGCAGCAGTCATTTCGGTGCTCGCGCTTTATCGCGCGGGGAGTTTTATCCATGAACTGACACATATCAAACATGCTGCGGTGCCTGGGTTCCGTCTTGTCTGGAACATATTGATTGGTATTCCTCTGCTTGTGCCGTCGTTCATGTATGAGGGCGTTCACAACCTCCATCACGCGCGCACGCGCTACGGAACTGCAGAAGATCCAGAATATTTGCCACTTGCGCGGATGAAGCCATGGACTGTGCCCTTTTTTGTGGTGGTGTCAGCACTCGCGCCGATTGCGCTGCTATTTCGCTATGCGGTTCTAGCGCCGCTATCCGCACTCATCCCGCCGCTTAGGACAATTGTTGTTGAGCGCTATTCGGGACTCGTGATCAATCCCGATTTTCGTCGCCGCATGTCCGAAGGTGAACTCCGCCGCAACTGGATCATTCAGGAAAGTGCTGCGAGCCTTTGGGCTATTGCACTTTTGACGGGCGTTTTGGCTGGCTTCATTCCACTCGCAGGTTTCCTCATCGCGCTTGGCATCGCGTCGGGCACCATCGTCCTCAATCAGGTGCGGACGCTCGTTGCGCATTTGTGGGATAATGATGGTGAAGTTTTGACGGTAACGGCGCAGTTCCTAGACAGCGTAAATGTGCCTCCGCCAGCACTTCTTCCTGCGCTGTGGGCACCTGTTGGTCTTCGTTATCATGCGATCCACCATTTGCTGCCGGGGCTGCCCTATCATGCGCTTGGCGAGGCGCACCGCCGTCTGAGTGCCGCGTTGCCGCAAGATTCATATTATCATCAGGGTAATTATAAGGGGCTTCCCGGCCTTGTTTCGCGGCTAATTGCCAGCACTTTCAAGGGGTCACCTGCATAAGATATGGAAGCTGTAGTGCAGCTCCTTCATTCTTCAGTTTGGACAAGCACCGTTTCGCCAATCAGCAGGAAAAGGAAAAATGGCCCCCATGCCGCAAGCATCGGCGGATAAGCGCCGAGATTACCCATTGCGAGACCGAAATTGTCAGCAACGAAGTAAGCAAAGCCAAGCCCCATCCCGATGACTGCGCGGAAAAATAAGCGGCCTGATCTTGCAATCCCAAAAGCGGCCACCGCGCCGAGCAGAGGCATCAATATGCTGGACAAAGGGCCGGATATTTTGTGGTGTAGCCCAGCCTCAAGCGAGCCGGTTGGGCGCCCGGCACTTTTCAAATCCGAAATTGCGGACTTTAATTCCATGTACGACATTCCAGCGGGATCAACCGATGCCAGCGTGAACTGTTCAGGTTGAAGATTGCTGCCGACACGAAGGCTTGGCGCGTTACTTTGTGAACCGCGCGCCACATCAAAAATCTGGGCTGATTCGAGGATTAGTGCGCCGCGATCAGGAACCGCGCTCGGACTCCGGGTGATTTCGATCAGAGCGCCGCCGTCCCGATTGTAAACCGTTACGTCGCTGAGCTTCGCATTGATACCACGTCCGGTGACCATATCGGCATGAATAAGGCGATTGCCCTCACGCACCCAGACGTTGGTTTGCATCTTCACATCTTTAGGAATTGGTGCATATTCGGCCTTTTGCCAGCGCGTGAGTGTAGTTGTGGCGCGGGCAACGACCCGATCATTAAAGGCAAATGATAACATAGCGACGAGCAGACTTGCGACAATCAGCGGGGCAAGCACTTGATGCGCTGAAAGCCCGGCACCCTTCATCGAGACGACTTCGCTATTCTGATTGAGCGTCGCCAGCGTGATTACTGTGCCAAGCAGAACCGAAAAGGGCAGGAACAGCGAGATGATCTGCGGTGCACGCAGAAAGATATAGGTTAGTATGTCACCGCCATCATTGCCCTTATACGCAAGAACGTCACCCGATGCGCCGAGCAGGTCAAGCGTTTGGAGAACCAACACAAGCGCAAACAGCACCGCAAAGGTACGGGTTAGAAACATCTTTGCCATGTAAATGGTGATGATGCGCGATGGGAAAAATGAATTTGTTGCCATAACTTAAATGCCCGCCACCACTGTCTTGTTGCGGCTAAACGCGCGACGTAAGGCTTTGCCGATCTTGGCAAAGGCGACTTCAAGCGCGCCAATAGGCTGCCCGCCCGGCTTATGGGCAAGCGTCGAATACATCCACCAGATCAGCGCTGCGAACAGAAGGAACGGAATCCATAACGCAAAGAAAGGATCAATCCGGCCAAGTGCACCCATACTTTCGGCATATTCGTTGATCTTATGATAAGTCACCACCATCACAATCGACAAGAATACGCCAAGTGCCGAGGCCGAGCGTTTGGGCGGTACCGCGAGCGCCACTGCAAGCAAGGGCAGCAATAGCATCATCGCAACCTCAACCAGCCGGAAATGGAAATTGGCGCGGCTTTCATTGCGCAGCATCAGTGGCTTTGCCGCATCATCACCAATTTGGGCGAGTTCGGGAATGGTGCGTTCACGGTCTTTGCCCCCACGCCCACGAAATGCCTCAATCTTTGGGAGATCTATTGGCAAATCATGCGCTGTAAAACTTAGGATTCGCGGAGATTTATAGTTTGGTGCGTTGTGAACAAGAACGCCATTCTTGAGGCGAAGGATGATCGTATCGGGATCGTCGGTGGCCATGAATGTTCCTGTTTCGGCGGTTACGGCAAGAGACTTATCATCCTTGGCACGCGCCATTACGAAAATCCCCGACAAATCACGCCCGTCATTTTCGCTTTTTTCGATACGCATCGTCATGCGTTTGCCAAGCCTAGTAAACTCACCAACCTTGATTGATGCACCAAGCGCGCCTGAGCGTAGCTCAAACCGCAAGCCTTCATAGGCATAGCGCGCATAAGGCTGAATAAAGCCAACAATCGCAAGATTAATGAGTGCTAGGGTAACCGCATATATGTAGGGGGTGCGTAGCAACCGGCCATAACCAAGGCCAACCGCGCGAAATGCGTCAAGCTCAGATGAAAGCGCCATTCGCCGAAAAGCAAATAAGATGCCAAGCATGAGGCCAATTGGGATGCCAAGCGAGAGATACTCAGGGATCAGATTTGCTAGCATCCGCCATACAACGCTGACTGGCCCACCTTCGGAAGCGACGAAATCAAACAGCCGCAACATTTTTTCCAACACAAGCAACATTGCCGATATGATCAGCGTTGAAAATAACGGGATAGCGATCAATCGCGCGATGTAGCGGTCAGTTGATGTGAGCATATTCAGGTTTCAAACAGGTTTTGACCATCATTTCGCCGCAAAGGGAGGTGATAGAGGCGACTGTGCGGCCGATTCCGCACGTGTTGATGCTGTGTATAGCTATAAGGATTGCGTCGGTCATGTTGAAAGTTTCGATTCTTGGAATGCTCGCTTTAGGCGGATTAGCGGCGTTTTCTGCAAATGCCAATGTCATTGGCCCAGATGCGGGTGTCTGTGCGTCGGGCGCTGGCTCGGCGATATTAGTGCGTGTGCAAGGTTTGAAAGATCGGCTTGGGCCTGTTCGGGTGCGTACCTTTGGTGGCGATCCATCAACTTATTTTGATAAGAAAAAGACGCTGAAGCGGGTAGTGGTCGCCCCTCCATCAAATGGGCCTGTTGAAGTCTGTATGGCCGTCCCCGGCCCTGGTGTTTATGCTGTTGATATCCGCCACGACGTCAATCGTAATGGCGATACTGACAAGTCTGATGGCGCTGGCGCTTCTGGTAATCCGAAGATTTCACTATTTGCGATCTTGTTTGGTAAACGGCCTTCGGCTGATCAAGTTGCTGTGCGTGTGGGAAATGGTGTTGTTCCGATCAATATTCAGATAAAATATTTGCAAGGCGGTTCATTCAAGGCAGTTTCGCAGTAAATGATTTCAGTTGCGCTCCTTTCCAACCCGAAATCCACGGGGAATCTTGAGATTCTGCCAAGGATCAGGACGTTTTGCGATGCGCGGCTTGATGTCATGCACTGTGAGGTTGATCGGGTTGATCAGATTAGCGATGCCTTACGCGCGATGGCTGCTGAACATCCGCGTGTTCTCGTCATCAATGGCGGTGATGGGACGGTGCAAACCACGCTGACTGAGCTTTATCTAGGGCATCATTTTGGTGATACGCCGCCGCCAGTTGCTGTCTTGCCTAACGGTAAGACTAACCTGATCGCGCTTGATCTTGGTGCCGACGGTGATTCGCTCGTTGCGCTCGAACGAATAATTGAGCTGGCATCGGGCGATTTGACCGGCCATGTTGTTGAGCGTGACCTTATTGCGCTGAGCGAAGGCGACGGCGAAGTTAGGCCAGTGATTGGCATGTTCCTTGGTGGCGCTGGGCTTGCTGATACCATTCTCTATTGTCGTCATAAAATTTATCCGCTTGGCCTGCCTAACGGTATCAGTCACATATTGGCTGGCTTCGCGATCCTTTTTTCATTGGTTCCAGGGCTTAAGCGTCTTGTGATGTTACCAAGACGCCATCCAATGCGAATTTCGCTTATTCGTGATGGTCAGGTCAACCTGCAACTGGCGTTGCTGATTGTCACCACGCTTGAAAAACTGTTGTTTGGCGGCTGGTCGAACGAAGGATTGCGCGGGCTTAAGCTGATGGCGGTTGATCGTTCGCCTATGGCTTTGTTCCGTGCTGTGCGCGCTAGTTTAGCCGGTCGGCTTGGTGAAAAAGTGCTGACCGGAGTGCATCTTGAGCGTGGAGATATGATCCGCATTGAAAGTGAGCGATCAAGCGTTATCCTTGATGGCGAAGAATTTACTGCGGAAACAGGGCGGCCAATTGTGTTGCGCTCAACGCTGCCAATGCCCTTTCTCAGTCTGGCCGCGTGAACGACTATCAGGCGCTGGTCGTTGCTGAGCTCGACGTTCCGGTTGATGGGCCGGTGATTGCCATGGCGACGGCGATTGCTGCACAGCACGGTGTCGCGTCACGTGCTGTGCTTTTTTACGGGTCCTGCCTTCGCGAAAAGCAGCTTGATGGGTTGATGCTCGATTTTTATTTGATCGTGTCTGATTATCCTTCGGCCTATCCTAAGCGTTGGCTCGCGACTGCAAATCGACTGATACCGCCCAATGTTTTTCCGTTCGCATATAATGGCTTGGCGGCGAAATATGCGGTGTTGAGTGAAGCAGATTTTGCAGAGCTAACCAAACGTGACGCAAGCACAGTTTCGGTTTGGGCACGCTTTGCCCAGCCGACGCGGCTGGTATGGGTGGCAGACGACGCCGCACGTAATGCTGCGGTTTCGGCAGTTATGCAGAGCGGGCCGACGCTGTTCTCATTGGCAATGCCTCTGGTTGACGGCAGCGATCCGGTCACCATCTGGCGGGCTGGCTTTGCGCAAACGTACCGCGCCGAATTGCGTGCGGAACGAATTGATCGATCAGGTTCAATCGTTGATTCTGACGAGGCGCGCTATCGGCAGTTCGGGCAGGCGCTGCTCGACGATCACGTTACTGGTTTTGCCGATCGTCCAACCGCTGAACGCCGCTGGCAGCAGTTACAGCGCAGCGGCAAACGGGCAAGCGTCGCTCGTCTTGCCAAGGCAAGCCTGACCTTTGCAGGTGGCATCGATTATCTTGCATGGAAGATCAACCGCCACGCCGGCACGCAAATCACTATTAAGCCGTGGCAGCGTCGCTGGCCATTGCTTGGCGCGATTACGCTGCTGCCAAAGCTGCTCCGGCAAGGGGCTGTACGTTAGCAATTACCCCCGATAATTGCCCAGCCGATTTGAACGCCGCGAGAATGGTGTCAATCTGTTCCGCGCTATGTTCGGCGCACAGCGAACAGCGCAGAAGGAACATGCCGTTAGGTGTTGCGGGCGGCCGCGCGACGTTCACATACACACCCATTTCAAGCAGTGCCTGCCATGTGACAACCGCTTGCTGCTGATCAGGAAGCATCACTGCTATGATTGCCGATTGGCAAGTCTCGGTGCCAAGCGTGTAGCCCATTTCGCGCAAGCCGCTGTGCATTTTTCGTGCATTTTTCCAAAGCCGCGCCCGTTTTTCATGTGCGTGCATCAGTTTGCGGATTGAGGTTGCGGCGGTCGCAACGACACTCGGTGGAAGTGATGCCGTAAAAATATAGGGGCGGCAGACGAAGCGGAGCACTTCAAATTTGGGATGATTTGAAACAACGAACCCGCCGACCGTGCCAACGCTTTTGGAGAAGGTACCGACGATGAAATCAACCTGGCCCTCAAGCCCAAGCTCTTCATAAACGCCGCGTCCGTTGGTGCCAAAAAAGCCCATGCTATGCGCCTCATCAGACATGATCATCGCGCCATGCTTTTTGGCGACGGAGACCATTTCAACCAGCGGCGCAACATCACCGACCATTGAATAGACGCCTTCTAGAATCACTAGCTTCTGTGCGTCAGCCGGGATGCGGCCAAGCCGCTTATCAAGATCCTCGACTGAATTGTGGCGGAAGCGGACGACCTCAGCATTGCCCATCGCGCAACCATCGTAGATTGAGGCATGGCTATCGGCATCAAGCACGATGTAATCGCCTTTGCCCGCAATCGCCGAAACAAAGCCGAGATTGGCCTGATAGCCAGTAGAAAAGACCATCGCGCCGCTCATTCCGTAAAATTCGCGGAGCGCATCTTCGACGTCTTTATGATCTTTGTACGTGCCGTTGAGAACACGGCTGCCGTTGGTGCCCGACCCAAATTCATCAAGTGCGTCTTTGCCGGCTTGGATCACATCGGGGTCAAACGTCATGCCCATATAATTATAGGTGCCGACGAGGATAGTTTCCTTGCCCTTGATAACTGCGACTGTTGGCGATTTAAGCTCTTCCATGACAATCGAAAATGGATCGCGCACGCCCGTTGCTGCGAGTGTCTCACGCTCAGCAATTATGCTGTCGAATTTGGAGAACAAATCGGTCACTTGGCTATGAGCTTGGCTACCGCGTCAACAAGTTCGCCAACGCTTTCGATTTCCGCCTGCATGTTCATTGTGATCATGATGTCAAATTCATCCTCAATCGCGGCAACGAAATCCATCACGGTCAGGCTGTCCCATTCAAGATCGCCCTGAAATGTCGTGGTTTCGGTGAGGGCGACACCCTTTTTATTGAATGGTGCGATTTGCACCGCGACGGCTTCATAAATTTCGTTTCGATCTGTCATGCGATTTTCCATAGTTAATGCTAACCCCAATGCCAAGCGATTGCGGCGTAAACGGGGCAAAAGTGAGACTCGCCTTTGCAATTTGTCCGGTGTCATGCAATTGTAACAGTGATTGAGGGGCAAATGATGAACGACAGTCAACCCAAAGATAACCAGTCGTTTTCGATCAATGCGATCCATCTGGTGCGCACGACGCAGCAGGTGAATGTTAGCCTTTCCCAAATGGCCGACCAAAAGGCGAGCATATTGATGGGCGCGACTTTTGTGGTCTTCACCATTGGTGTTGGTCAGGCCGCGCGTCAGGCACTGTCACTGCCACTGATCATCCTAATCGCTTTTTCATTCCTCTCAGCATTGCTTGCAGTATTTGCGATTATGCCATCAGTAACTCCAACCAAAAATGGCAGCAATAACATCCTGTTTTTCGGCTATTTTAGCCGGATGACTGAGGATGAATACACTGAGGAGGTGATGAATAACCTCCAAGATGATGATCATATCTATCGCACGATGCTGCGTGATGTGTACCAGAATGGGTTGGTGCTTCAGAATAAGAAATACAAGTTTTTAGGTTATGCTTACAGGGTCTTCCTTGTTGGGCTGATCCTGACGCTGATTGCACTTGGGTTGGATGAGTCGGGAGTTTTATAGCCAGCCAGCGGTTCGGTAAGTGGCGGCTGTCGCGCGTAACCCTGTGGGTGTGTCGATGCGCGGCGTCCATATTTCGGTTGGCACGTGAGCGCTGACACTAATAACCCAATCGGGATGGCAGAAATATGCTGCACGGTCTGCGGTGAGTTTTGCGCTGCTACCGCGAACCAGCCGGTCGATCTTCGCGCCAAAACTTACGATTACGCGCGGCATTGAGAGCGGTATCGCGCGTTTGCCGACGGCCTCACCAATGGCGCGGCCAAATTCAACATGGCTCCAACCGCCGGCACGGCCATCATCGACCTCATAAATTTTGCCTATGGTTTCTGGCGTATCAGCAAGCGTGAGCAACAGCCGGGCAAGATCACTGACCTCAATCACTGAAAGCCGGCCGGCAGGCGGCAGCAGCACAAAGCCATTCAGCGCCATTTTGAATAGATCAAGCATATCCTTGTCACCAGCGCCATAGATTGCGGGCGGACGCACCATCGTCCAGTCAAGTTCGCTGTTCGCGACGACAGTTTCGGCTTCTGCTTTTGACCAGCTATAGTTTGAAAGCGCAGGTTCGCGCGCCGAGAGTGACGAGACATGGATGAACCGGCGGACGCCCGCGCTTTGGGTCGCTTCAACTATGGCTCGGGTGCCATCGATATTGCCTTTCGCAAAACTGGCCCGGTCTGCAGCGTTAACGACGCCAGCAACATGAATGACGGCGTCGCTTCCATGCACCAATTCTTGAAGCGAAGTAGGTCGCTCAAGCGATCCGTTGATCCAGCTAAGCCCCTCGCTTGATGGCTTGGGTGACCGCGTCAGTGCCCGCACGCTCCATCCGCCTTCAAGCGCCAGCCGCACCAACGTCTGCCCGACAAAGCCGGTTGCACCCGTAATCGCGAGCGTTCCCCGGCTCATAGCATAACCATATGGTCGCGGTGGATCAGCGCCGTACGCGGGGCATAGCCAAGGATCGCTTCAAGCGCATCGCTGCGTTTGCCCGCGATACGCTCGGCATCGCCGCTGTCATATTCGCTTAAGCCCCGGGCGATAATCGCCCCATTTGTCAGCACATCAACAACATCGCCACGCTTGAATTTGCCCTCAACCGCCGTTGCCCCCGCCGCGAGCAGGCTTGCGCCTTTGCTTAGTGCGCGTGCAGCACCAGCGTCAATGGTGATGCGCCCTTTGACGGTCAACCTTCCGGCAAGCCACGCTTTGCGCGCGCTGCTCGCCTTGTCAGCAACAAATAGCGTACCGCATTTTTCGCGCGCCTGCCGTGCAAGTGGGTGCGGTGTTTGGCCCGAAACGATGATCAAGTCTGCGCCTGCGGCATTGGCTATCCGTGCGGCCTCAATTTTTGAGGCCATCCCGCCCGAACCCATGCCCGATGAGGTTGATCCCTTAGCCATCGCAACGATCTTCGCCGTGATCGCCTCAACCCGCGCGATCCGTGTCGCGGTGGAATCAGTGGACGGGTCGGCTGTGTAAAGCCCATCAACATCGGACAGCAGAATGACGCATTGCGCGCGCGCCGCCTGCGCGATGCGGGCAGCAAGCCGATCATTATCGCCAAAGCGGATTTCGCTGGTGGCGACTGAGTCATTTTCGTTGATGACGGGCACGACGCCGAGGCTGAGTAGCCGATCAAGCGTCGCCGATGCGTTCAAATAGCGCCGTCGATCCTCCAAATCATCAAGCGTAACCAGAATTTGTGCAGCCGTAATGCCCTTTTGCCCAAGCAGTTCGGCCCAACACTGCGATAATGCGATTTGCCCAGTGGCGGCGGCAGCCTGCGCATCTTCAAGGCTTGCGCGCCCACCTTTTGGCAGCCCGAGCCGCCGCGCGCCAAGCGCAATTGCGCCCGATGAAACGATGATGATCTCTTGGCCCTGCGCGCGCCGCTCGGTGATATCGGCAACGAGCGTTTCAAGCCACGCGCGGCGGACTTTGCCTGAAGGATCGATGAGCAGCGACGATCCAACTTTGACGATGACGCGTTGGGTGGGGGAGGGCGAAGTCATCCCCGCCCTCTACCCACTCATTTCAGTTTGCGAAAGCGATACGCGAACTGGTCGGTCTTGCCGCGAATATCCGGGCTGAACACATTGCCTGTGTGGGGGTCATTCAAGTTGCGCCACGTGGAGAGTTCACCGTCGAAGCGAAAGCCCGCCTGTTCGAGTGCCGCGCGCGTGAACGCTGGATCAATGCGGTGTATCGTATCAGCAGCGGTGCTGCCCGTACCTGCGGCGGCGACATGATCCACCACCACCAACGTGCCGCCGGGTTTGAGCGCCGCGTAAAGCGCCGCAATGCCTTTTTCAGGCGTTCCGGCAGGCATTGGTTTCAGATAGAGATCATGGAAATTCTGCACAGTGATGATTACGTCAACCGTTTCAGGCAGCGTGAAAGCCGAAATCAGACTGCGCACTGGCTTCACATTGCCGTGCGCCGCTGCAACTTCGTCCTGTTCTTTTCCATAATCCGCACGGTAGGTGACAAATTCGACGGGCTGAAAGGCATAAACTGTGCCGCTTTTGCCGACCGCACCTGACAGGATGTGGGTGAGATAGCCGCCGCCCATGATATAGTCGGCCACCTTTTGTCCGGGCTTTACCCGTGCAAAGGCAAGCAGTTCGGCAGGCTTGCGCGCTGTATCGCGGGCGCGCTGCGCTTCAGGACGAGCCGGATCAGCGAGCGCCGCCGCATAGGATTTCGCGCTGTCCGGTTTGGCAGACGCGGAGGCAGCCAACGCGAGCATTAGGGCCGCAAGCAGGGTAGTCTTCTTCATGGCGCATTCTCCTCAAAATCAATGAGATGCCAGATTAGCAGCTCGCTAAATTGGTGACCACGGCTTTTCTTCAAGCGCTGCCGCTGTCGCACCGCTTTCGATCCCGATGGCTTCAAGCAGGCGGTCAAGCACCGCGTCCACACCGTCTCCGCCAGCGCCTGAAAGCGGCATCACCTCGGCTTTTGAGGCACGTTTGAGTTTTGTCGCGAGCTTTTTCACCTCGGCGGGTTCAAGCGCATCGATCTTGTTGAGGCCGATCACTTCGGCTTTATCTGTCAGACCGCCGCCATAAGCCTCAATCTCACGCCGCACCGTGCGCCATGCGCCGACTGGATCATCGCCTGTCGCGTCGACCAGATGGAGCAAAACGCGGCAACGCTCAATATGGCCAAGAAAACGGTCACCAACGCCAGCACCGTCCGCTGCGCCTTCGATCAGGCCGGGAATGTCAGCGAGGACAAATTCACGGTTTGAGTGGCTGACGACGCCCAATTGTGGGCGGAGCGTGGTGAAGGGATAGTCGCCCACTTTTGCATTGGCGTTACTGACCGCATTGATAAAGGTTGATTTGCCCGCGTTGGGTAGCCCCAGCAAACCTGCGTCGGCAAGCAGCTTCAATCGCAGCCAGACATACATTTCCTCGCCCGGCCAGCCAGTGCCATGTTGACGCGGCGCGCGGTTGGTTGAGGTCTTATAGCTCATATTGCCGCGCCCACCGTCGCCGCCGCGTAAGAAAACCTTCTGCACGCCCGCTTCGGTGAAATCGGCAAGGACATGCTCCTTGTCATCCGAAATTATCTGCGTACCAACGGGAACGCGAACAATCAGATCATCACCGCCGCCGCCCGTCCGGTTGCGTCCAGCGCCGCCTTTGCCGCGTGGCGCCCGGAAATGCTGGGTATAGCGGAAATCGATGAGCGTGTTGAGGCCGGGCACAGCTTCAAAGATGATATCACCACCCTTGCCGCCATTGCCGCCATCAGGGCCGCCATATTCGACGAACTTCTCACGACGAAAGCTGACAGCACCCTGTCCGCCGTCACCGGATTTTATGAAAACTTTGGCTTGATCAAGAAAATGCATGGCGCGGCCTTAGGCAATGACGGCCAAAAACGCGAGTCTCTTATCCGTGCGTGATGCCCGCCTGATCAAGCGAAGCCAGCATAACGCGTAGCGCAATGTCGCGTGCGCGCTCTCGCGGAAGGCCAAGCGCCTTGGCAAGTGGCGCGCCGAGTAACGCATCGCCAAGCGCCATCAGGACAAGCGTGAGCGTATCATCATGGAGAAGCCGATCCTCATGACCGCCAATTGCAATATCATCGACCAGATTGTGGATCGTCTCGACAATCGGATTGAGCGCATCTTCATTGCCTGAAAGGATCATCCAGCCAGCCAGCGCGCCTGCACCCTGCCGATCAAACGCATCAAAGGCAAGATCAACGACATCGCGGGGATTGCCTTCGCCGCTGCGTGATTTTATCACAGCATCGGCAATGTCAACGCAGATTGCCTCAGCCAAATATTTCGCGAGCGCCTTTTGCAGGCCCGCCGCTGATCCGAAGTGATGCAGCAGATTCGCGTGGGTTTTGCCGATCCGGCCTGAAACCGCCTTGAGTGTGACTGCCTGCGGCCCCGCCTCGATCAAAAGATCGCGCGCAGCCTCAAGCGCTGCCGATTTACTGGCTTCGGGAGAGAGGCGTTTGCGTACTGTTGACATATGTGTCAGTTATCCCTACTTACAGTCATGTTAATGGAGAATCGCGATTATGGTCATTGCTAACACGCTTATTACAAAGTCTCCCGAAGATTTGACGATCACACCGCGTGATCGCCGTTTTGGCCGGGGCACCGTACAGGAACGTTGGTGGCTTGGTGGTGATCCGATTGCAACTGCTTTTTATAACGCGCTTTCCGTTACGTTTCCGCGCGGTGAGGCCTATTTCATCGAAAGCGTTCGTGCGTTTCGTGACGGCGCACCGCCAAAGCTCGCTTCGGAAACCAATGCGTTTATCAAACAGGAAGTCGCACACAGCCGCGAGCATGTGTCTTTTAACAAACGCGTGGCTGATGCTGGTTATGATATTACCTTGCTCGAACAGAAGGTTGTTGAAGTCCTTGAATTGACCAAAAGACAACCCGAAATTATCAACCTTGCAGTGACAACGGCGCTTGAACATTACACCGCCATCATGGCGCACGTGTCGCTTAAAGACCCACTGCACTTTGCAGGGGCCGATCAAGAAAGTCGGGCGCTGTGGCAATGGCACGCGATTGAAGAAATTGAGCATAAAGGCGTAGCTTACGACACTTGGCTCCATGCGACGTGCGATTGGACACGCGGCAGGCGTTGGCGCACCAAGGCTTTGGTTATGCTGCTGGTGACGATGAATTTCTGGATGAACCGATACAAGGGTATGGTCGAACTGCTGCGGCAGGATGGCATCAGCGGCTGGCGGATGCACGCGCGGATTGCTTGGTTTTTCTTCGGTAATCCGGGGATCGGTCGCAAGCTGATCCCGGCATGGACAGCATTCTTCATGCCCGGCTTCCACCCGTGTAACCATGACGACCGCGACTTGATCGGGCTGAGCGAGAGTGAGTATGCTGATGCGCGGATGGCTGCGTAGGGTCGGCTGCGCTGGTCAAAGGCGTCATCCGAGCCGAGGCCGGTATCGCTGCGGCCTTGCACGAACCCCCAAAACAGCCCCGGCCTCCGCTGGGGCGATTGGTTTAGTCGTTCAATGGACTGCTCGGTAGTGGCTTGGTTTGAAGGGGGGCTTTCCGATGAGTTTTCGGACGTTTGTCCTTTACGGGGCGATTCTCGATAGCGGACGCCCGTTCAGCCTACGGCGTTCGTATCCAGCGATATGTAATATCGGGCATCTTTTCCTCATTACGCTGTCCGTCTGTCATCTCTTCTATGATGAAGCCATGCAGTTCATATAAAGCTCGGGCGGGAGCGTTAGACTGAAATGTGTATAACCGCAATTCGGGCTGTTGCGCCTGTGCGAGTTTGACGAGGCGGGAGCCGATTCCTCGCCGATGAAGCTCAGGGTCTACGTAAAGGTGATCAATCCAGCTTGGAATCAATGCGACAAAGCCGCAAAGAACAGCTCCATCAAACGCTCCCCAAAGTTCATCGTTCTTCATCACATCATCGCGATAAAAAGAATGAAACTCCTCTGCCGTGTGGAGCGATGTATCATAACCGGGGATTAAGGCACCCGCTGCGCGATGAAGCTCTGCCGCCTTAGCAGCATGTTCCGCAGTTAATTTGGAAATGACAAACATCATTATGCGCTAAGCTAAAAGCGGGCTGTCAGCAATCCACCTCATCCCAGTCATCCACACCACCAGCCCACCCAAAAAACCTCTTTCCTACATTGTTCATTTTATGTTCTAATGTGGCTATGACCGATTCCCCCGCACCAATCCCCAGCCTTGAAGGCACCGTCCTTGATTTTACCCCCGTGCCGATGGCGCGGCAGCGTGGGCAGGGCTGGTCGGTGGAGATGCAGCGGCGCTTTATCACCGCGCTTGCGGCGATGGGTTCGGTTGGGGCGGCGTGCAAGGCGTGCGGGATGGGGCGGGTGTCGGCTTATCGGTTGCGAACGCGCGAGGGGGCGGAGAGTTTTGCGGCATTATGTATCAAACGCACCAAGTCTGTTACGAGGGACTCGCCATGTACGCGAAGACGCGGCATGATGTTAGAATGCAAAACGGAAAAGCCTTCGCGCGGACGACAATCGTTCTTTGCCTCACATTCGGTGCATTCACCCTTGTTCTCATTAACAGGGGTGTATGGCTTATTGGGATATCCACGTTGACGGACGATGCGGGGACAGCCCCCTCGGCCTCGTCAAACTACTTCTGACCATTGCCAGTTGGCCTTGGGAAGTTTTGGCAAGTTTGGCCACAATCGGCGTTCTCACCCTGTTTAGGCAAGTTTACCAGATATTTAGCTACATGGATGAAGCAAAAAAGATTCACGAAGAAGTGAAAAACCTTCCCGCGCAGATGGAGTCGCTACGAAGTGACCTCACTGCGTTTACGGCTCGGTTTGACGATATCGTCAAATTTGCGGCTAACGCGGCCAAAGATGCCCTGCAAAGGCAACGGGAAACCCTTGACATCCAGCCCGAATTGGCCCGTCTATTTTCATTAGCAAAGTCTTAGAATTGACGGGGACGCGCCGACTGGGGATTGGGATGCGTGGCACTGCGCGAGCCGTGAGTTCATCGAGCAATTCGCTGCCTTTCTCCCTGCTGTCCATGAAGGTTTGCTTTCCTTTATGGAAAAAAGGTCCATTTTTCAACCTCTGTTTAAAAATCCGATGCGCGGAGACTCGGCCAGACTTCGATTTGGACCTGAGTGGGGAAGTGCCTACAGCGAGTTTGAAGATCGGGCTAATGAACTGGTGGCAGTGAAGGCTAACATTGAAAGGAAGTTGACATTTGCAACCATTCCAGACCTGTTAGTCAAACCTCAGTGAGTTTGCGCCAACGGCCTCTAAGCATTGAAGCAAAAACGCGGCAGTAAATCCGCCTCGGCTAATCTTGTTGTTAAGATTGCGCTCGTTTTCAGTGACGCCAACTGTCGCCAGTTTTTCGGCAAGCCCCGCATAAGTGATTCCCCGTCGTTTCAATTCCCCCTTTAGCAGGTTCTTTGCGCGAGTCTCATACTCGACGGTTACAGGGTCGCTCTTTGCCATAGGGCTTCACTCCAATAAAATATCATCGCTTTTGATGATATGCACCCTTGACAATAGTTATACAAGTCATCATATCATGTGCTTAACACCACCGGATACGATGACATGACACAGCATTTCCTACTTTCAGCCGCCGCCCGCACCTTGAGCCTCAAGGCTGTTTTCACAATGGGCGAGGACAAGGCTTATCAAGCGTTCTGTGCGATGCGTTGGGCTGACACGGATGGTGCGGCCTATTGCCCGCGCTGTGGCTGTGTCGAGACTTACGAAATCAAGTCGCGTCGGCAATTTGAGTGCAAGGCGTGTCGTCATCATTTTTCGGTGACGAGCGGGACGATCTTTTCCAACCGCAAAATGTCCTTCACTGATTTGCTTGCCGCTATCGTGATCTTTGGCAACGGTGCCAAGGGCGTTGCAGCGCTGCACCTGTCACGCGATTTGAACTGCCAGTACAAGACAGCGTTCATCCTCTCGCACAAGCTGCGCGAAGCAATGGCGATTGAGCAACAGGGACGCCAGCTTGACGGTATCGTCGAAATCGACGGCGGATATTTTGGCGGATATGTGAAGCCTGAAAACCGCAAAGAGGATCGCAAGGATCGGCGGTTGAAGTCCAACCATTCGGGCAAGCGTCAATGCGTTGTCATCATGCGCGAAGGTGGCGGGCGCTCGCTTCCCTTTGTTGTACGCAGTGAAGGTGATGCTGTCCCTATGGTGCGTGATCATGTTGCCAACCTTGCAACCATTCATGCCGACGAAGGTTCGGGATGGGATGCGCTACACGCTGGCTGGGATACGCGCCGCGTCAATCACAGCGTAGCGTTCAAGGACGAGGGCGCTTGCACCAACCAAGCCGAAAGCTTCTTTAGCCGTCTGCGTCGTATGGAAGTTGGAACACATCACCATATCGCGGGCCGTTATCTCAACCAGTACGCAGGCGAAGCGACATGGCGCGAAGATCATCGCCGCGTCGATAACGGACGCCAAGCCGCGATGATCTTTGGTGCAGCGCTTGGCAGTGGCGTTAGCCGCAATTGGAAGGGTAATTGGCAGCGGGCGGCTTAGGAAGACTCTTTGTTGTTATCAAAACCAAGATACTTTTTCATTACACCAGAAAGAGTGGCCCCTAGCGTTCCACTGAACAGAATTTGCTTTATGTTATCTAGCTTGGCCTGCGGTAAAAATTCGTAAGGTGTAATATAGTGCCAAACTAAGACTATAAACATGGCCAAGGCTGAAAAACCAACTGCATATATCGCCGCCACAACCATATTGTGAATGTGACTTTGCGCACTTTCATCACGTGTAATTTTCTGAATCTTTACATCTGTCTGTTTGGCCTTCAAGTCTAGGCCACGCTGAAAAGCTAAATCCTCGAACTTGCTAGATTCAGTCTCTACAATCTCCTCTGGACGAGGGGTTGGAAGGTCTAAATCTTTCACTTCTTGATTATTAGGCTGCGCCTTGCCGCTCAACTGCTAGCCCTTTGTAGTGCTCTTCAATCATATCGTTCGTAATTTCAGAATTGCGGCCACGCTCCCAAGCAATAGCCCAAGGTGTACCGGGCCTATGCGTCATTGCCGAAAGCTGCCCGCCCGAATATTGGCCATATGTCCTATAGACTGCATCAATCACTCTTTTGTCGCTTGCATCCAGAGGAGTATCGCCATCGGGGATAGGGTTTCTGACAGGTTCGGCCCTAAACCCTTTAATTGCATGGTAAAGATTGGGTACCACAGGGCCGTACTGCCACGCCTCAATTCTCTCGCCCATTAGGGGGCGGTCATTTATTGGAAAGCTCCAGCCGTGGCTTATATACACGAGCTTAAGCAATTGGAGAGCGGTTAGGGTCTCTCCAGAAAGCTCTCTTAGCCTATTTGCCACCTGTGCAGCGCTAGCCATGGCCATATCCTTCTATGGAACATATAGTGAATCTCATTGATTCCGTCAATGTTATTTCGGTTTAGGCTGGTTTGATCAGCTTAGCAACCACCGCTTAGGCACCCCTTCAACCATCACCACGCCTTTACCAACCCTACGCCCTAGAGCCATGTTGAACGTTCCCGATATGCGGTAAAGCTCTTGCTTGGCTGGTACTGGCAACCCTGTTCGTTCCCATACGGCTAGAACGATCTCGCGCGCTGACATAGGCTCGCTGGCTTCCCGTAGTACCGTAAGGGCTGTCCTAATGCCTTGCCCACGCTTGTCCCATCGTGACGGCTTACGGGGCGCTACAGCGTCGTTATCGTCTCG
Source organism: Sphingomonadales bacterium (assembly GCA_031418495.1). Taxonomy (GTDB): domain Bacteria; phylum Pseudomonadota; class Alphaproteobacteria; order Sphingomonadales; family Sphingomonadaceae; genus Aquisediminimonas. The sequence goes on from JANOXQ010000098.1 coordinate 20,917, forward strand.
CCAGTCCTCTTGAAACATGCGGATGACATGCTCGATATGATCAAGGTCAATCCGTAGCTGCGTTGCTTGT
>JANOXQ010000099.1:0-2810 GCA_031418495.1 Sphingomonadales bacterium
GGCGTGGCAAGTAAAACGAGCGCAAGGGCGTGGCGCAGCATCGAATCCCCCATTAAAATTATCGTTGCCGTTTCATGACGCGAATTGCGCGGGGCGTCCAGTGGCTATAGGGCGTCGCACTATGGCAAAGATCGAAACACCCCGCCCGATACGCGGCACCCAGAGTATGCTCGGCGAAGAGGCAGACCGTTTTCACCATGTGGTTGAGACGTTCGACCGTGTGCGCAGGCTCTATGGTTTCAAGCGTGTGGAGGTGCCCGTGTTTGAGGCGACCGCCGTGTTCGCGCGCTCGCTCGGCGAAAGCACTGATGTGGTTTCAAAGGAAATGTACAGCTTCGAGGATCGTGGCGGGGATAGCCTCACGCTGCGTCCCGAATTTACCGCCGGGATTTGCCGCGCCTATCTTACCGAAGGCTGGCAACAATATGCGCCGCTCAAGGTCGCGACTCACGGGCCACTATTCCGCTACGAACGTCCGCAAAAGGGCCGGTTCCGCCAATTCCATCAGTTGGATGCCGAAGTGATTGGTGCCGCTGAACCAGCCGCCGATGTTGAGCTGCTCTGCTTTGCTGATCAATTGCTCAAGGAATTGAAGATTGATGACGGGATCACGCTCAAGCTCAACACGCTAGGCGACGGCGGATCACGCGCGGCCTGGCGCGCGGCGCTGATCGAGCATTTTGAGGCGCACCGGGGGGAGTTGTCCGAAGACAGCGTAACGCGGCTGGCGGTTAATCCAATGCGCATCCTCGACAGCAAAGACCCGAGGGATCGCCCAATTGCTGATGCCGCGCCCGATATCGATATGTTCCTAACCGACGAAGCCCGCGATTTCTTTGATAGCGTAACGGCAGGATTGGACGCGGCGGGCGTGAAGTGGACGCGCGACGCGCGGCTGGTGCGCGGGCTTGATTATTATCGGCACACCGCATTTGAGTTTGTGACTGACCGCTTGGGCGCGCAGGGTACGGTGTTGGGTGGTGGGCGCTATGACGGGCTGATCGAGACCTTGGGTGGTAAGCCAACGCCAGCGGTTGGTTGGGCTGCTGGGATCGAACGACTGGCAATGATGATTGATTCGTCCGCCTCAAATGCCAATTGGCTCATTGCAGTTATTGCGGACTCTGAGGAAGAAGAAGTAAACGCAGTTGCGATCCGACGTTCACTTCGCGCTCATGGCCTTGCCGTTTTCGAAGGATACGCGAAAAGCGTGAAGCGGCAAAAAGAACTTGCTCGGCGTGCAAACGTGGATGGAATGTTGTTTGTGCGCGGCCTCGGCAAGAGTGACGACTACGGTCCAATTCTGCCGCTTCATCTGAGTAGCAATGTCATACGAGGGCCGGAAAAGTTGGGTCGCTTGCAAGTCGCTTTGCCGTTAGGTTGGACAGGGTTGAGCGGCGGCGAATTGGAGGGTTGAGTCTTCGTGAATATTGTGTATATAAATACACATGGAGCGTGACAGCAAGAAAATCGTTCGTCACCTGCTTGATGACGGTTTTGTGCTGATTTCGGTCAAGGGATCGCATCACAAATATGCGCGGAACGATAATGGAGTTATCCGCACGGTGATCGTGCCCCACCCAAAGAAAGATTTGCCGACTGGCACCGCGCGCGCCATCGCGCGGCAGGCGGGTTGGATTACATAAGGACTATGGCAATGCGATATTATCACGCGGTTGTGCACAAAGACGCTGATAGCGCGTTTGGCGTTCATTTTCCTGATCTGCCCGGCTGCTTTTCGGCGGCTGATGAAATTGAGGATGTCATCCCCAACGCAACTGAGGCGCTGTCGCTATGGTTTGAAGATGCAGACGGCGCATTTGAACCTAGCCCGGTAGAGTCCATCCGCGCGCAAGCGAGTGATGATTTGGCCGAGGGAGCCTTTCTGGTGATGGTGCCGTGGATTGGACGCAACAGCAAACCTGCACGGGTCAATATTTCGCTTGATCAATCAATGCTTGATGCGATTGACGCGGCAGCATCACTGCGGCGCTTGACCCGTTCGGCATTTCTGGCAGAGGCGGCGCGCAACGAAATTGAAGGCCGTCGGTAAGTTTATGACCACCATTTCCCCCCAACGCATTGCTTCGCTCCTCGCACGGCGTGATGAGGTGCAGGCGATGCTGGCCACGGGCAATCTTGCGGCGGACAAATTTGTCGCGCTGTCAAAAGAATATGCTGAGGTGGAGCCAGTCGCGGTCGCGGCGGCGGAGCTTCAGCGGCTCCGCGCTGAACTGACCGATCTTGAGGCGATGGCGGATGACCCCGAAATGCGTGACATGGCCGCCGAAGAAGCGCAATCAATCCGCGAGACCCTGCCCGACGCCGAGCGCGCGCTCGCACTGTCGCTGCTCCCCAAGGATGCGGCCGACGAACGCTCGGCGATGCTCGAAGTCCGCGCGGGGACGGGCGGTGATGAGGCGGCGCTGTTCGCAGGCGATCTTTTCCGCATGTATCAGCGTTACGCCGAAGGGCAGGGCTGGAAGGTTGAGCTGATCTCCGCCAGCAGCGCCGAAATGGGCGGCTACAAGGAAGTCGTCGCAAGCGTCACCGGCAAGGGCGTATTCGCGCGGATGAAGTTTGAAAGCGGTGTTCACCGTGTTCAACGTGTTCCGGTAACTGAGTCAGGGGGGCGTATCCATACTTCCGCCGCGACCGTCGCGGTGTTGCCTGAGGCTGAGGAGGTTGACGTTCAGATCGATGATAAGGATTTGCGGATCGATATTTACCGCTCGTCCGGCCCCTGTGGGCAGTCAGTCAATACCACTGATAGCGCGGTGCGGATCGTCCATATTCCCTCTGGCCTTGTC
>JANOXQ010000100.1:0-20169 GCA_031418495.1 Sphingomonadales bacterium
TAAGGGAAAGCGGGGCTTGTTGAGAGATGGATGCTGAAACAAGTTCAGCATGACGCGGGGCTTGTTAAGACGATTTAAGCCAAAATCATCACCTTGGCCCTCAATTCACCTGCCTCTCATACCCCACCCAATAAGGCGCACGTAAATCCTTACGGAGGATTTTCCCGCTGGCGTTGCGCGGGAGGGCGGCGATCACGTCAATCGTCTTGGGCACTTTGAATGCGGCGATCTTTGCGCGTGTCCAGGCGATAACGTCAGCCTCGTCAATTTCAGCGCCCGGTTTGGCGACACAAACAGCCTTTACCGCCTCACCCCATTTTTCATCGGGCACACCGATCACTGCGACCTCGGCAATTGCCGGATGGCCATAAATCGCGCTTTCCACTTCAGCCGGATAAACATTTTCGCCGCCGGTGATGATCATATCCTTCATCCGGTCATGGATGAAAAGATAGCCATCCTCATCAAGGTAGCAGGCGTCGCCGGTGCGAATCCAGCCGTCCTCGGTTACGGTCTTGGCCGTCGCCTCGGGCAGTTTCCAATAGCCGATCATGTTGTTTGATGACCGCGTCATCAGTTCACCGACTTGACCCGTTGGCACTTCGTTGCCGTCTTCATCAACAACCTTGAGCTCAACGCCGGGCAGCGCCCGCCCCGCCGCGCGCATCCTGATGTTACCGTTTGGATCATGATCCTCTGGCCACAGCGATACGATGGTGCCGGTGGTTTCAGTCATGCCATAAGCCTGAATAAATTCAGCGCCGAACACCTTGATACATTCGCGAAGCAGCTCAAGCGGAATAGGTGCCGCGCCGTAGATGATATAACGCAGGCGACTGAAATCCGTGGTCAGTGCGCGCGGATGGTTGATCACCATCTGGAGGGCGGCCGGCACCATGAAAAAGCGGGTGACGCCGCCCTTCTCAACCGCATCTAGCACCCCGTCAGGGGTGAATTCAGCAAGGACATAGGCTGGCACCCCCGCCGCAAGCGCCATAACGCCAAGCCCGGTTCCGCCGATATGCGCGCACGGCATCGCGACGAGCGCAACCTCACCCTCATCCCAGATTGACCAGGGAATGCCGGCATCGGCTGCGGGCAAACGAAGGCCGAACAGATTTTGGTTTGAAAGCACCGCACCCTTTGGATTACCCGTTGTCCCCGATGTATAGAGTTGAAGCACTGCCTCATCAGGGGCTGCTGGATCAAAATCACTGCGCACCGCGCCGTCGATCCATGCCCGCGCTTCTTCGGCAGAAAACACGCGCTCGACATGGGGAAGAGTCTTCGCAATCTCGCCCACAGTGCCTTCAAAACCCGGCCCAGCGAAAAACAGACGCGCCTCTGTATCACCAACGATATAGCCGACCTCAGCCGGAGACAGCCGCCAACCAACCGGCACCATGACAACGCCAAGCCGCGCAGCGCCGTAAAGCAATGTGAAATAGAGATCAGAATTTTTGCCAAGCCACGCAATCCGATCACCCTTGCCAAGACCTGCCGATTGTAGCGCCGCCACAACCTTCGCCGTGCGTGCTTCAAGCCCAGAAAAAGTGAGCATCCGATCTTCTTCGATCAGCGCTGGAACGTCAGGTTTAGCCCGCGCCCATTCGGTGATGAAGCCGTCAAACGAGAGCAAAGTTGGAGTGGTCAGAGTAGCATTGGTCATTCGGCATCCATTCTCATGTTTCTAATTCAAATCAATTCTAACAAAAATGATGCGACACACAAATTTTCACTTATGATTAACCACATGACGCTAGTTTGACGCTGCGTAAAGTTGTTGAACCGAGATTTTTCCTGATGACGAGCATATCTACGCGAACTGGCTCAATGCCTAGCTGGAACCATGACGGCAGACGTGCTGAACGGCTTGATATATGCATGAGAGCATCACTGCGCGAATCCGGCTGTACCAAGTTCAACGTTGACGTTCTGGATATGTCGGTCAGCGGCTTTCGCTTTGAAACCGCTTATTCAATTGCGCCGTCAAGCCGCGTCTGGTTGACCATCCCCGGATTGACTGCGCTTGAAGCCATTGTCGCATGGCAGGATCGCTATCGCTACGGCTGTTACTTTATTGATCCACTCCACATCGCAGTGTTCGATCATATTGTCGCGCATCGTCGCGGTTCAAGCAGCTTTGCGGAGAAAAACAGCCCCCGCTGAATAACCAGCGCCAAACGAACAGATCAGCCCAAGATCGCCTGCCACCAGATCAGCACTATTGAGATGAAAGGCGATGATCGATCCTGCTGACGATGTGTTGGCATAGGTATCAAGCACCGTCGGGCTTTCATCATCACTCGCTTCATGGCCAAGCACACGCGCAGCAATAAGCCGGTTCATACCCTTATTTGCCTGATGCAACCAAAGCCTCCGAAGCTGTTCCGGCTCAAGCGCAAGCCGCGCAAGTTCATCAATGATCATTTCGGCGACCATCGGCACGACTTCCTTGAAGACCTTACGCCCCTCCTGAACAAACAGCTTGTCCTCAGCGTCGCGCGCCTCAGGCGCAGTCCGATTGAGGAAGCCAAAATTATTGCGGATATTATTGGAAAAGCGTGTTTTAAGTTTGGTGCCAACAATCTCCCAATGGCAAGCCGGAGCCATGTCTTTTGCCTCAACGAGGATCGCAGTTGCAACATCGCCGAAAATGAAATGACTATCGCGGTCACGCCAGTTAAGATGCCCTGAACAAACTTCGGGATTGACCACCAAAACCGAACGCGCATTGCCTGAGCGAATAAAATCAGCAGCCGTCTGAATACCGAACGTTGCCGAAGAACAGGCAACATTCATATCAAAACCAAATCCATCAATCCCAAGTGCATCCTGAATTTCGACGGCCATTGCCGGATAGGCACGCTGTAAATTCGAACACGCGCACAACACAGCATCGACATCAGCAGCGTCGCGGCCAGCACGCGTAAGTGCATCGCGCGCGGCCTTCACCGCCATTTCCGCAAGCACTGACAGTTCGTCATTTGATCGTTCGGCGATGCGCGGCGCCATGATCTCAGGATCAAGGATTGGTGCTTTTGAAAGGACAAAGCGCGATTTAATACCCGATGCTTTTTCGATGAATTCAACCGATGATGGCATGAGCGCGATTACATGCCCCGCATCAATCTCTGGTGCATATTTATCATTATGGCGTTCAACATAGATGTTGAAACTTTCCACCAGTTCTTCATTCGAAATTGAGTCTGCGGGCGTGAAAAGGCCAGTTGCAGAAATTACTGGCTGCGGCTTTTGCGTCATGATTGTTATCGCCTGAAAATGGGAGGTTAGCCATTCGTCTAGCGATATGACTGACAGCCTTCAACCATCATAGCGGGCGCAAAAAAAGGGCAGCCCTAGGGCTGCCCTTTAATTTCCTTGCGGAAGAGACCGAGTTACGGGCTCTTTGGCTTGTTCTTGCCGTCCGCAGCGATGATGATACCACCGACAACTGCAGCTGCAGCAAGCAGTGCAATTACGATGCTACCGCCACGCAGTTCGCTCTGCTTAGTAGGGCGAACGCTGAGACGTTCAACGGCCTTCGACTGGCTTGCGCCAACCCGACCGGCTTCGGCTGCCTGGGCAACCATTGGAACAGCAGCCATGGCAACGGCCATAATCGCTGCAGTTGCTGACTTAAGTACACGCATATCAAACTCCTTCATTGGCCGCTTTCGCATTACCGTTGTCGCCTCTGGCATCGATTCGAAAAGATTTCAACCCGATTCCGCCATTTAGCCGCAACTTTTTAACCATCTACCGCCACTCAAATGGTTATCTCTTAATTAGCTTGGAATGTGTCACAATCATGACACACCCGAACCGCCATCGCGGAATGACGGTGATATGTAATCATTCAGTTAAAATGTGAAATATTAGGCCAGTTTCTAGCAGCAACTTACAATCGCTTTGATTATCATTGCTGGCTGGGGCGGCAGGATTCGAACCTGCGAATGACGGCATCAAAAGCCGTTGCCTTACCACTTGGCGACGCCCCATTAGCTTGGCAAGATGCGGCTCTATAGCAGCAGAAATTGTCTTGGCAACGCTATCAATCTAGCGGTACTACCCATCCGTGTGCATCAGGTGCAAGGCCACGCTGTATCGCCACAAGTTTATCGCGCAAACGCCCGGTAAGCTGGCCCGGGCCGCCTGCACCAACCGTAAAACGGCCCTCAGCATCAGTCACGCTACCAATCGGCGTAACTACAGCGGCAGTGCCGCAAGCAAAAGATTCGATCAGACGGCCGCTAAGCGCATCGGCGCGCCACTGATCAATCGCATAAGGCTCTTCACGCACCGTTAGCCCTTCTTCGCGCGCAAGCGTCAGCAGCGAATCGCGCGTTATGCCTGGAAGGATTGTTCCACCCAGTGGCGGCGTCTGAATTGATCCATCATCAAAGACAAAAAACACGTTCATGCCGCCAAGCTCTTCGATCCAGCGCCGCTCAACCGCGTCCAGATAGACGACTTGATCATAACCAAGGCGAATAGCCTCAGCCTGCGCCACCAGGCTTGTGGCATAATTGCCGCCGCATTTCGCGGCCCCAGTGCCGCCAAGTGCTGCGCGGGTATAATTCTGCGAGACCAGCAAAGAAACCGCCGGCACGCCGCTCTTAAAATAATTGCCAACCGGCGATGCAATTACCAAATATAGATATTCTGCCGATGGCTTGACCCCAAGGAAGACCTCGCTCGCAAACATGAAGGGTCGCAAATAAATTGAGCCACCGTCAATCGCGGGGAACCAATCGCGGTCTGTCCGCACTAGGGCTTTGATAGAATTGATGAATAAATCCTCAGGCAGTTCAGGCATTGCCATCCGCCGGGCTGATTCGCGAAACCTGCGTGCGTTGGCATCGGGACGGAACAGCGCCATGCTGCCATCGGCCAAGCGATATGCCTTCAACCCTTCGAAAATCTCCTGTGCATAATGTAGCACTGCTGATGCTGGATCAAGCAAAAGTGGCCCGCGTGCAGTGATTTTCGCGTCATACCAGCCGCGCGCATCGCTATAGCGGATCATCACCATATGATCGGTAAAAACGCGTCCGAAGCCGGGATCTTGCAGCAGTGCGTCCCGCGCATCAGCCGCAACCGGAGATTGGTTGGGTTCAAAATCAAATGATGGCAAAGCCGTGTTCATATCCTGATCAGCCATAGCCCGTTACTTTCATATTTCAGTAGTGAAGCAATCCCATAACCCTCTTGCCAAGTGTTTAGCAATGACCCTAGATACGTCAACATGACTGTCCAAACGTCCCCCGCACAAAGCAAGGGCGCGTCGCCGCTTTTTCTGCGCGAAGCCGAGATCAGACGCGGTATCGAATTGCTTTATTTTGGTCATAGCCATTTGACCCGCGCGGTTGATGAAGGGCTTGAAACCCAAGGGCTTGGCCGCGCGCACCACCGCGCGCTCTATTTCATCGCGCGCCAGCCGGGGCTGACCGTCAGCGATCTTCTCAAACTCCTTGCGATTACAAAACAATCGCTTGGCCGGGTGATCAATGATCTTGCCGCGCGCGATCTGGTTGAGAGTATGTCAGGGCGTACCGACCGGCGGCAGAAGCTGCTTCGCCTAACCAGTGCGGGTGCGGCGCTTGAGGCAAGCCTGTTCGATAGTCTGCGTGAAAAGCTCGCTTATGCCTACGGTGAAGCTGGACAAAATGCGGTCAGCGGTTTTTGGAAAGTGCTTGAAGGCTTAATACCCGAAGACGAAATCGCCCGCGTTATTGCGCTTCAGCAGGGGGATTAAGTTCAGCACTGCGCCGTGCCGCTGCCTCAAGTGTCGCCGCGACACGCGCTGTAAATAGACTGCCTTCATCAAGAACTGTAAGTCCAGCCTGAGTCGTGCCGTTGGGGCTGGTAACGCGGCGTGCCATTGCGGCAGGGTCTTCACCGCTGGCATCAAGCAAAGCCGCTGTGCCGCCGACGGTAGCGAGCGCCATGCGAGCGGCTTGCTCGCTGGATAGGCCAAGCGCCACGCCACCCGTCGCCATTGCCTCAATGAAGCGCGCGACAAAGGCTGGGCCTGAACCCGACAGCGCCGTCACCGCGTCAAAATGGGTTTCCTCGTCAAGCCATTCGGTCGCGCCGAGAGGCGCCATTAATCCTTCAAGCCGCGCCGCCTCTGGCTGACCCGCAACACCGTAAAGCGCGACGACCCCTGCCCCGATGGCAACCGGCAGATTGGGCATCGCGCGCGCTATGTTTGCAGGCGCTGCAAAACGCTTACGGAGCGCCGCAATCGAAACCCCGGCAAGGATCGAAATCAGCAGTGTCTGCGCACCAAGCAAAGGCGCAATCGCGGCAGCCGCCACGTCAAGCATTTGCGGCTTCACCGCGAGCAAAACGACATTTGGCGGCGGCGCACCCGGATCGGGCGCGGCCAAAACCGTAACCCCCTGCCCTATCGTTGGCAGCGCAGGGTCAATCACGCAAACTCGCGCTGGATCAAGCCCACACGCGATCCAGCGGTCAAGCATTGCGCGGCCCATATTGCCGCAGCCAATAATCCAGAGCGTATCATCCGCCAATAAGGCCGGATCAAGCCTCGCCATGCGTTTCAACCATCGCCGCAGCGATTGCCTCGGCGGGCGTTTTTCCGCCCCACATCACAAATTGGAAAACGGGATAGAAACGGTCAAGTTCGCCAATTGCGGCATCAACAACCGATTCGGCCTGATCCGATGCCAGCGTTGGTTCATCCTGCCCATCAAGCAAGGTCGCATGGCGAAACACGAGCGAACCATTGCCCGACCACAATTCAAAATGGCCAATCCACAGTTGCTCGTTGATCAGGCCAATCGTTTCATAAATCGCTGGATACTGATCGCCCGTTACTTTGATATCAGGCAGAGCGAGAAATTGGAGGACACGATCATCTTCGCGCCAAATTCCCCGCAGCTCATATTGGCCCCATGCGCCGGGCGTGACGGCAACAACCTCTTCCTCACCAATCCGGTCATGGCTCCAGCCGTGAGCCGCAAAAAAAGCTTCGAGTTCATCAATCGGGGTTGTTCCCGGCTGGTTTACTTCAAGATCATCAATCGTCATGACCGCCCCTTGCCCCGATTTGCCCGCAAGCATCAAGGGCAGCCATAAAAAAGCTGTGGATATCAGGATTTTGGTGCGGCTGGCTTCTTTGCCGCTGGCTTTGGGTTGGTCGCGCCCGGCAGGCTTGCCTCAAGCGCATCAAGCCGTTTGCGCAGTGCGTCGGCATCATCGCGTGCCGCCGCCGCCATTGCTTTGACCGCTTCAAATTCTTCACGCGGAACAAAATCAAGCCCACCAATCCACTCCTTGGCACGTTCGCGTGTTGAAGCCTCAGCCTCACGACCCATGCCAGCGATTGTGCCCGCAGCACCGTTCACCATCTTGACCAGATCATCAAAAATACGGTTTTGTGATTGCATCGTCATTACTCCATTGGGTGGATAATATCCCTTAGCCCTTATTTGGGAATGCGGTGCCAGAATCGCAAGATAGCGCTATAATATGATTTCGGTTTTCGTTGGTTCGGGCACCATCCGCTCAGCCGCTGGATTAAGCGTGTCGAATTGGTAATTCAGCACCGATGCAAACATGAGCCACGCCAAATAGGGCAACATCAGCCACGCCGCCGCTTTGCGTACCCGTGCAAAAGCGAAAGTCGTCACCCCTGCAGCAATCAGGATCATGACGATCAGAACAAGCGCAGCACTCACTTGATGCATCATGAAAAATGTTGGCGACCAAGCCAGATTGAGCGTCAATTGAAACGCAAACAAACAGATCGCAACCGTCCGCCCGCGCGCGCCGCGTGCATCAATGATCAGGGCAAGCGCAAAGCCTTGCATCGCATAGAGGATCGTCCAAGCAACACCGAACAACCAGCTCGGCGGCTGAATCGATGGCTTTTGCAACATTGCGAACCAGCGATTCTCATCGCCCGAATTGGCAAGCCCTCCAACCAAAAAGCCAAGAAAAACAATCAACGGCACGCACACCAAGGCGATCCGCGTGAATGACATTCGCAACTGAGATTTTGAGGCCAATTCGCCCATGTACGACTCCCTAATGATTGGCGTCGCTATAGGATAGCCGCGCACGAAGCGCAAAAGCTGGCGTATTTAACTCAGAATGACACCCGTGCGCTCACCCTAATGTCGCGCCCTGCGAGCGGGGCGAAGTCCTTGAGGAAACTCGCAGCGCGCCGTGCCGTCACATCGAATAGGTTATTGGCCGAAAGCGTTAGACTGACCGCCCCGTCCTCACCCAGAGGTTTGAAACCGAGCGAGGCATTGACCATCGTGTAACCTTTGGTCGGGGTTTCAAACGCGGCTATGCGGTTTTGCTGGTTAACACGTTCGACCTCAATCCGACCATTCACGCGCGGCGATTGCGCCGCAAGCGCGCCAAGGACACGGAGTGCTGGAATGCGGGCGACCGAGCCACCGCCGCCACGCACTTTGGCGCGGGTATAGTCGGCGACGCCGTCAAGATTGATCGCAAAATCACGTATCTGCGCCAATTTGAATGTGGCTTCTACTTCCGCACCATAATAGCGGACATCGGACTGGGTGAAGAGGAAGACGGGCAGATCATCCTGAATTGCACCGGTTGGGTTTTCGATAATGAAACCGTCAAAATCATTGCCGTAGACTGAAGCGGAAACGCTATACCCTGCGCCCTTACCGCGCAACGTGAGTTCGGCGCCCTTGCTCTTTTCCTTTTTGAAATTGGGGTTGCCGATTTCAAAGGCTTGCGTTCCGGCATGGGGGCCGTTGGAAAACAGTTCCTCCTGCGACGGCGCGCGCTCTGTGTAAGAGGCATTGAGGCCAACCCGCCAGCCGGTGGCAAATTCGACACTCGCGCCAAGCGAGCCTGAGACCGCCGTAAACGTCCGTCGCGCCTCAGCGGTGCCAAGGTCAATATCTTCACGCGCCGAGAGGATTGACCGCTCAACGCGTGCCCCCGCCTCTGCGCGCACTGTGCCCAAATCAAAGGATTGCAATGTAAACAGGCCGTATTGCTGGGTATCGCTTGGCGGCAAGAATTTCTCTTCGCCGACGATTACAAGATCACGGATGAAAAACTGTCCGCCAATCGCACCGCGCCAGCCCTTACGCTCACGCTGGATCAGTTCAAGCCGCCCTTCAAAACCGTCATTGCGGAAGGTCGTGCCAATCGCGCCGTCTTGGTCAAGCTCATTATGTTTATATTTGGCATAGCCGCCCCGGAATTTGATCGCCTCAATCGGGCCGCTCGCAGGGTTAACTTCACCACGCAGATCAACCCGCGTCTGTTTGGCATCAAGCCGAACAGCCTCCGCCTCGACGCCGGGATCAACCGAAAAGCGCACGGGCAGCCCGATCAGACTATCATAACGGCTGACCGAAAAACCGAGATTGCCGTTGCTGGTGATGATCGCGAGGCCACCCGCCACATCATAAGTGCGCGCAGCACTATTGGGGAGCTTACCCTTCAAATCAGCAAGTGCTGCAACATCAGGATCACCGCTGGCGAGCGCGGCTGCGCGGAGTGCTGGCGTCAACACGAAACCGCCAATGTCAAGATTGCCAGTCTTCAAATAACTGCCATCAAAATGAAGGATGACTTTGGATGAGATTGGCAGATCAACCCGTCCACCGCCCGAGCGTTCGTTGGCGGCATCGCCGTAAGTCGCGTTGCCATCAAAATGGATTTGTTCATCAGTAATCCGGCGCGGGATTCGGCTATCGATCACGTTGACGACGCCGCCAATCGCGGAGGAACCGAACAGCAGGGCCGATGGCCCGCGCAGCACCTCAATCCGATCAGCAGTCAGCGGGTTGATCGCCACTGGATGATCAACGCTGGTGTTTGACACGTCAAAGCTGCCGATACCGTCGGACAGCACGCGGACGCGTTCACCCTGAAAACCGCGCAATACCGGGCGCGAGGCGTTGGGGCCAAATGATGTTGCCGAGACGCCTGCCTGACGGCTGAGCGTTTCGCCGATGGTCGGGCGGAGTTCACGCACCAGATCATCGCCCGATACCACCGACGTGCCCGAGAGGATATCGGCGCGGTCGCGCGCAAAAATTGCGGTGACGATGATATCCTTCGATTGCTCGACATGATCGCCGTGATCGGTCTTGCCGTCCTCAGCAAAAGCTGGGGTGGCGAGGGCAAGCAGCGCGATGCCGCCAAGCAGGGTGGATTTGATCATATCAGCGTCCAATCTATGAAGTTGGACGTGATATATATAGAATGTTACAACATTACAATATGCTTCATCCAAGCAAATGAATGCCCCCCTTTTCCACAAGGGAGGAAGGGAGTTTAAGCTACCCTTTGTGAGGGTCGATCAAATATTTCTCGCCGGTCGCGCGCTTATTATACTGGGCAAGCACATCAAGATCGAGCGCTTCGGTGAGCGATATCACGCCCGTGTAATGGCTCGCAAAGGTCGTTTTGAGTTCGGCGACAACGCGCTCACGCAGCTTCTGCGCATCTTCGCGACCGATTTTCTGGAGGAACGGAAACAGTAGCCAGCCACCAACACCCCAAATCATGCCAAAGCTGCGGTTGATCTCAGTCGGTGCCATATCAAGCCCGCCATAGATATAGACTTGCTTGTGAACGCTTGAGCCATAGCGGCTATAGACCGTTGCGCTCTGGTTGATCGCGGCTTCCATGCATGTGAGGATTTGCCCAGCGAGCTTGCCGCCGCCGATGGCATCAAAGGCGATTGTCGCGCCAGTCTCGGCCAAGGCCTTGGTCAGATCAGCCATGAAAGTGGAGGCAGAGGAATCGCAGATATAGGTCGCGCCAATGCTGCGCAGCAATTCGGCCTGCGCCGGGCTGCGGACGATGTTGACCAGCGCGATGCCATCCTTAAGGCAAATCTTGTTGAGCATTTGGCCAAGATTAGACGCGGCCGCTGTGTGGACGAGCGCGCTATGCCCCTCACGCCGCATTGTTTCAACCATGCCGAGCGCGGTAAGCGGGTTGACGAAGCAGGATGCGCCCTCAGCCGCGCTCGTGCCTTCGGGCAGGACGAGGACATCAGCGGCGCGCAGCGTACGGTACTGACTGTACATCGCCCCGCCAACACAGGCGACAACCTTACCCATCAGCGCCTGCGCAGCGTCTGAACTGCCCGCCGCAATCACGGTGCCAGCGCCTTCGTTACCGACGGCCATAGATTCATCGACCCGCCCCGCCATCGCGCGCATGAATTTTTCAGGAACAGTTGCGGTGATAACGGTTGCGTCCCCACTACCCGCCGCCTGTGCAGTCGACATATCGGCAGCCCCAACCAGCAAGCCAAGGTCTGACGGATTGATCGGTGCCGCCTCAACCCGAATAGTGATTTCATCGGGGCCGGGTGCGGGCGTTTCAACGCTGACGAGTGACAGCTCAAGCGTACCATTTGCTTTTACGAGCGAACGCAGTTGCAGCCCACTATATGTGTCGGCACCCATCATTTATCTCCTTGTTTTATCTGGACAGGGCACGCCTTTGGCCTGTGATGCGATACTATTTACAATCCGCAAACGTGGTGGGCGCGGCAAGGATTGAACTTGCGACCCCACCCGTGTGAAGGGTGTGCTCTACCACTGAGCTACGCGCCCACGCTTACGATAATCAGACTGCCGCAGATGCGCGGCGGATAGTACTTAGTTGACCGCATCCTTAAGGCTCTTGCCAGCCTTAAACTTGGGCTGTGATGAGGCCTTGATCTTCATAGGCTCGCCGGTGCGGGGGTTGCGTCCAGTGGATGCCTTGCGCTTGGTCACAGCAAAAGTGCCGAACCCAACGAGCCGAACTTCATCACCCTTTTTGAGGGTTGCCGTGATCGTATCAAAAACTGCTTCAATAATCTTGCTTGCATCGGTTTTAGTAACCCCAGCCGTTTCTGCCACTGAACCGATTAAATCCTGCTTGTTCATTTCAAAGCCCCCGTCCAAATGATCAACATTGATTCGTTTTCTAACCCTAATTTATAGCGGCAAACCTAGGCCTTATGTCAAAGCATTTTTCACGCAAACCGCTCTGAAACAGACCTATTGGCAATATTACATGCTACAGGGTTAATGCCGTATCGGTTCGGCAGGTGTATTTTGAGCGTGTGGCGGCTGTGCGGCTAGCTCATCAGCCTCAGTCCAGTCAATTGCAACCAGTGGTTCAACAAGCGCAATCGCAAGCACTTCATCGACATGCTTGACCGGAACGATGGTCAACCCGTCACGGATATTGGCTGGAATTTCGGCCAAATCTTTCTCATTTTCCGCCGGGATAATCACCGTCTTGATCCCACCACGAAGCGCAGCCAGCAGTTTTTCCTTAAGGCCACCAATCGGCAGCACCCGGCCACGCAGCGTCACTTCACCCGTCATCGCTACATCATGGCGCACCGCAACCCCGGTCAGCGTTGAAATCATTGCCGTCACCATGCCGATGCCAGCCGAAGGGCCGTCTTTGGGCACAGCGCCTTCGGGCAAATGGATGTGGATATCCTTGCGCGCGAACAGGCTTGGCTTGATCCCGTAAGAAGGACTGCGCGCCTTCACGAACGACAGCGCGGCTTGGATCGATTCGGTCATCACTTCGCCGAGCTTACCCGTGGTGCGCACACCGCCCTTGCCGGGCACAGTCACCGCCTCAATCGTCAGCAATTCGCCGCCAACCTCAGTCCAAGCAAGGCCTGTAACCGCACCAATCTGGCTTTCATCTTCGCCGAGTCCGTGGCGATATTTCAGCACGCCTGAATATTCGCCGATATTCTCGGGCGTAATCTCAACCGACTTCACCTTGCCTTCAAGGATTTGGCGAAGCGCCTTACGCGCCAGCTTGGCGATTTCGCGCTCAAGTGTACGCACACCCGCCTCACGCGTATAGCCTTGGATCAGCGCGCGCAGACCAGCCTCGGTCAGGACGAACTCACCCGCTTTAAGGCCATGCGCCTTGATCTGCTTTTCGATCAAGTGAAGCTTGGCAATCTCAACCTTTTCATCCTCAGTATAGCCTTCAAGCCGGATGATCTCCATCCGGTCAAGCAGCGGCTGTGGCAGATTGAGCGTGTTCGCGGTGGTCACGAACATCACGTCAGATAGGTCGATATCGATTTCGAGATAATGATCCTGAAACTTGTTATTCTGTTCAGGATCAAGCACTTCGAGCAGTGCCGAAGCCGGATCGCCACGGAAATCTGCGCCGAGCTTATCAATCTCATCAAGCAGGAACAGCGGGTTAGATGTGCCCGCTTTCTTGAGGTTCGACACAATCTTGCCCGGCAGTGATCAAATGTAGGTGCGCCGGTGGCCGCGAATTTCAGCCTCATCACGCACACCGCCAAGCGACTGGCGGACAAATTCACGCCCTGTTGCCTTAGCAATTGAGCGGCCAAGCGAGGTTTTCCCCACGCCCGGCGGGCCAACGAGGCACAAAATTGGCCCCTTCAGCTTGTTCGTGCGCGCCTGAACCGCGAGATATTCGACGATCCGGTCTTTGACCTTTTCAAGCGCATAATGATCATTATCAAGCACCGCTTGCGCCGCCGCGATATCCTTCTTCAGCTTTGATTTTTTGCCCCACGGCAAGCCAAGCAGCACATCAAGATAGTTGCGCGTGACAGTAGCCTCGGCAGACATTGGTGCCATTGTCTTGAGCTTTTTCAGCTCGACCGTTGCCTTGGTCTTGGCCTCTTTAGAGAGTTTGAGCGTGGCGATCTTCTGGGTGAGTTCGCCAATTTCATCGCCCTCGCCTTCTTCGCCCTCATTGCCGAGTTCTCGCTGGATCGCCTTCAATTGCTCATTCAAATAATATTCGCGCTGGGTCTTTTCCATCTGGCGCTTCACGCGGCCACGGATTTTCTTTTCGACCTGAAGGACGCCAAGTTCGCCTTCCATAAACGCAAACGCCATTTCGAGCCGCTTGCCGGGGTCAAGCTCAACCAGCAGCGATTGCTTATCGCTCACCTTAAGAGAGAGATTGGCGGCTACCGCATCGGACAACCGGGAGGCATCGTCAATTTCACTCAGTTGCACCGCAGTTTCGGCGGGGAGTTTCTTGTTGAGCTTTGAATAATTGTCGAATTGATCAACCACTGAACGCATCAGCGCCTTGATCTCGGTGCTATCGGCTCCTTCTTCTTCGGCTTCAGTAATCGTCGCGACAAGATGATCGACACTGCCCTCAAGCGTTGCAAGCGTCGCGCGGCGCTGCCCCTCAACGAGCACGCGTACAGTGCCATCGGGCAGCTTTAACAGCTGCATAACGGTTGCAACAACACCCATATCGTAAAGGTCATCACGGCCCGGATCATCCTCGGCCGGATCAAGCTGAGCAACCAGGAAAATCTCTTTATCCGCCGCCATCGCCGCCTCAAGCGCCGATACCGATTTATCGCGGCCAACAAACAGTGGCACGACCATATTGGGGAAAACCACAATGTCACGAAGTGGCAGAACGGGGTAAAGCTGGCTCATTATGGCTCCGGAAAACAAAATAACATACGCGTTTTTTCAAATATGGGCGCGATGTCAGGCGTTATCAATGGGGGTGTATCATTCAGATTAACTACCACCAAAGCTACGGTAGAGCGCAATCGCGGCCCGCTCGGTTTCGGTTTGGGCTTGCGTCGTGGCTTGGCGAACGGTGTTGAGCTGACGCTGCGCATCAATCACGGTCAGCAAGTCTGACAGGCCGAGGCGGTAACGCTCGCGCGCCAGCATGAGCGCATCGCTTTCAATGCGAAGCTGCCCCTCAAGCGCGGTTAGGCGCTGACGGCTTGCGCTGAGCGTACCAAGCGCGGTTTCGCATTCGCCAATCGCCACAAACACGAGGCGGCGATAATCGGCAAAGGCCTCCTGCGCTTGGGACTCGCGTTGGTTGATCAGCGCCTGCGTACGCCCAAAATCGATCAGCGGCGCAGCAATGCTACCGCCAAGCGAAGCCGTAAGTGAATCGCCGCTAAACAGGCTGCCAAGCCCCATCGTCGCAAGACCGAGTGCAGAGCTAATGTTGATACGCGGGAAACGCGCCGCAGCCGCAGCGGCAATTTCAGCATTGGCCGCGCCGAGCCTAAATTCAGCCGCAACAATATCGGGGCGCTTTCGCAGCAGGATTGAGGGCAAGCCAGCCTCAACAAAGGCCAATGCCAGCTTTGGCGATTGCTGGCGCAGCAGGTTTGCTAGCGCCGGGCCATCACTCGCCGTCAGCGTCACCAGCCGACCGAGCGCGGCTGCTTGTTCAGCGTCAATCGGCGGCAGGCGTGACTTTGCGTCGGCCTCAAGCGCTTGCGCGCGGACAAGATCAAAGCCGGGAACAATCCCGGCGCGCGCACGAACGCGGGTAAGGCCGACCAAATCACTGGCGTCTTTAAGATCAGCTGCGATAATCGCACGGCGCGCCTCAGCCCCGCGATAATCAGTCACAGCGCGCGCGATATCTGTTACCACCGCAAGCCGCACTGCCTTTGCGTCAGCATCGGCCGCATTAAGACGCAAGCCCGCCGCGCGCGCTGTGGCCTTTAGGCGACCAAATAAATCAGGATCCCACGCAGCATCCACATCAAACGAATAATCTGTCCGTGTGCGATCAAACGGCACATTATTGGGAACGTTGAGCGCAGAGTTCGGGCTTGACCGCGATGCCGAGGCACCAACGCTTGCATCGACACGCGGCTGGCGCTCAGCCTGAGCAGTTTTTAGGCCCGCCCGCGCAATCTCAACCCGCGCAAGGGCAAGCTGAAGATCGGGTGCTTCGGCATCTACGCGCGCCACAAGTGCGGTAAAGGCTGGATCGCCGTTGGGGAGCAGCGCCTCAATTGCGCCGCGCGCTTCGGTTGGTGGCAGATAGAAAAACTGTTGCGGCACCTTGAGTGATGCGGCCTCTGGCCCATCCTTCACCTGCGCGCACGCCGCGAGCGCCAGCAGCGCCAGTATTGAGACTGCGCGCTTCACGGCTTCACCTTGGCGGGCGCAAAGCCATCAACCTGCTGCCCAACAAAAAACTGATTATTGCCAGCTGGCAACGCATAAATGAGTTGAAGCACGCGAACATCGACGCGTTCGGTCGCGCTATTGGTCAGCGATCGTTTGGGCACGATTAGCGGCTCAGCACGGACGAAAGCTGCACTTACCTGACGTTTGGCATCGCCCTTTGCGCTGATCATCGCAGGCTGCCCCAGCGCGACGCGTTCAATCTCATTTTCATCAACATCAATGCGAACATGCATTGGCTGAGTCACGCCCAGTTTCATCAGGACGATGTCATTGCCCGCCGTACCAGCATATTCGCCTGCGCGCGTCAGCACCTGTAGCACTTGCATCGCGCGCGGCGCACGGACGGTGCGGCGGTCAAGCTCAACCCGCGCTTGAGTGAGCTGCGCCTGCGATTGCCGCACCTGCGCCTGCGCTACGCCAAGCTGTGCGCGGGCATCATCAGCCGTACCGCGCCGCGCGATGACCTCTTGACGCGAAACCGCGCGTTCATCGTTCACATTGCGGTAAAGCGCATATTGGCTTTCGGCGACCTTAAGCGAAGTGCCCGCCGCCGCAACGCTTGCGCGCGCACTATCAAGGCGCGCGGCAGCCTCGGCAATCGCGGCGCGTGCATCGCGGTCATCAATTTCAAGCAGCGGCTGCCCGGCCGCGACTTGCGCACCGGGCTCAACAAACACACGCGCAACAACGCCGGGAACATGTGTGGCGATATCAACGATTTCGCCCGACGGTTCAATCACGCCAGACCCGGCGACGCTGCCGCTCTTGCGCTGCGCCTCAGGCGTTGTCGGCGGCGTGAGTTCGGGATTGGTCAGCTGAGTATTGGGCTGTGTGCGCCCAATATAAATTGCCGCGCTGACAATGCCGATCACGGCAAGCGCTGGCAGGATGATGCGCGAAAAACTTGGGATTTTCATGGGTAAGTCCTTAATGGCCAAGCGCAGCCGCATCGCGGCCATCATGAGTGATGCGCCCATCCTCCATCTGGAGAATACGGTCGGCGAGATCGAAAATGCGGTTGTCATGCGTCACGATGATCACCGCACGGTCTTGAGAAAGCGCGACCTCACGCAGCAAATCCATCACGCGCCGCCCTGAACGCGCATCAAGTGCGGCAGTCGGCTCATCGCAGACAATCAGTTTTGGTTGATGCACCAGCGCGCGGGCAATCGCCACGCGCTGTTGCTGCCCGCCCGAAAGCTGGCGGGGAAATTTGTTCGCCTGATTACCGATGTTGAGCTTTTCAAGTAGCGCGCGGCCTTGCTCAACCGCCTCAGAGCGCTTCACCCCGTCAGCGATCAGCGGAATCGCCGCATTTTCAGCCGCCGTCAGCGTCGGGATCAGATTATATTGCTGGAAGATAAAGCCGATCGTGGCCAAGCGGAATTTGACCAGCGCAGTGTCAGTCAGCTTGTAAATATCGGTGCCAAACACGCTGACATCGCCGCCCGTCGGGTAAAGTATGCCAGCGATAATCGAAATCAGCGTCGTTTTGCCCGAGCCGGACTCGCCCACCAGATAGGTCAGCTCGCCCGCCTTCACATCAACACTGACGCCGTGAAGAACGCGGATGACATCATCACCCACCGGAAACTCCTTGACGATATCACGCACGGAGATGGCAATATCGCTCACCGGAACACCTCCGCCGGATCGGTTTTCAAGACAGAGCGGATGGCGACCATGCCCGTGAGAAACAGGATGATGATCACCAGCCCTGCGGTGATCAGCGGGATCTGCCACGGCATATAAAAGCCCTTGAACGCATCGCTGTTCGCCGAACCAATCACGATGAACGCCACCGCAAGGATCAAGCCGATGCCGTAACCAATCAACGCGACCAGCCCCGCTTGCGTCGCCACCATCATGCGAATTTTGTTGTTCGTAACACCAATCGCCTTAAGCGCGCCGAACTGCTTGATATTATCGCGGATGAACAGGCTGAGCGTAAGCCCAACAATCGCAACGCCAACGACCACACCGAGGATCACCGTGATCCCGAAATTGATCGGAATGCCAGTATTTTCGATGATGAAGTTCACCCCGTCGCCGCGAAATTCCTCCGCTGTGCGCGCTTTGAGGCCAGTCTGTTTCTCAATCGCTGCATCAAGCGCTTCGGGCGTTACCCCAGGCGCCGTCCGCACCAACACGAACGACAGCCGATTGCGCGTGCCCGGCACATAATTGAGCGCATTAGAATAGCGCGTGTAAAGATTGACCTGCGATGTGAAGGTCGGGTTGACATCAACGATCCCGCGCACAATCGCGCGTTGATCATTGAGCTCAAGCCGCGTGCCGATTACGTCCTTCCGATCGCCGAACAGCTTACGCGCGCCAACATCATCAAGGAACACTGCATCAGGCTCAAACAGGCTTTGGCGCGATCCAACAGTCATCGTGCGCGGCAGCCCGATCAGCGTGGCATCATCAACCCCGATCACCGAAACGCCCTCAAGATTGCCCTCAACCGTTCGGATCGTCGCCACGGTGCGGATGAAGGGCGATGCAAACGCGACGCCGGGCACACTGCGCACCCGCTCAAGCGCTGTAACAGGCATTGGGTAAATCACATCGGGGGTCTGTGTCGCAGGGTCCATCACCCAAACGTTCGCAGTCGGCACCGCCTCAACCGCTGTCCCGCCGCGCTGGATCAGGCCAACGAACAACGTCAATTGCTGCGTGATCAGTAGCGTCGAAAAGGCAATCCCGAACACAAGGCCGAGAAACTTGACCCTGTCCCCAGTGAGCATTCGGATCGCGACCCAGTTCATGCGTTCGACTCGTTTTGCATGGAGCGCAAATGCCAGTTGAATTATTGTACGTCAACGTTTAATAAATCGAAATGATACAGGATTCACCCCATAGCCTTGGCCGCCCGAAGGACGCCGTGAAGCGTGAGCTGATCCTAAGTGCCGCCGAAAACGCTTTTTTCACACGCGGGTTTAGCGACACGACGATTGAGCGTATCGCGGCAGACGCAGGCGTTTCAAAAGTCACCGTTTACGGGCATTTCGGCGATAAGGAGACATTGTTTGAAGCCGTCGTCACGCGCGAAGCCGCACAGATTGAAGCCGCCGTTGATCAACTTGTCACCGCGCAATCCTCGCTTGAACAAAGCCTGATCAATCTGGGTGAAATCTTCATTGGCTTCGTGCTTTCGCCGCGTGTCATCAACTTTGATCGGCTGCTAGTGGCGGAGGCCGTTAAGAACCCAGCGCTCGCCAAACGTTTTATGGCCGCAGGCCCGCACCAGATTGCGCGCTTGCTCGAAACGATCATTGCAAAGGGCGTCGAGTCAGGAGAGTTGACCGTGCCCGATCTGCCAAAGGCGGCTGAGGATATCGCCGGGCTATGGTTCGGCATGGCAAAGCTGGAGGCGCAGATGGGCCTGATCGAGCAGCTCACCCCCGCCGCAATCAGTACGCGGGTGCGCCACGGCGTCGCGGTGTTCCTGCGCGCTTACAAGAGCGACGCCAGCCGCTGAGGCAAAGCCAGCAGAATCGCCCGCTGCCGCTCAGGCGTAGCACTTGCCCATTCGCCAATTTCCCCAAGCGTCCGCCCACAGCCAGTGCAATGCCCGGTCGGCGGATCAATGACACATGTCTGATTGCACGGCGAAGCGACGGGCGTGGTCATAGCGGCAATATGATCTCTTTCATGATCCGGTCAGTCTCACACAGGATTTTGATGATCTTTTGATAGTGCATAACATCATCGAACGAAAGCACCCTGCCCTTGCGGTCTTTCAGCCATTTCTGCGCGGGCTGATACCCGCCGATGTGGAATTCCCATGCGACGGCGGGGACGCCTTCAAAATATTGGTCGGGGTTGATCATTACGCGGCCTTCTTCGGACAGCGAAGGCTTCACCACCACATTGTCACCGTCACCCTTGAAGCGATAAGGCGTCGGGCCAATCGCGGCCTCCTCCATCAGGTGCAATCGGCGAAGCTGGCCGCCCTTTTCGGCGACATGCGCGAACACTTCTGGCGAGGCTGGAAAGGGAATGCGCGGGAAATCGATTTTCAAAAACTGCGCATAGGTGCGGCGGTAATCAGGCGAATGGAGGACGCCATAGATATAGTCGAACACGAGGAGTTCGTCTGGCAGCTCACGCCCCTCCCCTTTAGGGGAAGGGTTGGGGTGGGGGCTGTCCGTCAAGCTCCGGACCTTGACGACAGGCCCCCCCCCCC
>JANOXQ010000101.1:0-10204 GCA_031418495.1 Sphingomonadales bacterium
ATGCCAATTGGAAACTGGTGATGGAAAATGCGCGTGAATGCTATCACTGCGGCACTGCCCATCCAGCACTTGCAAAGACCTTTCCGGTTGAGATGGCGCGGCATTTTGATGCGGGAGATGATGCGCGGCTCAAGGCATTTGATGCGACGATGGCGGCGCGCGGCCTGCCACATACGCCCGCTGAGGGTCATTGGTGGCAGGTCGCCCGCTTCGCGCTTAATGAAGGCTGCGTCTCAATCTCAAACGATGGCAAACATTTGTCAAAAAAGCTGATGTGTGATGTAAACGGCGGGGATATTGGTTCGATGCGCTTTGCGCTTGATCCGCACTGCTTCGTCCATTGCACAGCAGATTGTGTTTTCATGTTCAGCGCGATGCCAATCGGGCCGCACGAAACCCATGTCTACAGCAAATGGTATGTCCATAAGGACGCGGTGGAGGGTGTGGATTACGATGGCCGTACTCTGACAGAGCTTTGGACAACAACTAATTTGCAGGATAAGCAGCTCGCCGAGAATAATCAGGTGGGCGTGAATAGCATCGGCTACACCCCCGGCCCCTATTCGCAAGAGGGCGAGATGCTCGCGCGGCGCTTTACTGACTGGTATTGCGACAAAGCCCGTGATTATATTACCACCTATGGCAATGGATAATGACAAGGGGCTGCGCCCCGAAACGCTCGCGGTCGCTTTCGGCTATGACCCTGCAATGGGAATGGGGTCGGTCAAGCCGCCGATCTTCATGACGTCAACCTTTGTCTATCCTTCCGCGCAACATGCAAAGGATGTGCATGAGGCCTATTTTGACGGCACCGGGCCGTTGGTGGGTGAGACAAACCACATCTATTCAAGGCTCGGCCATCCAGGCCTTGATTTCCTCGAAAAGCGGCTGGCGGCAATTGATGGTGCTGAGGAAGCTGTTGCCTTTTCAAGCGGCATGGCGGCGCATTCAAGTATTGCACTGGCACATGTCCGCCCCGGCGATAGCGTGCTGCATGGACGGCCCATCTATGGTGGCGTTGACCTGCTCTACAACAGTATCATGCCGCAGTTCGGATCCCATGCCGCAGCCTATATTGACGGCACCGATGAGGCGGGTGTGCGCAGCGCGGCGGAGGAAGCGATGGCAAAGGGGCCACTCAAGCTCATCATTGCTGAAACGCCTGCAAACCCGACAGCGGCAATTGTTGACCTTGATCTGATGGTACGGATCGCGGATGAAGTTGGCGCGAAACAAGGCCAGCGGCCGCTCGTTGTGGTCGACAACACTTTGCTTGGGCCTTTTGCCCAACGACCAATCGAACATGGCGTTGATCTGTGCATGACATCGCTGACCAAATATTGCGGCGGCCACAGTGATTTGCTGGCTGGCGGCGTGAGCGGACGGAAGGATTTGATTGATCAGCTCCGCATGTTGCGCACAACCTGGGGCAATCATCTTGACCCCTATACGAGCTGGCTCGTGCTGCGTTCGCTCGAGTCAGTTGCCGTCCGCACTGAACGCGCGATGAGCAATGCGCGCGGAGTGGCGGAATATCTGCGTGATCACCCCAAGGTCGCGGGCGTGACGTATCTTGGTTTCCTCGCACAAGGCACGCCTAAGCGCGCGGTTTATGATCGGCAATGCAAGGCGGCGGGATCAACCTTTTCCTTTCACCTACACGGCGGTGAGGCGGAGGCATTCCAGATGCTTGACCGATTGAGGCTGCTCAAACTCGCGGTCAGCCTTGGTGGCTCCGAAACATTGATTTGCCATTCAGCGAGCACCACCCATTATGCAGTTGCCCCCGAGCAACGCCTAGCCGGTGGCATTACCGATGGTACAATCCGGCTTTCGGTAGGGCTTGAGCATGTTGACGATCTGATCGCCGATCTCGCCCAAGCGCTGGAGGCGGTATGATGGAACTCAACTTCACCGGAACTGATCTGTGCGCGGTGGGTGGCACGCGGAGCGCTCCCGAAGCGCGCTATGATGTGGTCGTCGTCGGCGCGGGGCCAAGCGGGATTGCCGCAGCGATCAAGGCGGCAAAGGCGGGATCAAAAGTGCTGCTGGTTGATGAGAACCCAGTTTCCGGCGCGCTGATGGGCAATGATACGCCGCTCTATTTCGGTGGGCGCATGACCACCGCGACGCAGAACAGCGAACGTATGCTCGAAGCCATTTTTATGAGCATGGCCGATCTTGAAAAGGCGGTGGAGGCGGGTGTCGAACTGCTACTCGGCACCACGGCATGGGGGGTCTACCGGAACGGCGCTGGTGTCAGGAGCTTGCCCGAACAGGTTGTCGGCTTGGCCGATGCCGAACGATCATGGATGGTTGGCTTTGACAATATTGTGCTCGCCACTGGCGCGCGCGATTTGGCAATGGCCTTTCCGGGTTGGAACCAGCCGGGGGTGATGGGGGCTGCGGCATTGCAGATGTTGCTGACCCGCTATGATGCCTTTGCCGGGAGGCGGATGTTGGTGCTGGGATCGCATGATCTTGCGCTCGAAACCGCATTGCTAGTACACGGACGCGGCATTGAAGTTACAGCGCTGGTTGAAGTACGCGGTGCGCCGCAGGGGAGCACCGAATTGCTCGCCAAGGTTGCAGCGGCTGGCATATCAATCCTCACTGGCCAAACAATTGCCTCAGCCAGAGGTGGGATCGACGGTGTTGAGAGCGCCACGCTTTCCGGCGGCGACACCATTGCCTGTGACACGATTTGTGTCGCCATTGGCCTGATCCCCTCAATCGAGCTTGTCGATGCGATGCACGGCGTGCACACACTAAGCGCATTACGTGGTGGCTATATCCCCGCTGGCGAAGCGACAGTCTCTGCGGTCGGCGATTGCGCGGGGCTGGCTGACACCGGCTTTGACCATATTGCATACCGGATGGACTGGATGCGCGCGCTTGGCAAAGTCAGCGCCGATGATACGATCATCTGCCAATGTGAAGACGTCACCCGCGCTGACCTGATCGGTGTGCAACCGCCGAATTATCTCGCGCGGCCACCCGCCATGTGTGCTCGCTCGCTTGAAACGCTGATCGAAGATGGCCCCGCCAATCCTGACCAGATCAAGCGCCTGACCCGGGCAGGCATGGGTGTGTGCCAAGGTCGCCGCTGCCGCGATCAGGTGGCGATGCTGCTCGCGCTGGAATCGGGCCAACCGTTCGGCACTATCCCGCTCGCCAGCCACCGCGCGCCGGTTCGTCCGCTGCCGATGAAGATATTGGCCGATTGGCAAGAACCCGCAGCAATGGAAGCGGCGTGGGATGTGTGGTTCGGCATCCCAACGCAGTGGGTGCCGGTTGAGGATATAGGCACGCGTCAAGAAGATGAGCACCGCCAGACGCTCTATACGGGAATGTACGAATGAGCGCGGGGCATGTTGTAATTGTCGGCGGCGGCGTCACGGGCCTGAGCGCAGGCTGGTGGTTGGCGCGTTCGGGTATGAAGGTGACATTGCTCGATAAATTCATTGTCGGCTGGGAAGCATCGGGCCGCAATGGCGGCGGGGCATCACATTATTCAAGCCCGTTATTTGATGAAGAACAGCGCCTATGGCCGCAAATGGATGAGCTGCTCGGCTATCCAACCGAGCACCGCCCGCAGCGCATCATCATCGCAATGACCGAGCGGCAGTGGGAGCAATATCGCTTCGTTGCAGAGCGTCACACGCGGCTGGGCCACCCCATCGAACTGCTTGATACCAAGCAAGTTTTGGACGCGGTTCCGCTCGCTAGTGGAAGCAATTTCGGCGGGGTGCATTATAAATTCGGCGGACATGCCAATCCGCAGCGCAGTGTGCAAGCCTATGCCTGGGCGCTACAGGATCTGGGCGGCACGATCATCCAGCATAGCCCCGTCACCGGCTTTGAAACCGCAGGCGGCAAAGTAACGGCGGTGAAAACTGAGAGTGCGAGCTATGGCTGTGACGCGGTTGTGGTCGCCGCAGGCCCGCAAATTCCGCAATTGATGGCGCAGCTTGGCGTCACGGTCCCGCTGGCGAGCGCGCGCGCGGAGATGATCATCACTGAACCCGCCCCGATGATGCCGATTGGCGGGGTCGACGGGCACAAGCTCTATGGGCGGCAGACCCTGCGCGGCAATCTGGCTTACGGCGGCGGCCCACATGAATGGCTTGACGTGGGTGCTGATGGCCCCGCCGCGCGGCCCTCGACGCCGCTTGCGCGCAACCTCGCCAAGCGCTTGGCCGAACTGCTCCCAAAGGCGGCGCATTTGAATGTGATCCGCAGCTGGGCCGGGGTGATTGAAAACTCACCCGATGGCCGTCCGATCATCGACCGGCTGACCAGCCCCGATAATGTCGTCGTTGCATCAATGTCGAGCGTTGGCTTTGGCCTATCGCCCGCCTCTGGCCATGCGATCCGCGATCTGGTGATCGATGGGATATGTTCGTTCACCAACCTTGATTTGCTCAAACTGTCGCGCTTTGACAATCTCGAACCCGACTGGCGCGAAAAGCGCGGGTGGATGCCAATCTCGTGAACCGATATTCGGCTTTCGGATTACTGCGCGGAGCGTTCAACGGGCAAAAGCATTGGCAACCCGCGTGGCGCGATCCTGATCCCAAAGCGCATTATGACATCATCGTCATCGGCGGCGGCGGGCACGGGCTGGCAACGGCCTATTATCTCGCCAAGGTGCACGGGCTGCGTAACATTGCGGTGCTGGAAAAAGGCTGGATCGGCGGCGGCAATACGGGGCGCAATACTACGATTGTGCGTTCAAACTACCGGCTGAAGCCACTCCACGATCTGTTCGAATTTGGCCTGAAGATGTGGGAGAATTTGAGCGACGAACTGAATTATAATGTGATGTTTTCCCCGCGCGGCGCGATGTTCCTTGGCCATAGCGATGCTGATATGACGATGCTGGCGCAGCGCGGTGATGCCATGCGCTGCGACGGTATCGACGCAGACCTGATGACGCGAGACGAAGTCGCCAGACTCGAACCGCTGCTCGATATGTCGCGTGACGCACGCTTTCCCATTCAAGGCGGGTTGATCCAAAGGCGCGGCGGCACAGCGCGCCATGATGCTGTCGCTTGGGGCTATGCACGCGGCGCGGACTCCCTTGGCGTCGACATCATCCAGAAATGCGAAGTAACTGGCTTCGTCCGCGATAGCGATGCAGTGATCGGCTTGGAAACGACGCGTGGACGGATTGGAGCTGGGCGCGTGGGCATTTGCGTGGCGGGGCATAGCGGTCACGTTGCAGGGCTTGCAGGCCTAAAACTACCGATTGAATCGCAGACCCTACAAGCTATGGTGACCGAAGGCGTGAAACCCATGCTCAACAGCGTGATCATGTCGCAATCGCTTCATTGCTACATCAGCCAGTCAGACAAAGGCGGCATCGTCTTTGGTGGAGATCCTGACAATTGGCCAAGCTATGCTCAGCGTGGGCATCCGATGGTGATGGAGGCGGCGGTGGCGCAGGGCCTCGCGCTGGTGCCTGCGCTTTCGCGTCTGCGGATGGTGCGAACGTGGTCGGGCGTCACCGATATGAGCTTTGACGGTTCGCCGATCATCGGAGAGACGCCCGTCAAGAACCTCTTCCTTAACGGCGGCTGGTGTTACGGCGGGTTCAAGGCGACACCTGCTTCGGGCTGGACTTATGCACATACGCTGGCGACGGGCAAGCCGCACGAACTCAATGCCCCCTTCGCGCTTGATCGGTTCGAGCGGGGTACGACGATTGATGAAACGGGGAGCGGCCCGTTGCCGAATAGCCGCTGATGATGCAGATTAGCTGCCCACATTGCGGCGCGCGCGCGCAAACCGAGTTCGTCTACGAACGTACGGTCGATTCGGTTGTGCCGCTCGGTTCTGCGCCCGAAACCGCGATGAAAACGCTATTTACGCGCAGCAATCCGCGCGGTGTGGATGAGGAGATTTGGCGGCACACTTATGGTTGTCGCGCGTGGATGGTGCTGACGCGCCACCGGGTGACCAATGAGATTAGCGCCGTTCGCGCGGTTGGGCCGGAGGCTCTGCCATGATCAACTTCACCTTCGACGGCAAAACCTATCAGGCGCGCGAAGGCGATACTCTCGCGGCAGCGCTGTTGCGGAGTGGCATTGGCGTTGTCGGGCGCAGTTTCAAATATCACCGCCCGCGCGGGATCATGACGGCGGGGGTCGAGGAACCCAATGCACTTGTCACGGTGGGCGAAGGCGGAAGGACTGAGCCCAATACGCGCGCGACCGATGTGTTCGTCTATGAAGGGCTGGTGGCGAAGAGCCAGAACCGCTGGCCGAGCCTGTCACTCGATTTCGGTGCGGTGCTTGGCCTCGCCGCGCCGTTGTTTTCAGCAGGATTTTACTACAAAACCTTTTTTGGCTCGGCCAAGCGCTGGATGTTCTATGAATATTTCATCCGCAAGGCAGCAGGCCTTGGCGTTGCACCAACTGAGGTCGATCCCGACCGCTTCAGCCAGCGCGCGGCGTTTTGCGATGTGCTGGTAGTGGGTGCGGGACCGGCTGGGCTTGCCGCCGCGTTGGAAGCGGTCGAAGCGGGCAAGCGCGTTATTTTGGTCGAGCAGGACGGCATCCTTGGCCCGTCGCTGATCCGTGACCCGCAGGAGCTGGACGCTGCATGGATCGAAGCCACCGCCGCCCGTATCCGTGCCGCTGGTGGCCGCATCCTCCCGCGCACCACAGCATCGGGATATTGGGAGCATGATCTGGTCACACTCACCCAGCGCATTGCGGAACCCGGCCAAGCGCCCATAAACGGCGTCGCCCAGCGTCTTTGGCATGTCCGTGCAGGGCAAGTTGTCCTTGCCACTGGCAGTATCGAACGCCCCATGGCCTTCGCGCATAATGACCGTCCCGGTGTGATGCTATCGCAAGCCGTGCGTACTTATGTGCAGCGCTTCGGCGTCGTCCCCGGCAAACGCGTAGTGATCGCCACCAACAATGACGATGCATACAAAACCGCCAAAGCATTGAAAGACTCGAGCGCAGAGATTGTCGCTGTTCTAGATGCGCGGCCAGCACCTGCGGGAGCGGACAGCGGATTTGCCGTCCACAACAACGCGGTTCCCCTTTCCACAAAAGGCGCGCGCCATTGCCTCAAAAGCGTTAGCGCGCTGGTGAATGGCGAGACCAAAAGCTGGAACGCGGATCTGCTCGCCGTCTCGGGCGGGTTCACGCCGGTCGTTCACCTCCACATGCAAGCTGGCGGCACGCTGGACTGGAATGAGGCAGCGCAGGCCTTCGTCCCGGCGACATCGCGCCAGAACGTCACAACAATGGGCGGCGCGGCCAATCCCGAGCCGGTTTTCACTGTTACCCCAGCATCTAACCCCAAGAAAAGCTTCATCGATTTCCAGAATGATGTGACGCTGGCCGATGTCGATCTGGCGTGGGCGGAGGGCTATCGCTCGGTTGAGCATTTGAAGCGTTATACCACGCTGGGCATGGCGACTGATCAGGGCAAATTGAGCAATATGGCGGCGCTCGGGCGCTTGGCAGAGAAGCAAGGCGTCGCAATCCCTGAAGCAGGTCTCACCACGTTCCGCCCACCTTACACCCCCGTGACCATGGGCCTGCTTGCCGGTGCAGGAGCAAAAGACGCAGGCGCGCATGTCCGGCGGCTGGCGCTCTATGATGTCCACGCAGCGAAGAGCGCGATCTGGCAGCCATTAGGCTATTGGTTCCGCCCACGCGCTTATCCGGAAAACGGCGAAACACTCGCCCAGGCGGCACTCCGCGAAGCAAGGGCCGTTCGCAATAATGTCGGGATGACCGACGTCTCGACGCTCGCGAAGTTCGAAATCAGTGGCCTCGATGCCGCCGCTTTCCTCGAAATTATCTGCGCGACCAGCATCAGCAAACTCGCGGTTGGGCGGGGGCGCTACACCTTCATGCTGCGCGAAGATGGTTTTGTGTTCGACGATGGCACCGTTTGGCGCTTGGCCGAGAACCGCTATCTGCTGACCAGCTCAACTGGTGGCGCGGATAAAATGGCGACGCATGTTTCCTATGTCCGCCAATATCTCCGCCCACATTTGCGCGTTTCGGCGGTCAATGTGCAGGAGCATTATGCAGGCATTGCGATTGCCGGGCCAAATGCGAAAGCGGTGCTCACCGCACTGATCGGACAAGAACCGCCGCGCCATATGTCAACCGTTCCCACAACCATAGCAGGTGTGCCCGTTATCATCCTTGCTGCAAGCTATAGCGGCGAACGTGCCTTTGAAATCTATGTTGAGGCAACCCAAGCCGTTCCGGTCTGGGCGGCGAGCGAAGCGGAAGTGACCGCACGGGGCGGCAGCCTCTACGGCCTAGAGGCGATGGAGTTTCTCCGCATCGAAAAGGGCCATCTGGTGGTCGGCGGCGAGATTGACGGGCGCTTGACCCCGCATGATCTGGCACTCGACAAAATGCTCAACAAGGCAGGCGGCTATATCGGCGCATCGGGGCTGTCACGCCCAGCTTTGTCCGATCCGGGGCGGCGGCAACTGGTCGGGCTTAAGCCGATACAAGGAACCATCCCCGAAGGTTCGATGCTTATCACCCGCGAAGGCGCGTCCCCCCAAGGCCATGTCAGTGCGGCTGGCATGAGCATCATCGAAGGCGGTTCCATCGCGCTAGCCTTACTCGAAGGCGGCTTTGCAAGAACGGGTGAGGAGCTGATCGCGTCCTCGCCAACGCGCGGGATGCAAGCGCGCGTCCGCGTGGTCACGCCGCATTTCTATGACGCGGCGGGAGCGCGCTATCGTGACTGATGTAACCATCACTCAACTCCCCGCAGCGCCACTCCACGCATTCGAAATCTGGAGCAACGCACCCGCCGTCGCCAAACGGTTCAAGGCCGCCGCCGGCTTTGAATTGCCAAGGATGGGGCGTTCATCCGGGACAGACGCGTTACGCCTGATTCGTTACGAACCCACCGTCTGGCTGGTCGAGGGGGATGCGGGCGCGCTGACCAATACCCTCAGCGAAGACGGCGCGCTAACGGCCATTGGTGGCGGCATCGCCCAGGTGCGGCTTTCAGGCAAAGACTGGCGTACGCTGCTGATGGAAGGAGGCGTATTCGACGCCGAGAGCCCGGCTTTCGCAGCGGGTTGCAGCGCTGCCACGGTGATTGACCATGTTGCGGTGCGCCTGCATGTCGTCAGCGAAGACGCTTGCGACGCCTATGTTCCGCTGAGTTTCAGCAGTGGATTGATGAAGTTTTGGGAAGTGGCAGTGGGGAGTTTGGGCTAGTTTTGGGGGAATGTTCCCGCATGCCGAAAAAGGCCAGAACTAACGAAAGTGCCACTGGATACACATAAGGGGACAAATAGTAAACATCAGGCTGCCTTCTGAAAGACGTCGGGCGGTGCGCGGAGTTGTTTCATTCCGTCAGAGTTTTCCGTTACATCTTGCTCTGGCCCCCAGATATAGTCACCGGTTAGATTGACGTGCTCCCAACCGAGTGGTGAGAGGAAGGCTAGCAATTGCTGCGGGACGTCCTCAATCTCACGGAGGGCCGCAACAGCGCGTTCGAGATAGCGCGTGTTCCACAGGATGATGGCGGTGACCACGAGATTGAGTCCGGACGCCCGGTGTTGCTGATTTTCATAGGTGCGATCCCGAATTTCCCCGAGCCGGTGAATGAAAACTGCGCGCGCTAAGCTGTTACGTGATTCACCCTTGTTGAGTTCCTAGCCCGCTGAGCGCCTAAGCTCCGGATCATCGATCCAGTCCAGCGTGAACAGCGTCCGCTCCATCCGCCCAAGTTCGCGCAGCGCCGCCGCAATGCCGTTCTGGCGCGGGTGCGCGGCGAGTTGACGCATGATGGCTTACGCAGTGACGGTTCCGGTGCGGATTGAGACGACAATGCGCAATATCTCTTCCCAGTTTACCCGTATGAGCTCGACATTGATGCGCCCTGCGATCATCGGCTCCAGCGTCGGATATTGTGAAGCCTTTTCGACGCCATAAAGGCGCCAGTGCTTCAGGTCCGGGGTGCGCGGCGCGAACTGGAACCCGAGAAGGGCACATAGCGCAAAGACAAGTTGGGAATCGCCACCCCCGTCAGTGTGATGCCGTGTGCGACGGTGAAGCCTGCCCCATCGTGATGATGCGCACCGAGGGCCAGATGAGCGAGCATAAGGGCGCTGTGCTGCTGTTTGGACTTGTAACGGTTTGGTTCTGGTCACTTGAGAGTTAACCGCTCATACAAGGAGACCGAAGAGATGATG
>JANOXQ010000102.1:0-2495 GCA_031418495.1 Sphingomonadales bacterium
GAGCGTAAGCTGTGGGCGGCGTTTGCGCTGCGGCGCGGGCCGAACGTTGTTGGGCCGCTTGGTGTGCTGCAAAGCTTTGCTGACGCGCTCAAGGTTTTCCTTCAGGAAACGATTATCCCGAGTGCGGCCAATCGCGGGCTGTTTCTGCTCGCTCCGATCATCACCTTCACGGTCGCACTGATCGTTTGGGCGGTGGTGCCGTTCGGGCCGGGAATGATGTTGTCTGACATCAACGTCGGGCTGCTCTATATCCTCGCGGCGAGTTCGCTTGGCGTTTACGGCGTGATCATCGCGGGCTGGGCGTCAAATTCCAAATATCCGTTCTATTCGGCCCTGCGCGCCGCCGCGCAGATGGTGAGTTATGAGGTGAGCATTGGCTTCATCCTGATCTCGGTCGTGCTGTGGGCGGGCACGTTCAACATGACCGGCATTGTCGAGGCGCAGCGCAGCCACCTTTGGATCACCAACGGGTTTGGCTTCAATCCGCTGTTTTTCCCGATGGCGGTAATGTTCATGATCTCAAGCCTCGCCGAAACCGCGCGTGCGCCGTTTGATTTGACCGAGGCTGAGAGTGAGCTGGTCGCGGGCTATCAGACCGAATATTCGTCGATGGCGTTCGCGCTCTATTGGCTCGGCGAATATGCCAACGTCATCCTGATGACGGCGCTCAACGCGATCCTGTTCTGGGGTGGCTATCTGCCGCCGATTGATTGGGCACCGCTCTATCTGATCCCCGGCATTTTCTGGCTACTCGCCAAGATGCTGATCTTCTTCTTCATCTTCGCCTGGATCAAGGCGACCGTCCCGCGTTACCGCTATGATCAGTTAATGCGGCTCGGCTGGAAAGTGTTCCTGCCAATCTCGCTGTTTTGGGTGTTTCTGGTGAGCGGATATCTGATGCTGACGAGGTATGGGGGATGACGTTTCGATACATATCTTTCCTGCTTATTACAGCACTGCTCACACCGTCTGTTGTTGCGGTGACGCCCGCGTTGCCAAATTTAGTAACTAATGTTTCGGAAAAGTTGGTTCGTTGTAAGCTGTATCAACGTAGCGGGAAAGCATTCATGATGACGCTTAACTTTGCAGCAATCAGCGCAAGCCCGCAAAATCCTATAGCGGGCGATTCGGTTCCACGGACGTTGGTGAGAATTCTGACAGATACGAGTGATAGATTTAAGGGAAAATACGAGGCAGGGTACGAGGTCAGCACAGGTGACTATAACTTTATTAACGGCGCTGTCACTTTTGATCCAAGCATCGGAGTTAGAGACTATTTCTCGTTTCACCTTAATCAAGATGGCTATAACCGTTTCAATCTAGAAAGCGTTGCCACTAACTCGCAAGGGTCAATCATAGTGACTCTGACCTCCAACAGCTCTGGCTCTAAAATTGTGGCATCAGGTTTTTGTGATATTAGCGGGTTGAAAGAAACAAAATGAACCAGATCACTCACCTCATCAAAACCTTCACCCTGTGGGAGTTTGTGAAAGCCCACGCGCTGACGCTCAAATATTTCTTCAAGGCGAAGGCGACGATCAACTATCCATTTGAGAAAAACCCGCTGTCGCCGCGTTTTCGCGGGGAACATGCGTTGCGCCGTTATCCCAACGGTGAGGAGCGGTGCATTGCGTGCAAGCTGTGTGAGGCCGTCTGCCCCGCGCAGGCGATCACGATTGAGGCGGAGCCGCGCGAAGATGGTTCGCGCCGCACCACGCGCTATGACATTGATATGACCAAGTGCATCTTTTGCGGCTTCTGCGCCGAGGCGTGCCCGGTTGATGCCATCGTTGAGGGGCCAAACTTCGAATATGCGACCGAAACGCGTGAGGAATTGCTGTATGATAAGAGCAAGCTTCTCGACAATGGCGATAAATGGGAACGCGCGATAGCCGCGAACCTTGCCGCCGATGCGCCGTATCGGTAATGGCCATGCCACTCGATTCCCACCCCGTTCGGGCTGAGCTTGTCGAAGCCTTGTCCTTCTTCTTTTTGCCTGCACGCGCAAAGGAAGGGCAGTCCTTCGACAAACTCAGGACGAACGGTTTTTTTGGAACCATCGCTCGATGATTCAAATCCTCGCTTTCTATCTTTTTGCCTCACTCGTCATTCTGTCGGGTGTGCTGACGATCTTCTCGCGTAATCCAGTCCACAGCGTCCTCTGGCTGATTGTTGCGTTTTTTAATGCGGCGGGGCTGATGCTGCTGATCGGGGCTGAATTTATCGCGATGCTGCTCGTCATCGTTTATGTTGGTGCGGTTGCGGTGCTATTCCTCTTCGTTGTGATGATGCTTGACATTGATTTTGCTGAGGTGCGGACAGGTTTTGCGCGTTACGGTGCCTTTGGTGCGGTCATTGCTGTGGTTCTGGCGGCAGAGATCATCATTGCTGAAGGCGCGCGGAATGTGGGGCCAATCGCGCTTTCGCAGCGGATTTCGCCAATTGTTGAGGGCGCATCGAACACGACGGCGATTGGGATGCTGCTCTACACACGC
>JANOXQ010000103.1:0-24369 GCA_031418495.1 Sphingomonadales bacterium
AGAGCCAGACCGCATCGGCGATCACATCAGCGGGAAAACGGTGGCGGGCATACGAGATCGGTTTCATCAGACCAAGGCTAACTTCCTATCATCCCAGCGTCGAGCCACAAAATCCAAGCCTACCGTTAACCTGACAACACCACGATTGGGCGTTGCAATCCCCGCCGCGGGGCATCCGGGCGCTGATAGGACAGCTGACAATGACGGCCCCGATTCTTGTGCTACACAGTTAGGATGAAAAGAAATTTGAAATCGATCACAAGGAGAAGTGCAGGGGTCTTGGCGATGCAACATCTGAAAGTCGAGTCAGCCACTCCACGACCAACCGAAGCAATTGCATTGGAACTCGTCGAGCGGAAGTTGCTTCCGAGCATTTCGTATGCGGTCATTGAGAATGGCGAGATCGGCGCTGTTCAAACCGCCGATATCTCTGATTTTGCAACTGGCCAGCCCATCACCGAGGACACGCTTTACGAAGCGGCGTCGTTGACAAAACCGGTCGTCGCCGAATTGGCGCGTCGTCTTCACAGCTAAGGTCTTTTCGATCTCGATGAAGCGGTATCAAACACAATTTCCCTGAACTGGACTTGTAATGGTTTGGTTCTGGTCACTTGTCTTTCATTATGCCCTTTCAGCTTCAAAAGCCAAGGGGCTTATTCCACTCAGATATGAGTGGCGCTTCGGGCATTTTAGAACCCGTTGATGTACTGGAAGATGGCGGCCTCAGCCTGCCGGCGTGTTGGCCAGTTTTGCCGCCAGATCAGTTCTGCTTTGATCGTTTTGAAGAATGTTTAAACAGATGCATTGTCGTAACAATTACCCTTGCCACTCATTGATGGCCGCAGGCCGTAGGCCTGCAACTTCTTTTGATAATCATAAGAACAATATTGGCTGCCACGGTCACTGTGGAAGATGCAGCCCGGTAGCGGATTGCGCAGGCGTAAAGCCAAATCCAGTGCTTGGATCGCCAAGTCCTTCTTCATGCGATCACTGACGGCCCAGCCAACGATGCGGCGACTGTGCAGATCGAGTAGCACAGCAAGGTAGAGCCAACCTTGGGCGGTCCAGATATAGCTGATGTCGCCCGCCCATTTGCGGTTGGGCGCATCGGCAATAAAATTACCATCCAACACATTGGCCACGATCCCCAGGCTATGATTGCTGTTCGTCGTCACCTTTTGCTTACGTGTGCGAACCGGGCTCGGCTTTGGATTGGTGTTATTATACTTTAGATACCCAAAAGACTCGCCACCCTCGAAAGGGGGTGCTAAGTGAGCAATACTGACCGCATCGTGAGTTTATGGGAATTGCTTAAACGCTTTGACAATGCCGATGTGATGGGTGCGCTCACCCACGCCGCGTCTATGAAAAAGGTATTTGATTACGGCGCGGGCAAATTGGCCACGCTCCCTCTCGATCACTATATTGTGATCGAGATCGATGCGCTAAAGGCGTTGGTGGATAACTGCGCCGCGCTACGCGACGCTGCGGAAATGCACGGGCTTCCCGGCGTGAGAAAGGCTGCTGACAATGTCGTCCTTAACATTGGCAAAATCGACAGCGGCAAGGCGACCTTGAACAATTGCGAACGTATCACTTCAAGTCTCGAAAGCCTATTTGCGGTTTTCGTTGGCGTAATTGAAGACCGATACGCCTTTATGCTGTCTTACGGATCAGAGGGCTATTTAGATAACGCCAAGGTCGTTGACAACGTGGTTTCAAAGTCTTTTCCTAATTCC
This sequence comes from Sphingomonadales bacterium, assembly GCA_031418495.1. Taxonomy (GTDB): domain Bacteria; phylum Pseudomonadota; class Alphaproteobacteria; order Sphingomonadales; family Sphingomonadaceae; genus Aquisediminimonas. The sequence continues at coordinate 1,740 of JANOXQ010000103.1, forward strand.
GTGTATGACCTAGAAGAAGCGGCAAAGTGCCTTGCCTTTGAACGATGGACAGCGTGTGTGATGCACTCAATGCGATCATTGGACAACGCCATAAATATATTTCAGGCTTCGCTAAATGTCCAGAACCCTAAAGAGAACTGGAAGCAAATTCTGGATCAGATCGAGGCGTCCATTAAAGCGCTTGGAAACAAGCATCCGCAACATCAATGGAACAGTGAGGCGTCCTCATACTTTCGAGTGATGAAGGATGCTTGGCGAAATCACGCCATGCATGGTAAAGATCGGTACGATGAGGCCCGCGCAAAGGATATTTACGACGCCACTCGGGGATTTCTGCGTCACTTGTCTTCGCAGCTATTCGAGTAATTGCGCGATGCCTGCACAATCCGATCAAGTGCTTTATCTGCCTCGATGGGGTTTAGTTCGCCAGCGTCCACGAGATCGCGAACCGTCTTTCGGAACCGCTTGCTTTGCTCCGCTTGGCTTTCCTGAACCTTCTTTTTTGGCATGGCGTTTAGGCCCTTCCACCAACTGTTTGATAAGTGAGTCGGCTGCCGGCGATACCAGTCAACAGCGCGTCAGCGCGACCAGCATCATTACAGCCAAGGGCAGCACGATTGCTGTAGCGGAAGTCAAATTCTGCCAGATAGCGATGCAAATGCTTTTCTGCGCAGTGCTGATAGATACCCTTCATGCCGCGCTTGAAGATCGAAAACGAGCCTTCAATGGTGTTAGTGTGAGCACTGCCGACAACGTATTCGTCTGCACTGTGGTTCACAACGCCATGCGCATGGAAGTTGGCAGGGACAGCGCGATACACGCCGCTATCGTCAGTCATAACCATTGCTTCTTTGGCAACGTTGGCTTTGACGATAGGCATGATTTCAGCGGCTCTTACGTTGTCGAGAACGAACGAACGCTTTTCGCCAGTTTCACGGCTTACCAGCGACAAGACTTTCATTTTGTGGCTCCAGCCGCGACGGACTTCCACGCCTTCTTTGTTGCCAATGAAAGTTTCGTCAACTTCGACAATGCCGCTCATTGGGGCAAGCCCGCCAGTGCGCATTGCTTCCCGAATTCGGTGCGACATGAACCAAGCGGTTTTCAAAGTGACACCAAGGGTGCGGTGAAGTTGGTTGCTCGAAATGCCCTTCTTGCTGCCAGCGATCAGATATATCGCTTGCAACCAGATATTGAGCGCAACATGCGAGCCTTCAAAGATGGTGCCAATCCGAACGGTGAAGGGCTTGCGGCACTGGTAGCACTTATACAGGCCCTTGCGGGTGGACTTGCCGCCCATAAGGCTAATGCGTTCCACACCGCCGCAATGAGGGCAGTTGGGGCCTACAGGCCAAACGCGGGCTTCCACATAAGCGAATGCCGCTTTTTCATCGTGAAAGTGAGGGGCTGAAAGCGCGGAAACCATTAGAAAACTCCTTATGGATTCTCAATACGTTCCTACTCTGGGTATGTCAAGTATAATAACGCCTTTTTTAATATCTCCCTCTCCTCCCGAAGCACGCGGATCTCAAGACGAAGACGCTCATTCTCCTTGGCCAAGTCCGCCTTAGGGGCAACCAGAATATCAGAGGGGCGATACACGGATATTCACTTACTCAACGTCGATTTGCCAACGCCCAAATCACTTGCAATCTGCGCACGCGGCAAGCCACTGTTCAACGCAATCCGCACCGCTTCTAACTTGAAATCTTCTGTATGCTTGATCGCCATGGTCCGTCTCCTTGAATGAGATTATAATCTCAAGTGACCGGAACCAAACTGTTACAAGTCCACCGCGTGCCGATGGCCATGCTCGACACGATTGTCATTGATTCGCTCATCAAGCACGTGCTGCATCCCGATCGGCTCAAGTCGCTTCTTCATTCTTGGCTCGATAACTCCCAGTCCGCGGTCGAAAGTCAAGCGGCAGCGCTGAAGGAAGCGCGTCGACGGCTGACCATGCTCGATGGCGAAAGCGCCAGTGTCATCAAGCTCGTACGCAGCGGCATCTGCCAGCCCGACGATCCACAAGTTGCTTCGGAGCTGGCTAACATCACCGCCCAGAAGAAGGCTGTCGATGCCGACATCGCGTTGCTTGAAGGGCAGCTTGCCGAGAGCAAGCGCGCTATCAGTCCGGCCGTTCTTGAGGGGTTTTCCGACCTAATGCGCCGCAAGCTATCCAACCCGGCGAACAAGGTTGAACGGAAGGCCTACGTCCGCCTCCTCGTCAATCGCGTCGATGTGGGGCGCCGCCGTATCCGCATATCAGGATCACCACGCGCCCTCGCCAGAGCGTCCGCCAGTTCTGGCAAGGCAGTGCCCAGAGTTGAACGGGAATGGCGCACCCGACTGGATTCGAACCAGTGGCCCCCAGATTAGGAATCTGATGCTCTATCCTGCTGAGCTACGGGTGCATGAATTAATGTTTAAGCGCTACTACTAGCGCGGGTCAATTGGATTGATTGGGCGGAATAACGGGGAGTGGTAGCGGCGCAATTTCGATCCCATCCTCAATCAGAGATTTGACTTCGCTATGGCTGGCCTCACCGTGAATACTCGTTTTATCTATTTCGCCAGCATCCATCGCCCGCGCCTGATTGGCAAAATCACGGCCAACCCAGCTTGAGTTTTCAAGCGCCGCAGCCTGTGCCTTGGCTAGGGCGGTGAGCATGGTTTTGGCATCAGATGTTTCGCCACTGACCACCGCTACAGTGCGCTGATTTGATTTGGCCGCAATATTGGGCGCCATAAGGGCTTTGCCGACATCTTGGCTCGCACAGATCGGGCAATGGACAAGGCCACCCACACGCTGGGTCTCAAACGCATCGGAGCTTGCAAACCAAGCCTCAAAAACATGACCCGAGGGCCTACAGATAAGGTCAAATACAATCATAATATATGCGTAACGTGGGGAATTGGCCGACGATGATCAAGCACCGGAATCTGTTGGCGGACATTTTGCACCAGATTCAAATCAACTTCAGCAAAGCCAACACCCTGCATTTCCCCCATATCAAGCAATACCTTGCCCCATGGATCAACAACAAGCGAATGACCAAAAGTGCTTCGTCCGTCCTGATGCAATCCGCATTGTGCGGCAGCGACGACATAGGCCGCATTCTCAATCGCGCGCGCGCGGAGCAGTGTATGCCAATGCGCCTCGCCAGTAGGCACGGTAAAAGCAGCAGGCACCGCTAACAATTCTGCGCCAGCATCACTCAAGCCATTATAAAGTGCTGGAAAGCGAAGATCATAGCAAACTGACAAACCAAGCGTTGCGATGGGTGTATCAACAACAACTGCCGCATCACCGGCGGCATAGCGTGCCGACTCACGCCAGCTTTCACCAGTCGCAAGATCGACATCAAATAAGTGAAGCTTGTCATACCGTGCGCGGATTGCTCCGCTGTCATCAATCACAAAGCTGCGATTGACCAGTCTCCCGTCGTCGCGCTCTCCCGACAATGCGAGGCTACCAAGCGCGATCCAAATGCGATGCTCTGCTGCGGCGTTACGCAGTGCTTTAAGCACTTTGTCATCGGCTTCACTTGCAATGTTGCCAGCCGCACGCAATCGATCACGATCAAGCAGACCAGACATTTCAGGCGTAAACACCATTGCTGCGCCCGCTTTGGCAGATGCCTCAACCACCGAAACCAGAGTCGCTACATTCTCAGCCGGATCAATCCCACTATTAGTCTGACAGAGCGCAATTTTCATGCGCGAAGCAAAGGATCAAGCTCACCACGCGCATTAAGCTCAGCAAGATCATCAGAGCCGCCGATATGCTTACCATCGATGAAGATTTGCGGCACAGTCGTCCCGCCATTTGCTCTTGAAATCATGGTGTTCCGCAGACCAGAATCCATCATAATATCAAACTCTTCAAATGCGGCTTGCTTTGACGTCAATAGTGATTTTGCGCGCGCACAATAAGGGCAGAATGCCTTGGTATAAATTTCGATTTTTGCCATGATCTGCCTCCTGTACTCGTATCGAAAATGGGTGTGACGAGGTATTATGTCAATCCTGATCGCTGCTTTCTCGCAGAACGCGAGCCCAGCATAGCACCACTACGTGGGTCGCGCCTGCTTTTTTGAGAAGTTTAGCGCAGGCATTGCTGGTCGCGCCGCTGGTATAGACATCATCAATCAAATAGACGGGTTTTCCTGCGAAATGCATTCGCATCGCGGGGTTAATTTCGAAAACACCACGCACCGCCTTTGCTCGCTCGATCGCGCCAAGCCCACGCAGTATTGGTGTGCGGCGTGCCCTGATGATCGCATTAAGCAGAATTGGGTTTCCCGATAATGTCGCAAGTCGGCTTGCAATTAGGGCAGATTGATTAAAGCCCCGCGCCCAAATGCGCCAGCGATGCAGCGGCACCGGGATGATCAGGGCATCACGCACAGTCACATTACGCAGCACTGCCTCGGCAATGAGCTTTGCCAGCCCGGTTCGGCCACCATGTTTGAACCGGAGTATGATCGTTCGCGCAATATCACCGTAAGACACTGCGGCATGAACCCCGTCATGCTCGGGCGGTCTAAGTAGGCAGGGTGCACAGATTAATTCGTTTAGCATAAGAGGATAGCCACAGAGTGTGCAGCCTGTGTCAGTCAGAAACTCAAGCAATTGCCAACATGTAACGCATAATTGATCATCATCAGCGACAATTTGTCCACAACCCGCGCATCTTGGCGGCAATGAAAACCGGATGATTGATTGCAATATTGCTCTAGCGCGCCTCATAAAGACCCTTGTCGCGCTGGCGGTGAAACTGCACAAGACTTACTATGAGACAGCCCGACATTTTTTCGCGCACCACCCGCCGCCGTTTCCGTGACCGCGCAATTTTGAGTGATTATGACAGCCGATGGTTGATCCGCTTTATTACCACCGAACTGGTTGATCGACTTGGCGTGATAAAACGTCGATTTGATCGCGTGCTGATTATCGGAAATGATGGCGGCGATTTACAGCAATTGATCGCGCCGAGCTGCGCTTTAACATTCGTCGCTGACCCCGGTTTTTACGGTGCTGCAAAAGCAGGTGGAGTGCAATGTGATGAGGATCGTCTGCCCTTTGCTGATGCCAGTTTTGATCTAGTGCTGGTGCCGGGAGGGCTTGATACTGTGAATGACTTGCCAGGCGCACTCGTTCTGATTCGACGTATATTGATGCCCGATGGACTGTTCTTAGGGGCAATGGCAGGTGGTGGTGGACTCGGTACCTTGCGCATTATCATTTCAGACACAACCGATCCAGATAAGGTCGTGGCACGCCATCACCCCCAGATTGATGTACGTGCTGCCGGGGATTTGCTTGCACGTGCCGGATTTGCCTTGCCAGTCGCAGAAAGCCATTATGTTACCGCTCGCTATCCTGACCTTTTTAAATTGATTGGCGATTTGCGAGCCAACGCAATGACCAACGCCTTAGTTTTGCGACAACCGCTTGGACGTCAGCAGTTCGCACGAATGGCGGCGCAGTTCTCAGCTGCCGGCGCTCCAAAAACCGAAGAAACATTCTCATTTCTATTTATGACAGGGTGGGCACCCCCACGCCCTGCTTCAGTAGTGCGTTGACCAAAGGTACATCAGCAGGCGGCATATCAAGCCTCTGGAGTGCTTCAATAGTTGACCACTGGATCACCTCTGCGTCTACTGCGGTGGGCTCTCCTGACCATTTCCGACAAGTATAAAGTAGCAATAAAAGATGCCTTTCACCAAGCGGAGCGCTGGCAAAACTTAGCGGTTTAAGATCATCAGGCTTCACTGTTATACCAAGCTCTTCATGCAATTCGCGCACCAGAGCGTCCTCTGGGCGTTCATTTGCCTCAATTTTACCTCCTGGAAACTCCCAAAGGCCTGCCATTGATTGGCCTACAGCGCGTTTTTGAACAAGCACGTCACCATCAGAATTAACCAGCGCCGCCGCGACAACCCAAATCATATTCGCTTTTTGCACAGTCCCATCACGCATTATCAATTCCTTAACGCATCTTGCCTTATCTAAATTTTGGGAATCAGGGAACAGCTGTACGGATCTTAAATGATTAGATTATTTCAAAAATTGATCCGAAACACGCACGGCGCAACCGCGGTTGAGTACGGGCTCATAGTATCGCTCGTCGTTATCGCCTGCGTTGGTGCAATGTCACAAATGGCCATATCAATAAATGACATGTGGAATAGCGTAGCCACTGCAGTTACAAATAATTAATACAAATTATGAAAAAAAATATTCGCATAATCTTTATTATAGGAGAATAAAATGATTTTTTTTCGTAGATTGATAAAGAATTCAAAGGGTGCAACTGCCATCGAATATGGCCTAATTGCCGCTTTAATTGCTGTTGCTGCGATTTCAGCAATGAGTACGCTTGGTAGCAAGATCTCGACTACATTTAACAACGTCAGTGATAACCTAAAGTAAAACATATTAGGCGGCTATCATCAAGATATGTCGCCTAACTTTTTTTAATAAAAATTAACCATAATTCAATATTTAATCTAGCTTATGTTAGGGATTTAGTAATACTTCTGTCCTATTCAAAAGTTGTTGGCTCATTCATAGAGGCAACCGGGTAGATGAACATTTAAACAGGAGACCTAATATGACTTTCTTCCGCAAGATGATCAAGAATTCCAAGGGTGCGACAGCTATCGAATATGGCCTGATCGCAGCTTTGATTGCTGTTGCTGCAATTTCGGCAATGAGCCAGCTTGGTAGCAAAATTTCGACCACCTTTAACAACGTAAGTTCAAATCTGAAGTAAATCACAGACTTAACAAAAAAAGGGCAGCAAGGCTTATGCTTTGTTGCCCTTTTTTGCGTCTGCACAAGGTCAATAAACTACCAGTTTCACCTTCTGGCCAGGTGTCAACGTGGCATTTGACGACAAAGCATTAAGTGTCAAAAATCGTTCCATTTGCAGATCACGATACGCCATGCGCTCAGCAAGGCTCGCAATCGTATCTTTTGATTTCACCGTTACCACACTGATACGGCGTGGTTTGATTGCTGAGGCTTCCAGTGATGATAAGCGGCGAACACTATCAAACATTGATCCAAACGGATTACCATTACCCGGCGTGATTGTCAGGAAATGATAGGCTGTATTTGGTGCAAATTCATAGGCAAAAACAGTCACAACTACCGGCCCAGACTGTCCATTGGCAGTTGCAGAAGCCGTCGCCGCTGGTATGCCATTTACATTGGTGCGTGAGATGCTGCCGTAATTTATTGTGTTATTCGCACCGCCAACAGCCTTAAAAATCGCCGCGATATAGGCATTCATATCGCCATTATAGGCGGCTCCCGAAAATTGCGCCTGACCACCAGAACCGCGCACGGTTACCGCCTGTGTGCCATTTGACATAGCATATCCACCTGGCGCACTGAAACTCAAACGAAGGTCAGGGTGGCTAAAATTCTGCCCATCAACGATGCCTTGCTTTGGATCATCGCCGTAAATCATCCCATCAATCGCAGCGAGAAACTCATCACGATTGCGCTCTTTACCACTGGGAACAAAGGTTTTCGCACGATCAGCTGCCCGCGTTACACGGCTTGCCGGATCGGGATGCGTGCGCTGCCAGCTAGGCAGTGATTGCTCTTTTTGTCCTTGAGCGCGGGTGTCGAGTGACGTTTGCGAAGCAAGTGAGGCCAGCATTGATGATGCAGCAAACGGATCATATCCCGTCTTTGCGAGATAGGATACACCAAGGTCGTCGGCCTGATACTCCTGATCACGCGAAAAGCCCAAAACATAGCTTTGCGCTAGTGTTCCACCAAGCTGCTGACCAAGTTTGGCTCCGGCGTCTCCCGCGAGGACACTGCCAGCCACTGTTGCCAAAATTGCACCAAGGCCGCCTACGCGTGCGCGCTTTTCGCGCTGTTTAGAATGACGCGCTGCTACATGGCCAACTTCATGGCCAAGCACTGAAGCCAATTCAGCCTCACTGTTCATCAGCGCAAGCAATTGCCGGGTCACATAAACATACCCGCCGGGAACTGCGAATGCGTTATTGACCGATGAATTGAGCAGCGAAATCGTAAAATCGCCTTCGGCATTTGAAAGTCCGGATTGAAGCGCAATCCGGCGGCCAACCTTGGTAACATAGCCAGCTTGCTTACTTTCATAAACGCCGCCAAATTCCTGAAGAATCTGCGGGTGCGCCTTTGCACCACTCGTTCTGTCACTAGAGGTAATAGGCTGAGCAGTTGGCAGTGCTTTTGGTGCCTTTGCGCCCAACGCAATTACAGCAACACCGATTAGGAATATCTTTTTCATGGGCGTACTCTCCCTACGCAATTTCATACGAAAGATACCGCGTATCCAATTTTTCGACAAGCAGGGAAATCTCGAGCGCTAAAGTGCGCCTATCGCAAGAAACTTCTTTCGGCGATCTGCTGTAAGCTCAGCGCGAGAGCGCGTACCAAGGCTTTGCAGCGACTCAGCGATGGCATTTCCAAGTATTTTAATTGCGGCTTCAGGCGTACGGTGCGCGCCACCAACTGGTTCAGGAACAATACGATCAATCACGCCAAGCTGCTTAAGGTGCATTGCGGTAATTTGCATCGCTTCAGCCGCTTCGGCCGCTTTATCCCCTGTGCGCCAAAGGATCGAAGCACAACCCTCTGGCGAAATGACCGAATAAACTGCGTGTTCAAACATCAATACATGATTTGCGGCGGCAAGCGCCACAGCACCACCCGACCCGCCTTCGCCCACAACCGCAGCGACCACCGGCACACCAACCTCAAGCATTGCCTGAGTAGAGCGCGCAATAGCTTCTGCCTGCCCACGCTCTTCGGCTTGAATGCCTGGAAACGCGCCCGACGTATCAACTAACGTAACGATGGCAATGCCGAACCTATCTGCAAGTTGCATCAGGCGAATCGCCTTGCGATAGCCCTCTGGTTTGCCCATTCCAAAATTATGCTTCAACCGTGACGCTGTATCATCGCCCTTTTCATGGCCGATCACCATCACGCGCTGCCCCGCGATCCGGCCGAGGCCGCACTGAATTGCTTGATCATCACCAAAGCTGCGATCACCTGAAAGCGGCATAAAATCATCAAAAAGCTGGGCTACATAGTGCTTGAAATGCGGCCTTTCCGGATGACGGGCAACTTGTGTCTTTTGCCATGGACTCAAGCGGCTATAGGTATCGGCGAGCAGCCTACCTGCCTTAGTTTCTAGCTTCGCCAGCTCAGAATCAATGTTTGCTGCCCCGCCTCTTGCAGTTTCACGCAACTCGCCAATGCGTGCTTGAAGCTCTGCAATCGGCTTTTCAAAATCAAGATAAGCAACCATGCAGGCGGGTTAGGGCCGACGCGCCACAAGGTCAACGAGCGGATGCGCCTTGTTCACCAGATCAACCAAGCGCTTGCTGTCAACATGCGTGTATATCTCGGTCGTTGCGATATCTGCGTGGCCAAGCATTGTTTGGAGCGCGCGTAAATCTGCGCCCCCTTCAAGCAGATGCGTGGCAAAGGCATGTCGCAGAACGTGCGGGCTGACCCGTTCTGGCGAAACCCCCGCATCAAAGGCCAATGCCTTGATCATCTGAAACAAACGCACCCGGCTAAGATGCGCTTTCCCTGAAGGAAAAAGCCAGTGATTGCCAGATGGCCTAACATTCAGCCAGATCGCCACCGAAGCGCGCGCGCGAGCCGAAACCGGCACTAGCCGCTCTTTATCGCCCTTGCCCTTCACAATCGCATAAGGCTGATCCTGACGAATCGCACGGTGATCAAGTGAAACAAGTTCAGTCGCCCGCAGGCCAGATCCGTAAAGCAATTCAACAAGCACTGAGAGCCGAAGTGTAGTGCGGCAGTCATTAATCAGACTCAAACGCCGCTCAATTTCACCAAACAAACGAGCCATATCATCATGGCTTAAAACTTTGGGCAGTGGTCGCACCGTCACTGGCTTTGGCAGTGCATGTGAGGGATCATCTATCCTCAGCGATTCATCAACCAAGAATCCAAAGAACCGGCGCACAGCTGCTGACTTTCTCGAAAGGCTTGATTTAGCGAGATCTGACCATGCTATCGTAAGCTGACCGAGATCAGTCGCAGTGGCAGTCGCCAATCGGCCTTTGAGGACCGCCGAAGCCGACTGCAGATCGCTGCCATAAGCCATTAGAGTGTTGCGCGAAGCCCCAGCTTCAGCGGCAAGCATTTCAAGAAAACGGTCAATGAGCCTTTTATCGGAACTTGCGTCCAAGGTTTAGCTCCTCATCAAAGCCTCTGCTGCGATCATGCGTGCTTCATCACCGTAGCCAACCCGGCGAAGCGCTGACACAACATGGTAAAGTTGCACTGCCGGAATATCCTTGAAATTCTGCCGTTGCAGCCCAATCGCGCAAAGAAGAGCAACGGTTGCTGGCTCATTCGCAAAAACTGCGCGCTGCAAGGCACGCGTCCAAGGCGTTTGCGCACCTACAGGAATTGCCAAGTCTTCAGCCATTGAATTAATATCATCGGCTTCAATCCGGCCAAGCCCTGCCATTGCAGCGAACATGAACTCGCCACGCCTAGCATTCTCTTTGCCTGCATTGCTTTGATAATCCCGAATGCGGCTTACGCTCCATTCAACGACTTTGGCTGGGCTGCCGACTGCAAGCAAACCCCAAGCACGAGTTGTAGGATCACCGCTGCCATCACTTACTAAATCTGACCAACGAGATGCCTGCACGTCAAGCCCAACTGAGAGCATTGATGCAATCAGGCGGTCGATATCTTCGGCGGCGTCTTGAGTCGGCTGCAAACGAGCGGCTGCGCGCGCGGTCAAGATCAGCCGCGCATAACGTGTCGGTTCAGATTGAGTGTCTACATTCCAAAGCCGACGCATCGCCGCGAGTTTTAGTGGCGATGTTCCAGCAGCATAGGCCGCGCGCAGCATGGTAAACGGTTTCCCATCACCATCACCAACATCGGTCGCATCGGCAAGGGCTCCGTAATGATCAACCAATGCTGCGCCTGATAAAATGCCAAGTGAAGCCGCAATTTCGACACTCGCTGTGCGGTCTGCGGCAGGAATCAAGGGTGCACGAGCGTGCCAAGCTCTTACGTGTGGGCCAACGCTCGCCATCAAGCGGTCAGGAATTGGCAGCCCCGTTGCCATCGCCAGACCAAAGCGCCATGCAGTCAATTTTGGGACATCATCCCACTCGATCACGACTGCACGCCGGGTGTTACCACCAGCACCAACCACTTTTTCCGCTAGCAATCCGTCAATACCGCGCCCCGGCCCTTTTGAACGAACGCCGTCAATCTGCGCACTCGCCTGAGCCGATTCACCCGACAAGCCAGAGCAAATCGCGCGTGCGGCACGCCATGCTGGTTCCTTACTATTTTCAAGCGCAGGCTCAACTAGCGGACAGAGACCAGCAGGATCAGCATTTGCAAGCGAAGCCTGCATTGCGACCTCAAACATTTTGGGAGTGAATTGATCAACATCTACGCTTTGAACCATCAAACGCGCAGAATCGGCCTCCCCCATCCTGATCAGCAGCCATGCTCGTTCAGCCGCCCAATCCGCTCCTGTTACACCAGCAGGCGTGTTAACCTTGCTAACAAGCGCACGCCGCAAAAGAATTGAGGCCCAGCGGGACGCAACCGGCGCGCGTAGGTTGCGCATCAATAAGGATAAATAGGCGCCATTGCTGCGTCCAAATCCATCGAGTCCCATGCCGCCGTCTTCAGGGTCAATGATCCCAACGACAGCCGTCGAGCGGCGCGCGCTTGCGGGCAAATCCTGAAGCACAGGTGGGGAAAGTGCTGCCTTCTCCTCATCAGTCAGCGGCTTGGTTGGGTCAAGCGGCGCCACCCCTTCAACAGTAGGTCGCGGTGAAGATGATGAGGATGGGCTATTATTAGGCGATTTGAGCGATAGATCAGGCAAAAGATCAACGGGCTTTTGAGTCTTATCGTCGGCAGGTTTGGGCTCAGGTTCAGGCTCACCAAAGCCGGGCGGCAAGATCGATTTAGGATTGTCTTGGCTGAGCGCAGGAATTGCGCACAGCAATGCTGCGCCAGCAAATAGCGCCGCGATCGAAGTCTTATTTCCCAAGCGCATCAAGCGACACAGCCTTTTCCTTGCGCGTGAGCGGGTGCTCAGAAACGCGGCTCGATAGATATATCGCGGCAATAATAAGGATGACAGGCAATATGGCCCATCGCATCAGTTTTTGCATTCAATATTCCCAATTGCGAACAAGATTTGCGCGCCTTTTGCCCGATTGCATAGCCGTGTGTATAGCCCCCCTGTCATGATCGCGCAGAATATTCGTCATATCCCAAGAATCCAGCGGCCAATCGTGCTGGTTGGGCTGATGGGGGTTGGCAAATCAACCATCGGGCGAAAACTTGCCGCACGGCTTGGGGTCGATTTTGTTGATGCTGATCATGAAATTGAGGCCGCTGCTGGCCTTAGCATATCCGAAATTTTTGAAAAATACGGTGAAGATCATTTTCGCGATGGTGAAAGACGTGTGATAGGAAGGCTAATCGACGGTCGTGTCAAAGTGGTCGCTACCGGCGGCGGTGCGTTCATGAACGAAACGACACGCACACTCATCCTCGATAAGGCAATTGCAGTTTGGATTGATGCCGACATTAATATTCTTGCCGAGAGAGTCAGCCGGCGCGATACCCGCCCTCTCCTCAAAGGAAAGGACGCAAAGTCGGTACTGAGCGCGCTTGCTGAGGCACGTAACCCGGTTTACCAGCTCGCACAGATACATGTCCGTAGTGAGGTTGCGCCTTCCGACTCAACCGTTGATGCAATTTTGGAAAAACTATCGTGACACACGTTAAAGTTGGCCTTGATGCGCGAAGTTATGACATCATTATCGCGGCAAATGCGCTCGACGATGCAGGCGCTACGCTCGCCAAATATGCGCGTGGAGGACGATTAACAGTCGTCACAGACGCCAATGTCGCCCAGCATATTTTGCCAAGATTATCTGCCGCGCTTGCGAAAGCCAATATCGAAACCGACCCAATTGTCTTGCCCGCAGGAGAGGCGACCAAGAATTGGGATCAGCTCGCCAGTCTCTGCGACGCCTTGTTGTCACGCGGAATTGAGCGCAGCGATGCGATCATCGCGCTTGGCGGCGGCGTCATTGGCGATCTTGTTGGCTTTGCCGCTTCGATCCTCAAACGCGGGTGCCGTTTTATTCAAATTCCAACCAGCCTACTCGCACAAGTTGATTCGTCGGTTGGCGGCAAAACCGCGATCAACAGCACGGCGGGCAAAAACCTGATCGGTGCATTTTATCAGCCATCGCTCGTGCTGATTGACCCAACGGTACTTGATAGCCTGCCCGAACGAGAGCGTCGCGCTGGCTATGCTGAGGTTGTGAAGTACGGCCTTATCAATGATTTTGCATTTTTTGAATGGTGCGAGGCCAACTGTGCGGCGGTGCTAACTGGCGACCGTGCAGCACAAATCTATGCGATTGAAACAAGCGTTAGCGCCAAGGCGGCAATTGTTGAAGCCGATGAGCGCGAAACCAAAGATGCACGCGCGCTGCTCAATCTTGGCCACACCTTCGGCCATGCGCTTGAGGCGGAACATGGCTTTTCGGATCATCTGCTTCACGGCGAAGGTGTTGCCGCAGGGATGGCTTTGGCTTTTCGCTATTCAGCCAGAATCGGCCTTTGCTCTAGACAGGATGCGGCGCGGGTATCGGCACATCTTGAGAATGTTGGATTGCCATATGATCTGGCGAGCGCGCGAACAAGCGCGAGTGGCGCGACGTTAGTTGCTCACATGATGCACGACAAAAAAATGGCAAGCGGCACGCTGGCGTTCATCCTAGCACGCGGAATCGGTAAGTCCTTTGTCAATCGCGATGTCCAGCTTGATGATGTTGCTGCGTTTCTTGACGACGAGCTAAACCCCTAATCGCCAAGCATTATAAGCGCAGGTCAGCCAGCCAATAATCATAACGGTTCCGCCAATCGGCGTAATCGCGCCGAACCATCGCGGCGCGCCGAGCGCCATCGCATAAAGCGAGACTGAAAAAATGAGGCTGCCGATCAGAAGCAGCCAAGCCGCACTTGGAAAGCGTTGCAGTATCGCCAAGACCGCAACCGCATGAATAAGCTGGTAAAATCCACCTGTTTTGAGCCATTCAACCGCATCGCCTTGCGCCGCATGTGCACCAAAAGCACCTGCAGCAATGGCCATTGCCGCCGAAAGCGCCGCCGCGATGGTGAGCGCCAACATACTCACGCCCCCGCCGGTTTTTGTGGTGGAACATACAGCGTCCCCGGCCCTGCGTGCATATCACCAGTTGATCCCTGCGCCTCAAGCCGCGCCAGATCATGATCGCGGTAACGTCGTTCAATTGCCATAATATCCTCGTCACTCACTCCAAGCGTTTGTAGTGCATCGATGCCCATTTTAATTGCTGATTCGAACAATTCACGCGTTGTGCTAGCAAGATCAAGATCACGTACCGCTATCAACTGCCGCCGGTCAAACACGCGCATGAAAACGGCAGCTTGCGGGAAAGCCTCAAGAATTGGCTGAAGTTCTTTTGACCCAAGCAGCCGATCATCAACGCAAAACGCGATAATCTGCGCCTCATCACCGCCCGCACGACGCAGCAAATCAATTCGCCTTCCGTCACCATAGTAAACCTTTGCGCCAAAAGTGCCGCTCATTTCAATCTGCTCGGGTTTCACATCGATCAAAGTTACTGAAACACCATGGCCGATTAACATTTGACTAACTGTCTGGCCAAAGCGCCCGAAACCAACAACAATCGCCTTTGCTTGATCGGCATGTTCTGGCCCATCGAGTGTATCGTCGCCCTGATCTTTGGAATACTCAAACCGCCTAGCTATCATCAGCAAGAAGGGCGTAGTCGCCATAGAAAGCGTAACGATTGCGCCAAATAGACTTGCTGCCTGTGGTTCAATTAGCAATGCACCCTGCGCCTGAGCAAACAACACGAAACCAAATTCGCCGCCCTGGCTAAGCAAAAGCCCGAGGCCGAACGCTGGCCGCGTTTCCATACCAAACATCCGCGCTAGCCCAAAGATCACCCCAGTCTTAATGATGACCAGCGCTGCCGCCATCCCAATCACGAACAGCGGATTGGCAATCACGACACCAACGTCAAGTACCATGCCAACCGCCATGAAGAAAAGCCCAAGCAGGATCGAGCGGAATGGCTCAACATCAGCCTCAATTTCGTGGCGGTAGGGCGAATCGGCAAGCATGACGCCTGCAACAAAAGCGCCAAGCGCGGTTGAAAGATGCAGCGCTTCCATCACTGCCGCACTTGCAAATACTGTGAACAGGCCGACTACGACAAATAATTCGCGTTCGCCAAGGCGGCCAGTCAGGCGCAGCAGTGGCTGGATTAAAAAGCGTCCGGCCATCACCAATCCAATGATTGCCCCAAATGTGTAGAGCATCAAAAGCCAACCCGGCGGCGCTGATGGGTCGGCTGGCGCGCGTGACAGCGCTGCAATAATTGTAATCAATGGAACGATAGCGAGATCCTGAAACAGCAATACTGAAAACGCCCGCTCGCCAAAGGGTGTATTCATGCGACCAGAGGATTTAAGGCTAGGCAACACCTGCGCTGTTGAAGACAGCGCAAGCGGGAGACCAAGCGCAATTGCTGCACCGGCAGTAAAACCTGCGACAAGATAGATCATGATCGCAAGCGCAATGCCGCACAGCGCAACTTGAACCAAACCAAGCCCAAAAATGTCGCGCTTTAATCGCCAAAGTCGCGCCGGACTAAGCTCAAGCCCAACCAGAAACAACAGCAGCGCAATCCCGATTTCAGCAATTGCCAGCTTCGATTCGCCGCCTGCGACAAGGCCGATACCCGATGGGCCGATGAATGCTCCCGCGATTAAGTAGCCAAGCACAGCGCCGAGTCCGAGCTTGCGAAACAGCATCACGAAGCCGAGGCCAGCCCCAAGCAAAACCACGCCCTCGCGCAACATTGTGACCGTTTCCGCGCTTGGCCCAGCCATTAGTATGCGGCTTCGCGCGCAGCCTCTGCGACTGCATCAAAGGCTAGTAGGATTGAGGCATGGCGCGCACGGTGCGGTACAGCGGGCGCAAAAATTTGCAGACCGGGCCATATGCCCGGATCAGCACGGGTATCGGCCAAAAATGCCGCCAGCGCATCCCGTGCATTGTCAAGTTCATCAACGCTGCGTCCACGCGCATTCGCAGCCATCAATGCTGCCGAGGCTTGACCAAGCGCACAGGCGCGCACCTCAAGCCCGAGCGCGTCAATTTGCCCAAGCGGATCAAGACGGACATCAACCGTAACCCGACTGCCGCAGACCGGCGATCGCTTCTCAACGCTTGCCTGCGCATCGGGCAAACGCTTGAAATTGGCGGTTGAAGTCGCGAGTTTAAGTATCTCATTATTATATAGTGTCATTGCGGATCTGCCGTGGCACCACCATTTCTGCGGCGATCACCGATAAAATCAACGAGCGCACCCGACGTTGCATTCAGAAGTGGATACGTGCGCGATTCGATCATCCAGTCTGGCCTTTGAGATTTTCCGCCAAAAATTGTATCATAACCAAGTGAAGCAAAAAGAAAGATGATTGAGCCTGCGATCAATCCCTTGAGCGCACCAAAGCCAAGCCCGAGTGCACGGTCAAATGGCCCAAGCATTGACGATTTTGACGCTTTGCCAAAGCGGTTTGCCAGATAGCGACCAGCCACAAAAGTGCCGCCAAACACAAGCGCGAACGCAAGCACCGAAGCCCCTGCCGTAGTGCCGACACGCTCAACCAATGCGGCTGCTACCGGACTGTGAAACAGCTTCACAGCTGCAATAGCAGTAACCCAAGCTGCCAGTGAAAGCGTCTCAGTAACAAAGCCGTTTTGCAGACCACGAAAGCCGAACCAGCCAACCAAAAGCAGTATAATGATATCAAGTGCAGTCATGATCGCCCCATAGGCGCTCCGCCGCGCCCGAGTCGAGCCTCAACCGCGCCCAAGCATGTGATCAACCAGCGCGCCAAGCCGCGAAAAGCTGGAAAGTTTGATGCCGTGCCCATCGGCCTTCGTAGTTGCTGGCACAAAGGCGCGTTCAAACCCCAATTTCGCCGCCTCTTTAAGCCGAAGTCCGGCATGTGCAACTGGGCGCACCTCAGCAGAAAGCGCGATTTCGCCGAAGATAATCGCAGTCGGTGGAAGCGGTCGTTCGGACAGCGCCGAAACGAGCGCCGCCGCCACGGCCAAATCAGCCGCCGGATCAGATAGGCGGTAGCCACCTGCGATGTTGAGATAAACCTCACACGTCGAAAAATTCAGCCCACAGCGTGCCTCAAGCACCGCAAGGATCATCGCAAGCCGCCCGCTGTCCCATCCGACCACAGCGCGGCGCGGGGTTGCCCCGCTCGCAAGCCGAACAACAAGCGCCTGCACCTCAACCAGCACGGGCCGCGTGCCCTCAAGGGCTGGGAACACAACCGTACCCGTCACCGACTCGTCCCGCTGCGTTAGAAATAGTGACGACGGATTAGCTACCTCACCAAGTCCGCCCTCTTCCATCGCGAACACGCCGATTTCATCAGTGCCGCCAAAACGGTTCTTGATCGCACGGAGTATGCGGTATTGATGGCTGCGTTCGCCCTCAAAGCTGAGCACCGTATCGACCATATGTTCAAGCACACGCGGGCCAGCGATGCTCCCGTCTTTGGTAACATGGCCAACAAGCACAACCGCAGTCCCGCACTGTTTAGCGAAGCGAATCAGTTCCTGTGCTGATGCACGCACTTGGCTGACCGTGCCCGGCGCGCCTTCGATCAAGTCGCTGTGCATCGTCTGGATCGAATCGATCACGAGCAAAGCAGGCGGTGCGCTCTGCCCCAATGTCGTCAGGATATCGCGCACTGAAGTTGCCGCCGCAAGCTGTACCGGCGCGCCGCCAAGCCCAAGCCGCCGTGCGCGCAGCCGTACCTGATCAGCCGCTTCCTCACCCGAAACATAAGCAACCGCCCGCCCCGTTTGTGCGATCCGCGCCGCCGCCTGAAGCAGTAGAGTTGATTTGCCAATCCCTGGATCGCCGCCAATCAGCGTGGCCGACCCAGCCACAAACCCGCCACCAAGCGCGCGATCAAATTCGGCAATCCCACTCGGCATCCGCGCAGGTAGCGGAACATCGGTATCAAGCCCGACCATTTCAAACGCACGACCACCAGTTTGCAGATCATGTTTGGCACGAAACGGCGTCACAACCGCACCCGCATCCTGAACCATCGTGTTCCATTCGCCGCAATCAGTGCATTGCCCCGCCCACTTGTTCGTCACCGAACCACAAGCATTACAGGCATAACGGATTTGCGGCTTTGCCATAATTACCTTCACAAAAGAACGAAAATAGAACATATTGCCGGATTGCCAGCAGGTCAATAGCCTGTCAGTCTGTTTTCATGCGCGAGAAGGAACTTCGCCTTGCCCTCATCTGCTACGGCGGGATCAGCCTAGCGATCTATATGCACGGGATCACCAAAGAGATTTGGCGCGTTGCGCGTGCGAGCCGCTCATTCCACAAAGGGCTGCCTCCAGAAAACCGAGTTGAGGCGGCTTATGTTCGGCTGCTTGAATTGATTGCAGCGCATGACGGACTGAAATTGCGTATCCTTCCCGACATTATTGCTGGCGCAAGTGCTGGCGGGATCAATGGGATATTTTTGGCTCAAGCCATCGCGAGCGGCGAATCGCTCGATCCATTGACTGATATGTGGCTCGAAAAAGCTGACGTTGATGAATTGCTTGATCCTGACGCCCGACCGCTTTCACGTTTTTCCAAATTCTGGGCGACGCCGCTCGTGTGGCTCGCGCTTGGGCGAAGTGGTACGGTACGACGCACCGTTGCTGCCGAAGCGCGTGATGAGGTGCGCGCTAAAGTGTCACGGCTTGTGCGTGCGCGTTGGTTTGAACCGCCTTTTGGTGGGCAGGGCTTCACGACAATGTTGCTCGACGCCTTTGATGCCATGAAGGCAGGGCCGATTGGCGAGCGCCTGATTCCTGCTGGTCAACCGCTTGACCTGTTTGTGACTGTTACCGATTTTGGCGGTTATTCTGAGCAACTTCGGCTTAATAGCCCATCTGAGATTACTGAAACAGAACATAGACTTACGCTAAGCTTCTCAGATCGTAGAGAAAAAGCAGGTGGGCTTGGTGATAGCATTGAACTCGCCTTTGCTGCGCGTGCAACAGCAAGTTTTCCGGGCGCTTTTCCGCCTGTTAATGTTGCAGAAATTGATCAGGTCTTGGCTGTACGCGGTCGCACTTGGGATACGCGTTCAGCGTTCCTTTCGCGGATATTGCCCGGCCACGGCGCGCAAACCGAAAATGCTGTCCTGATTGATGGATCAGTCCTAGCCAACGCCCCGTTCAAGCCCGCATTGGATGCGCTGCGTGATCGGCCTGCACGACGCGAAATTGACCGGCGCTTTGTATATATCGACCCTAAACCGGGCATACAGAGCGTCAGCCTGACCAAAAAAGGCAAAACCCAGCTCCCAGGGTTTTTCAGCACAATCTTTGGCGCGATGTCAGACATTCCGCGCGAACAGCCGATACGTGATAGTCTTGAGGCAATTGAAGCACGTTCAACCCGAATCCGGCGGATGCAGCATATTATTGACGCGCTTCGTCCTGATGTTGAAGCCGCGATTGAAAGCCTGTTTGGCCGTACCTTCTTCCTTGATCGCCCGAACCCTGCGCGAATCAAGGCGTGGCGCAATAAGGCGCAAGAACGCGCCGCGCGTGATGCAAACTATGCGTTTTCGGCCTATGGTCATATCAAATTATCAGGGATTGTTGAGGAACTGGCTGGGTTTGCGGCAAAGCAGGACGCAACGCTACGCGGCGGAAAATTTGATGATTTTCGTCATATCCTATGGGACGAAGTCCGCGCGCGTAGTATTGATCAGGTAACCGGCGGACTCGGGAAGGGTGCAACAGTCGCCGCAATAAATTTTTTCCGCGATCATGATCTTGGCTTCAGAATCAGACGGTTGCGCTTTGTGATCCGCACGTTCCGAATGCGGATTGAGCAAGGCGCGTTTGACGGTGCTGAGGCAGAGCCTCTACGTGCGACTCTATTTATGTTGCTTGCCCGTTATCTCGACCGAGAAAGTATCAATTATTACACGCCGTTCAATGATAGCAGCGCAAGTGCCTTTCTTGATGATGTAGCGCGCCAACGCGCTTTGCCCGATCTTGACGCCGCAACCGATGCTGAACTTGCTGAGGCTCTGGCCAACGCTCCGAAAGCCGCCCGGCGTGCCGTGCTGTTCGCTTATCTTGGGTTTCCCTTCTACGATGTTTCGACGCTTCCTATGCTTCAAGGCGAAGGCTTGAGCGAGTTTGATCCGGTTAAGATTGACCGGATTTCGCCAGAGGATGTTACCGTGGTGCGGCGCGGCGTAACGGAAACACTCAAAGGTATTCAGTTCAACAGCTTCGGCGCGTTTTTCAGCCGTGCCTACCGAGAAAATGATTATCTTTGGGGCCGACTCCACGGGGCGGATAGGTTGTTTGATATTATATTATCGGCAACGCAGGTGCCGCCTGCCAAGGCCGACATCATAAAGCGCGAGCTTTTGCTCGAAATCCTAAATGAAGAGGAAGGCCGCCTAACCAAAATTCCCGATTTATTCGCGAAAATCAGGCTTGAGATTGCGGCAAGCGCATCGACGGCGTAAACCAATCGCAGGAATACGAAACATGAGGTCGTGATGCAGTTTTTGAAGGCCATTTTTCAAGCGTTTATTGTCGTGGTTGCGGCGATCTTTGCCTACAATAACTGGACGCCTATCACGGTGAACCTGTGGGGCGGGGTTGTGCTTGATACGGTGCTGCCACTGCTCTTGCTCGTCGCGTTTCTGATTGGGCTGCTGCCGACATTTCTGCTGTATCGTACCACACGCTGGCGTCTTCGGCGCAGACTTGATTCAACCGAAAAGGCACTTGCGAGTGTCCAGAGTGCGCCATCGTCCACCGCATCATCCGCTATGCCACCCTCTGCTGCGTCAATTGCAGTGCCGCCGGGTGTTTCATGAGCTCGCCAATTTATGTGGCGATTGATACGCCCGATATTGAGCGGGCAAAGCTCATTGCGGCAAAGGTCAAAGGCCATGTTGGCGGATTAAAGCTAGGCCTTGAATTTTTCTCGGCGAATGGCCGTGCTGGCATCCGTGAGATGGCCGCACTTGATATGCCAATTTTTCTTGATCTCAAACTGCATGATATTCCCAATACTGTGGCCAAAGCGGTGCAGGCGCTGCGTCCGCTCAAACCTGCGATACTGACTGTTCACGCAGCGGGTGGCCGGGCGATGATGGAGGATGCCAAGGCCGCCGCGCCAGAAGGCACCAAGGTTGTGGCAGTGACCGTTTTGACCAGCCTCGACGGTGATGATCTGCGCAGCATCGGGCTTGGCGAAGATCCACATGAACAGGTTGAGCGACTCACTTTGCTGGCAAAAGAGGCCGGATTAGACGGCGTCGTCTGTTCAGGAAACGAAGTGCGCGCGGCAAAAAAGCTGTGGCCGCGTGGGTTTTTCGTGGTGCCCGGTGTGCGCCCTGCGCAAGGGGCGGTTGGTGATCAAAAACGTGTGGTGACCCCGCGTCAGGCGCTCGACTCTGGCGCATCGATCATTGTTGTCGGTAGGCCGATTACGCAGGCAGAGCACCCCGGCGAAGCGGCGCGCGCGATTGAGGCGACGCTTTAGGCGCACCATGCCAGTTCAGGTCAAAATTTGCGGGCTATCAACGCCTGATACGCTTGATTCGGCTATCGCAAGCGGCGCGAGCCACATCGGCTTTGTCTTTTTTCCGCCAAGCCCGCGTAGTGTCAGCTTTGATATGGCGCGCGGGCTTGCAGAGCGCATTCCGGGGCATGTCCAAAAGGTCGGGGTGTTTGTTGAGCCGTGCAATGCCCTGCTTGAACAAGCGATTGCGGCGAGCCAACTCGACATTGTTCAAGTGCACAAGACGCCGGCCAATCGCGTGGCCGCGATTGCAGCGCATGTGTCGCGTCCGTGCTGGGCCGCAATTCCCGTAAAAACGCGCGGCGATCTTGCCGCTGCGACCGCTTATCGTGGTGCCGCAGCGGGCATTCTTTATGATGCGAAACTGCCTGACGATGCAGACCTGCCCGGTGGGATGGGGTTGCGATTTGACTGGACGCTGCTGAGCGGCTTTGCGCACCCGTTACCTTGGGGGCTCGCGGGCGGGCTTACGCCTGACAATGTTGCCGAGGCGGTTCGCGTGACAAGCGCAACGCT
Organism: Sphingomonadales bacterium; assembly: GCA_031418495.1. GTDB lineage: Bacteria > Pseudomonadota > Alphaproteobacteria > Sphingomonadales > Sphingomonadaceae > Aquisediminimonas. The sequence goes on from JANOXQ010000103.1 coordinate 24,056, forward strand.
GGTTGATGTTTCGTCAGGCGTTGAGTCCGCGCCCGGCATCAAGGATGTGGACAAGATCGCCGCATTCCTTAAAGCAGCGTCGATATTATGACCCTTGCAAACTCACTCCGCTCCGGCCCCGATGATCGCGGCCATTTTGGCCAGTTTGGCGGACGCTATGTCGCCGAAACGCTGATGCCGCTGATCCTTGATCTTGAACGCGAATACCGTGCAGCAAAGATTGATCCAGCGTTTGCGGCGCAGTTCGACGATTTGCTGGAACATTATGTCGGGCGGCCAAGCCCGCTTTATTATGCCGAGCGGCTGACCGAGCA
>JANOXQ010000104.1:0-2167 GCA_031418495.1 Sphingomonadales bacterium
TGACCTCACGCAGCCCACCCGTGTGGTTGAGCAAGTGCCTGATCGTGATCGGCTCTGGATGTGCTATCAACTCGGGTAATATATGACGAACATCCTGATCGAGAGTGAGTTTGCCTTCCTCAGCGAGCATCATGATGGCAAACGCGGTAAACTGTTTTGTTACTGATCCTATTTCAAAGCGCGTATCGGAATTAATCGGAACATCGTTTGCAAGGTCGGCTTGACCTGCCCACTTATGATAAACAATATCGCCATTGATAGAGACAGCAAGGCTGATCCCGGGTTCATCAGCCTTTTGATAGGTCTCTAGCAGCGCATCAAGCGCCGTCAGATCTAGCGTTTTGGCATGCAGGACAGAAGTTGAAAGAATACCTAAGCAAAAGACGGCCACAATCTTGAAAAAGCTCTGCATTAGTATTTGTCCTAAAATTGAAATTACGCCGCCTGTTTACAAAATTCGCAAGCTCACTCCACTGTAACCGATTTTGCCAAATTCCTTGGCTGGTCTACATCAGTGCCTTTCGCGCAGGCGACATGGTACGCCAGCAACTGCACCGGGACCGCGTAAACCAGCGGCGCGATTAGCGGGTGAACGCTTGGCATTTCGATGGTGGCGAGGCAGCCTTCGCCTGCTTCGGCGATGCCTTCGGCGTCGCTGATCAAAACGACCTTGCCGCCGCGGGCGCGGACTTCTTGCATATTGCTGACGGTTTTTTCGAACAGCGGGCCTGATGGCGCGAGGACGATGACGGGGACGGCTTCGTCGATTAGCGCTATCGGGCCGTGTTTCATTTCGCCCGATGCGTAACCCTCGGCGTGGATATAGCTGATTTCTTTCAGCTTCAGCGCGCCTTCCATCGCCAGCGGATAATCCGGGCCGCGTCCGAGATAGAGCACGTCGCGCGCAGGCGCGATCAGGTGGGCCATTGCCGCGATATCTTCGTCATGCGCAAGCGCGGCGTTGAGCGCGGCGGGGGCTTCGATCAGATGGCGGACGATTTCCTGCTCTTCCTCGGTGGTCAGCTTGCCCTTTATCAGCGCGAGATGCGCGGCGAGCGCGGCGAGCACTGCCAGCTGGCAGGTGAAGGCCTTGGTCGATGCAACGCCAATTTCCGGCCCGGCATGGGTAGGGAGCAAAAGGTCCGCCTCGCGCGCCATGCTCGATGTCGGCACGTTGACAACGACTGCGATGGTCTGTCCGTTTTCCTTGCAATGGCGAAGTGCAGCGAGCGTGTCCGCAGTTTCGCCGGATTGCGAAATGAAGAGGGCAAGCCCGCCTTCCTCCAACACAGGATCGCGGTAGCGGAATTCGCTCGCCACATCTATATCCACCGGCACGCGAGCGAATGTTTCGAACCAGTATTTGGCGACCATGCCTGCGTAAAAGCTCGTCCCGCAGGCGACGATGGTGATGCGCTTCACACCCGCTAGGTCGAAGTCCATTTGCGGTAGCGCGACGGTCTGTTCAAGTGGGCGGATGTAGCTGGAGAGCGTTTGCGCGACCACGGTGGGCTGCTCGAAAATCTCCTTCTGCATATAATGACGGTAATTGCCCTTTTCGATCTGCGCCGCTGACACGCCCGAGGTGGTGACCTCGCGCTCGACTGGATTATTGTCCTTATCGAAAATCTGCGCGCCTTCGCGGGCGATGACGACCCAGTCGCCCTCCTCCAGATAGGCGATTTTTTGTGTGAGCGGGGCAAGCGCGAGCGCGTCCGAGCCCAGATAGGTTTCGCCGTCGCCATAGCCCACGACGAGCGGACTGCCGAGCCGCGCACCGATCAGGAAATCTGGAAACTGGCGGAAGGCAATCGCCAGAGCAAAGGCACCACGCAGACGGGGAAGCACGGCCTTGACCGCCTCGGCGGGTGAATGGCCTGCCTCGACCTGTTCGGACACCAGATGCGCGACAACCTCGGTATCGGTTTCGCTCTCGAAGGTCCGCCCGCGCGCGGTCAGTTCGTCACGCAGCTGCTTGAAATTCTCAATAATGCCATTGTGCACCAAAGCGACCTCGCCGGTGGCATGGGGGTGAGCGTTGCTGGTAGTCGGCGCGCCGTGGGTTGCCCAGCGGGTGTGAGCGATGCCGATATTGCCCGGCGCATCGTCGGATTTGAGAACATTAACGAGGTTAGCGAGCTTCCCCTCCGCCCGGCGGCGGATAAGC
>JANOXQ010000105.1:0-13346 GCA_031418495.1 Sphingomonadales bacterium
GGTTGAATAATATTTGACTATGACCCGGTCGGGTCGCGCCCCGTCGCTACCCCTACCCCACCTTCACACGCCGCCCCTCCCCACGAACGGATTAGTTTAAGTTTTACACACTCAAACCGCCACTCCCTGAAGCAATTTCGGCAAATCGCCGCTCATCCCGCGTGCTTCGGCCATGAAGAGTGATTTAAGCGGCGCGATCTTTTGAACCGCATCAAGGCCGAAACGCCGGATCGCCGAGGCTGGCTTTCCCGGAATAGAGAACAGCCGATTGAGCCCATCAGTCGCAACCGAAACCAGCATCGTATCAAGCCCGCGCCACCGCTCATACCGCGTCAGCAATTGCGCATCGCCAAGGTCTAGCCCAAGCCGCGCGCCATCGACCAGCACCTCGACGAGCGCCGCCACATCACGAAATCCAAGGTTCAGCCCTTGACCCGCAATCGGGTGAATCCCGTGCGCCGCATCGCCGACCAGCGCGAGGCGTTCGGCGGTAATATGCGCGGCATGGTGGAAGCCAAGCGGATAGCTTGAGCGCGGTGCGGCCATCGTCACATCACCGAGCAACCCGCCCGAACGCTTGGCAACCTCGGCCAGAAACGCCCGCTCCGAAAGCGCAAGCACGCCGGGAGCATCCTTCGCCGTGACCGTCCAAACGAGCGCCGAACGCGTGCCGGGCTGCAACGGCAACAGCGCGAAGGGCCCCGCTGGATAAAAAATCTCATGCGCGATATTATTGTGATTGATGCTGTGATCAAACGCCGAAATGATCGCAGTATGATCATATTTCCAATTGGCAACGCGGATGCCCGCGAGCGTGCGCATTGGCGAATTGCGGCCCTCGGCGGCGATGATCAGCGGCGCACGGATCACATCTCCAGTATCAAGCGTGACCTGCGCGCCTGCGCCGTCGCGTTCAACCACGTTTGCCTTTGCCGGAATATGGAGCGCCACAGTCTTCGCAGCGAGAATGCGCTCTCGCAGGACGCTCCGCAGCACCCGATTCTCGAGCATGATGCCAAGCGGCTCATCATCAGGCGCGGTCGTAAAATCAAGCGCGCCTTTTTGCAGGCCGTCACGCACCTCGATGGTGTGGATCGCGCAGCCATGCGGCTTGAGCGCGGCACCAACGCCGATCGTATCAAGCATCCGAAAACTCGCACTCGCCACCGCACTCGCGCGCCCATCAAAATCCGCCGCCAGCGCGGTTTGCGGCAGCATTGGATCAATCACGGCGGAACGAAGCCCATAATGATCAAGCGCAATCGCGAGCGTCTGCCCGATGAGGCCGCCGCCAAGAATAATGATGTCCGTGTTTTGCATGGACGCAGCTTAGCGGGTGTGGGCGCGGTGGGGAAGACGGGTTAGGCGCGGTAGTTCATTGCCCCATCCTACTTCGCGCCTTTGCGGCTTCGCGCGAGAGTAATCAGGCCGCGCCGCGCGTGGCAAGGTTGCAAGGGGTTCACGCGAAGGCGCGAAGGCGCGAAGAAGTAGGGGCGTAATTTCCAAGTTTCGCCCCTTTCAAAAAGTCCCGGAAAACTCAGGAAGTTGACACTGAATCTGTATATTTTCCGAACCCCTAGGATGTGAAAAATGGGGCGCAAAAGTCACGCTACGGCGGCGCGCTGAGTAGGGCGGATGAGGGACAAAAATATGATTCATGATTGGAACATACCATGAATAGTTTCTGTAGGAAAGACCCCTGATTGCGGTTGATCCGGCGTCGATAAGTTGCGATCCGCGCCAATACGGGGATGACGCAGGAGGCCTTTGCCCAACGCTTCGGCTTCAGCGTCAACACGCTACACCACTGGGAACAAGGCAAACGCTACCCCGAAGGCCCGGTGAAGGTTATTGACCGTGACTCCGAGGCGGTGGTGCGGGCACTGCGGGCGGGGTGAGGGCTGGAGTTTAGCGTGCTGTCGTATCAATAAGTTAGCAAAGAATAATACGAGGGCGGTCGAATTCCTGCTAACCCATATCTGAAATAATATTTCCTTGCGGCACGCCAAGCGCGGACAAAGCTTGGCATGGTGGCATCATTCTTAATCAGCGGATAATTGTACCAACTGCCATCAAGCATCTGCTTGGCGCTCATCCGAGAGATTGCATGTCCATGCCCTGCCAAAACCTTGACTCGCTCTGCTTGCGCTCTCAGCAGCGTGTTCGCAAGCCAACCATCAAGTGATTTTAATTCACTCGACAAGCTGTGAAGAGGGAAAAAGGCCATTAAGCCTCGAATGAAAGGCAGTTTTTCATCATTGTCGAGAAACTCCGTAAGATGAGTCTCTCTCAGTCCGCCATATATGTATTTTCGTATTTCGTTGATGCAAGTGACCAAGTCCCAATCTGAAAAGCCAACACCAATTCTGCTAGCATCCAATGCTCCGTTGGCACCTCGGCGATGAAGAAAGAGATGCTTATGAACTATGCTTGATATTTTTGCCTTAATCCTCTTCTTTGATTTTTCCGGTAGGCTGACCCCGTTTACCTTCACTCGGTGCCCCAAGAAATCGATATGATCGATGGTTTTCAAGTGGCTTCCATCATCCCTGTCTATGGTAAAATCTCGTTTCTCTCGGTCTGGCGTCCCGCCGAATAACATGATCCCAGGCGATTTCTCGTAGTTGATCGTTAGCCCAGCTCGCTGACAGTGTATCCGAAATTGGTCTGCTACCGCTAGTGCATCGGTATATGAATGGGTGATAGCAACGACATCATCAGCGAACCTGACAAATGTTCCATTTTGATTTTCTAGTGCCAAATCCAGTTGATGCGATGCGATGTTAGAGAGAAACAGCGACAATGAACTGCCCTGTGGTACGCCTCTGTTGCGTTCTGAAAACACGTTGTTTTGATATGTTTTTACGCTTTCATATTCATGTTTAAGAAACGCCGACATTGCAGCCCGCTCGGCATGTGAAAGCAAAAATAACGATTTATCCCCAATGATCTTTTCAATGTAAGCTTGATCAATGCTGTCAAAATATTTTGAGAAATCATACTGAATTATATATGATTTTGGACGATCAAGAGATCGCATAACGTGCAAAATGGCATCAAAAACATTTTTGTCATTACGATAAGCAAAGCTATTGCTCGAAAATAAATTCCCATTCCTAGCTGTCGCATTTTTGTGAATGATATTGGCAAGTGCCGAATCTGGAATTGCGAAGGCCATGATTGGACGGGTGGAACCGTCCGGTTTCGGAATATCAAATTGGATTGCAGGTACTGGGCTGTAGAGGCGATCCTTCAGCTTTTTCCAAATTACGGTGCTCAGATATTTTGCATGGCTGATACAGTATTTTGGATTAAAATGCGGGTGGAATGACCACCAGTCCGGATCAGAGAAATCTGGATTGCCTGGTACCAAACCCGTGCGCTTTTTATAGCGTTCCGCATTTTTCTTTAAACCTGCGTGATTCAGCTTTTGCTGGCGCAATATGCTTTTTGATTTTCGGACAATCTCTTTTTCTAACGCTTCTCTCAAAGGCAAAATCCCTGTTAAAAAGCAGGGTCGCTGGACGTCGGGGAGTCAGGGTTTCGTTTGCGATTGGCGAAGGGCCTTTCGCGGCCCAACTGCAAAGTAACGTTCCGATGCCAGCTAGCACAACCCGTGCATCTGACAAATAATCAAGTTTTAAGAAGAATTGTCAACAAGAATGATTTATCCAGAAGGGCTTAATCAGTAATTTTCTATGCGGAAGCGCGTATACACCTTGATCTCCATCCACTTTGATCGCATTTCTGCAATCCAATGTCAGCACATGATCAATCCCCGCCGCCACGTGTCGCGCCGCGCCTTGTTGGGGCACCGAAAATTCGTCAGCTTTTCTGGTGTGATTTTCCAAAGGATGCGCAATTGCCCGAATTTTGGAAACGCCGTCCTGTCATTGTCGTTTCATACCGTAACGTGCTGCACGGCGCGGTAACGGTTATTCCCTGTTCAACTCAAGCCCAGCCGGGGAACGCATGGGCGTTTCCGCTGCGCACGACCATTGATGGCCGTGCGGCTTGGGCGATATGTGATAAGCCGACGACAGTCGCAGTGAGCAGGCTCCTTCCGGATAAGGGCGGTGTCAAACGTCTACCCGAGGCGGAGTTTGATGAGATGCTTGGGCTCGTTCTTGATTGGCTACCCAAACCGTCGGTTCGCTGAACGCCCCGATTTTAATTGCATTTTCATCCTCAAACGCCTATGTAAGTTTCACTTGCGGCGCTTCCTCGTGAAGTGTCCGTTTCCCGCAAGGGAACTAAGTGCCACGGGAGCCGAAAGGCTCCCGTTGGTTTATGGGGCGCTCACCCCCGCTATCCCCTCCCCCGCTATCCCCTCCGCCGCTATCCCCTCCGCCTCAATCAACAGTGCATCATCAGTCTCAACCCCCGCCACGCTCTCGCGCCCGATCAAGACGAACACCGGCACGGCGAGCGGCGATATCCGCTCTAGATCCTTGTGCACCATTGTTGCCGCCGCGCGGTCGAGCAGTGCGCCCAATCGGCCCACGTCGGTCATCTTGGCGCGGGCGTCGGCCCAGGCGGCTTCGAGGAGGATGTGGTCGGGCTCATAGCGGCGCAGCACGTCATAGATCAGGTCGGTCGAGAAGGTAACTTGCCGCCCCGATTTGCGTTTGCCGGGATGCTGACGCTCGACAAGGCCCGAGATGACCGCGACTTCGCGGAAGGCGCGTTTGAGGAGGTGCGAGTTTTCGACCCATTCGACGAATTCGCCCGTCATGATGTCCGATGAGAAGAGGCTTTTGGGATCAGTGACGGGCTTTAGGCTCCAGATCGCAAAGGCATAATCGCTCGCGACGAAGCCAACGGGGTTGAGCCCGCGCGCCTCCATCCGTTTGGTGATCAGCATCGCGAGCGATTGGTGCGCGTTCCAGCCTTCAAAGCTGTAGGTGACCATATAATAGAGGCCGTCACGCGGGAATGTCTCAACGAGCAATTGGTCAGGACGCGGCAGGATTGAACGCTTTCCTTGCATCGTGAGCCAGTCGCTAACGTCCTTGGGGAAGCGATCCCAACTGCTTGGGTCTGCCAGAAATCCGCGCACGCGCGCGGCCAAGTGGGTGGTGAGCGGCATCCGCGCGCCCATGTAGCTTGGGATTTGCGCGCGTTTGGAAGTGGCGCGGACAAACAGGTCTGTCGCGTCCATGCTTTCGACCTCAAGCGCGATGCCGGAGAAATAGAAACGGTCGCCGGGCGAAAGCGAGGCCGCGAAATATTCGTCAAGCATCCCGAGTTTGCGGCCATTGCGGAACCGCACACCCATCATCGGCGCGTCAACGATGATCCCTGCATTCAGGCGGTGCTGGGCCGCAAACTTTGGGTGCGTCACTCTCCACTGCCCGTCCGGCCCCTGAACCAGACGGCGGAACTTATCGTAAGCCTTGAGCGCGTAGCCGCCAGTTGAAATCAGATGGAGCAGCCGCTCAAAGGTCGCGAAATCAACGCTTGTAAAGGGGGCTGCGCTCTGCACTTCGGCGAAGAGCGTCGCCGCATCAAAGGGCGCAGCGCAGGCGCAGGCCATGATATGCTGGGCCAGCACGTCTAGCCCGCCGGGGCGGAAGGGGTCGCCGTCGCGCTCGCCCGCTTTGATCGCGTCGAGCGCGGCCTCTGCCTCCAGATATTCAAAGCGGTTGCCGGGGACGACGATTGCCTCGCTCGCCTCATCAAGGCGGTGGTTGGCGCGGCCGATCCGTTGGAGCAGGCGTGATGCCCCCTTGGGCGCGCCCATCTGGATGACGCAATCAACATTGCCCCAGTCCACCCCCAGATCAAGGCTGGCGGTGGCGACGAGCGCGCGGATTTTGCCCGCCGCCATTGCATTCTCCACCTTGCGGCGCGCCTCGATATCAAGGCTGCCATGGTGGATACCGATGGGGAGTTTCAGCTCGTTTGCGTCCCACAGTTTTTGGAAGGTGAGTTCGGCAAGGCCGCGCGTGTTGCAAAAGATGATCGTGGTCGCGTGCCGCTCGATTTCGGCCATCACTTGGGGCGTGGCATAGGCACCCGAATGCCCGCCCCACGGAATTTCGCCCTCTGGCAAGAGGATCGCGATATCGGGCGGTGCGCCTTCATCGCCGATGACGAGGCGGGAGGCGCGCGGCGAGAGCCAGTGCTGATATTCGGCTGGGTCAGCAACGGTCGCAGAGAGTGCAACGTGGCGCATCGCGGGAGCAATTGTGGCCAGCCGCGCGATTGAGAGGCTGAGCAAATCGCCACGTTTCTGCGTGGCGAAGGCGTGGACTTCATCGATGATGATCGTCTTCAGCCCGGCAAACATCGTGAAGCTTTCAGGGTATGACAGCAGCAGGCTCAGCGACTCAGGCGTGGTCAGCAGGATTTGCGGCGGGCGTATCCGCTGGCGCGCCTTGCGGTCGGACGGGGTGTCGCCAGTGCGGGTTTCGACGCGGATGTTGAGGCCCATCTCCTCAATCGGGGTCAGCAGATTGCGTTGGACATCAACCGCGAGCGCCTTGAGCGGCGAGATGTAAAGCGTGTGGAGGCCATCGGTGGGCGACGTGATCAGATCAACTAGCGTTGGCAGGAAGCCCGCCATCGTCTTCCCCGATCCCGTCGGCGCAATCAGCAACGCGTCTTCGCCCGCACGCGCTGCGGCGAGCATTTCAAGCTGATGACGGCGCGGGTGCCAACCTTTAGCGGCGAACCAGTCGGTTAGCGCATCAGGAAGGGCGTCATCGCGGTTTGGCTGCATAAACAGCGCGCTAGCGGCTTGCTCACGTCTCTACAAGCAAGCCTTACTAGCGCGCTGCCCCCTGTTGTTAGGAAAGCCCGACAACCCCGCCGTCAGTGCGGGTGATCACGATCGTTGCGGAGCGTGGCCGCGCGGTTGAGGCTGAACCATTTTGGGTATCAGGCCATGCGCTGCCGCCGTTGGTATCTTCGCCGGGATGCTGAATATTGACGAAGAGTGATCGGCCATCGGGAGTCGATTCAACCCCGGTGATTTCACATTCATTTGGCCCGACGAGGAAGCGCTTGAGCGTTGCGCCGGGTGCCTTGCCGATAATCGTGGCTTGCTGGCGGGTGGCACCGCTCGCATCGGTGTTGGTGATCGTGCGCGTGGCACCGTCACCAACGCGGCCGGGCATCGCGGCGAGCATCATGCAGTTGGTAACATCGGTAAACGCGCCGTCGTCGGTTTGAATCCAAAGCACTGGGTTCACTTGCCCCGCAGCATTGGTCGGCCGTGAAAACCACAAGCCATCGGGTGATGAGAGATCATTCGTCGCATCAAGCCCCGACAGGTTGATGTTGGTAGCATCAAGATCGGAACCTGCAGCAAACAGATAAATATCCCAAGTGAAGCTGGTTGCCTCGGTGCTGTCGCCGGTTTCGCGCAAGCGAATGATATGGCCGTTGGGGTTGCCGCGCTGCGCCGTGCCAGTTGTGCGCGGATCATTATAGTGGCGCGGGTTGGCGGGATCGGTGCCAGCAAGCGGGCGGCTGGTGGCGTTGCCGTTGGTCAGCGTTAGATAGATTTCGCCATTGCTGTTGTTCACCGCCGTCCATTCAGGGCGATCCATCCGTGTTGCGCCAAGCGCATCCCCTGCAAGCCGGGCGTGGGTGAGCACATCGGCCTGATCGGCAAATGGATAAGCGGCGTTGCCTGATGTAAGCGCACCTTGCCCAAAGGTGAGCGGCAACCATGTGCCTGAACCATCAGCATTAAAACGCGCCACAAAAAGCGTACCGGCATCGAAATATTTATCACCGACGGCAAGCCGGTCGGCGCGCTGCGCATCGGACGGATCCCACGATGCTGCGGAAACGAATTTATACATATAATCGCCGCGCGCATCGTCACCCATATAAAATGCCGGACGACGCCCCGAAATGAAATTGCCCGGCCAGCATCCTTCATGTGCGAACCGGCCAAGCGCAGTCCGTTTGCGCGGGGTTGCGGTTGGATCATAGGGATCAATTTCAACAACCCAGCCAAATTGATTGGCTTCGTTCCGAAAGTCTTGCGCCGCAGAAGCCCCCGAAACTTCGGCCGTCCAACGCCGCCAAATTGTGTTAGCAGGATCAGCCGGGATCACCGAGAACCAGCTATATGCGCCTCCGCCAAGCGGCCCGCCACCAACGCTGTAACGGGTGAGCGCGGTAATTTCCTTGGCCGTGCGCAACGGGTTATCAGTCGCGCTGCGGCGGCGGAAATAGCCCGCCCAATTTTCTTCACACGTCAGGTCAGTGCCCCAAAATGTGAAACCATTGGCGCAATTGTTGAGTGTGCCACGCCCATTTGTTCCCGCTGGTGAAAACAGCGTTTGTAACAGCGGACTGCCGCGCACCGGGCCGTTAAATACCGTCGGCGTAAGTGGCGAAATCCGGCGGTTGAGCGCGCTGCTCTGATTATAAGACCAAGGGCCGGTTGCGCCGCGCGAAACTTCGATCACGCTCAGGCCGTGCGCCTGCATTTCCTTCAAGGCTTCAGCTTCGGGGCGAACTCCGTTAACGCTGGTTGCACCGTTGGGATGGAGGAAGCGCTGCGTGATATTTTCATGGTTCATCACAAGAACGCCGCGCGAACTGTTATTGTCATCGCGCCCGCCGCCCGATGCGGACAGACCAAAATAATAAAGCGCGTCATGGTGATCACCTGCGCGGAATTCAAAGCTCGGATCAGTGCCGTTGTTGGCATAGGGCCCCGTCGCAGCGTTGATCGGATCACCCAAACGGTAAAGCACGGTCACTTCATATCCGGCGGGAACGGTCACTCGGTCGATAATATTCTTCGCAACCGCTGAGAAGCCAAGTTTGGCCGTATCGACGGTAACGGTTACATCGGTTGTGGTCGCGCGACCGCCCTGACGCTGGGCCGTAAAGCGAAAGCCGATTGGTGTTGCACTGGCTACGCTGGGTGCAAGAAAACTTGCGTTGAGGCTGTTGGGGTTTTGGATTGTGACGGGCGGCCCCGAGATTTGCGACCATGTCATCGTGCTGAGTGAAGCACCATCACCCACCATCGCGGCAAGACCAAAGACCGCGCCTGAGCTGGTCTGGCCATTGCTTGCTGAAACTGAGGGCGGTGGTGGGCTATCTTCTCCGCAACCCGCGAGCAAAGTGGGCAAGAACATCGCTGAGGCAACTGCAGCGCCGCCAAACAAAGTATGCCGCCGCGAATAGCGCGCCTCAACGAGCGATTCGAGCGTTGGATTGCCTGATTTATTGGTATCAACGTCACCATCGCTGTAATAAGTCGCTAAGATATCGCTCATCTGCTGCTGCCTCCAGTGGATTATCATTTGAGTGATAAAAAACTGGCAGACTATTGTGACGCGCTAAGGTCAGTTTAACGTCATCTCGGTGTCAGATCGGCAGGGGGTGTCCGATATCGCTAATTCTTGCGAATAAGTTGGGTATTATTAATGCGCCACACTTTCCCCGCGCACCAGCCCGCTAGCGGCAAGCTGATCGTCGATCATTGTCATCAGCCGGTCTAGTCCTAGCTGATCCCGTGCCTCAGCGCGCGCGACGAGTACATCCTGCGTGTTGCTCGCGCGGAGCAGCCACCAGCCGTCGGGGGTGTTAACGCGCGCGCCGTCGGTGCGGTTGACGTCAGCGCCTGCGGCCTCAAGCCGGGCAAGGACTTCATCGACGACTGCGAACTTGCGGATTTCATCAACCTGAAACCGCATTTCAGGTGTGTTGACGAATCTGGGCATCGCATCGCGTAGGGCATCAAGCGATCCGCCCAGTTCGCGGATTGCGCGGATGAAGCGCACCGCGACATATTGCGCATCATCAAAGCCGTACCAATCATGTTGGTAGAAAATGTGCCCGCTCATTTCGCCAGCAAGCGGGCTGCCGGTTTCTTTCATCTTGACCTTGATCAGGCTGTGGCCCGTTTTCCACATTAGCGGGACGCCGCCAAGCTCGGCAATCCGGTCATACAGCGCTTGGCTGGCTTTCACATCTGCAATGATTGTGCTTCCCGGCACACATTTCAGCACAGATTCAGCCAATATGGACAAAATTTGGTCGCCCCATATCACCCGGCCTTGGCTGTCTACCGCCCCGATGCGGTCGCCATCGCCGTCAAAAGCAACTCCGAAATCGAGCTTCTTTTCGGCGACAAGCGCCTTCAAGTCAGCGAGATTTTCTTCAACTGTTGGGTCAGGATGATGATTAGGGAAGGTTCCGTCGATGGCGGTGAAGAGCAAGTGATGCTCACCGGGCAAAAGTGCGGTGAGCTTTTCGATAACGCGGCCAGCGGCACCGTTCCCGGCGTCCCAGCCGATGCGGAAACTGCCGCCGTCAAAGCCTTGGGCGAGACGCGCGACATAGGCGTCCTCAATGTCAACGTCGCGGATGCTGCCCGACCCGCTCTCCCAATCGCCAGTGGCGGCCATGCGCCCAAGTTTCTGGATATCTTCGCCGTAAAAGGGCGCGTGACCAAATACCATCTTGAAGCCGTTATAGTTGGCGGGGTTGTGGCTGCCGGTTATCTGTATGCCGCCGTCTATGCCTTCAAGTACATATTCAGCATAATATAGCATCGGGGTGGGGCCAAGCCCGACGCGGACGACATCAACGCCGCTGGCGATGAGGCCAGTGATGAGCGCCGATTCCATCATTGGCGAGGATATCCGCCCATCATAGCCAACAGCTACGGTTGAACCGCCGCTGCGTTTGATCAGAGTACCAAAAGTGCGACCGATGGCTTGGGCATCTTCAACGCCGAGGGTTTTGCCGACAATGCCACGAATGTCATATTCGCGAAGCGCGACCGGATTGAATATGTGTGACATGGGAGACTCTTATATGGAATTTAACGAGGAAGATTGCGCAGCAGCGTATCACGCGCCTGATTGACCCTTGCAGCGAGTTCGGCACTGCCGCCTGCATCGGGGTGAACCTTGGAAATCAGGCGGCGGTGCGCAGCGAGGATAGTTTCGGCGTCAGCATCAGGATCAACCTCAAGCAAGCGTGCCGCATCATAGCGTGACATGCCAGCGCCTGAGGACAGCATCCGCTTGCCGAAATAAACCACCGCAATAACAACCGCGATAAGGAGGAGTAGCTTAGTCATCCGAACTCCAGTTCCGCCTGCTGGCTTTCACGCTCAGGAAGCGAAAACCCAGCAATCATTTCGCGTAATTCCTGCCGCGCGGCAATATGGCTGATGCCAATTCCGCCAATCGCTTCGACATCAAGCAAGGTGAGCCCCTTTGGAAAAAGCTCACGGTAGATAACACGTTCGCCAAGTCCTGCAATCGTGCGAAAGCCAACCCGTTTTGAAAGCTCGTCAAGCGCCCTGCCGACGCGACGCATATTATTGGCCTCAATATGCTGGAGCCGGTTGCGCAGCACGACCCAGTCAACCGACGCGCCATCACTCTGCGCGCGCACCTTGCGCAAATCCCAGATCAATTCGGCATAAAAGCTCGGTTTTTTAACGCGGAAGGTTTCTGCATCAACTTGGCCAATCAGGTCAAGATCAACGAAGCTATCGTTGATCGGGGTGACGATGGTATCCGCCTTCGCAATCGCGGCGCGTGATACTGGATCATCGCGGCCTGGCGTATCGATAATGATGAAATCGGCATCGCGGCCAATCCGCGCAATTTCCTGATCAAGCCCCGCAGGCGTTAACAATCCAAGCGTGACATAAGCGGGGGAGGGCAGCTCAATCTTGCGCCGCCGTGCGGTTGCTTCTCGGTTTTCAAGATAGCGACTCAGCGTCTTCTGGCGCGTATCCAGATCGATTACGGCCACTGAATAGCCCGTCGCCGCAAGCGCAACAGCGGTATGCACCGCAGTCGTCGATTTGCCGGTTCCGCCTTTTTCATTGGCAAAAACGATATAATGCGTCTTCCCATCGACCATAAACGCGCGCAAAACCCCCTTGATTATTTGCGACCTGCCCGGCATCGGGCGTCGCTTCGCCATATCGGAGCAAGGCCAACCGTGCAAACTATCCGTCACCATGATCCGCTGAAAAAATTTGTGCGTGTTTTGCATGACGAGGGAAAGCAGGTTGCGCTGGTGCCAACGATGGGTGCCCTTCATGCAGGGCACATGGCTTTGGTTACCCAAGCACAGGCAATAGCTGATGATGTGATTGTGTCAATTTTCATCAATCCGATCCAATTTGGTCCCAATGAGGATCTTTCGCGTTACCCAAGGCAAGAGGCCCAAGATGCAGCGCTTCTAACCGAAGCAGGGGTGTCGGCGCTTTGGCTGCCCGATGTGGCAACGATGTATCCGCAAGGCTTTGCGACGACGGTAAGCGTGGCACGGCTTGGTGATGGGCTTTGCGGCGCTGCGCGGCCGGGGCATTTTGACGGGGTGGCGACCGTGGTTGCCAAGCTGCTGACTCAAGTAAAGCCTGATATTGCGGTGTTTGGTGAGAAAGACTGGCAGCAATTGGCGATTATCCGCCGGATGGTGCGTGATCTTGATCTTGGTGTTGAGATAGCAGGCGCGCCGATTGTTCGTGACGGCGATGGCCTCGCGCTGTCATCACGCAACGCCTATCTTTCAGCGAATGAACGCAGCGCCGCGCTGGCATTGCCAAGCGCTTTACAGGCGGCTGCGGCTGAACTCGAAGCAGGCGCAAGCGTCGGGAGCACGCTTGAACAGGCAAAATCTGCACTTTTGCAGGCTGGTTTTGTTTCGGTCGATTATGTTGCGCTGGTCGATGCCGCCTCGCTTGAACCGCTCGAACTTCTCATTGGTGAGGCCCGAATCTTGGCCGCAGCACGGATAGGCACCACCCGTTTGATCGATAATTTTCCAGTTCGGCGCAAAAAGTGACTACGGCATTAACCATTTATTGAGACCATTTCGGTGACAACTGCGTTTGACAGATACGTCAACGGGGATGTGACATGGCGATAAGTGGCAAAAGCGCGAATTTTTTGATTGATAGCCGGATGGCTGATGCAGCCTACGGCGATACCGAGGCACTGTACGAACTTGGCATTGCCTATTCATCAGGATCAGGCGGCGTCAATGTTGACTTAGTGCAAGCGCATAAATGGTTTAATTTGGCGGCACTACGCGGCAATGAGCGGGGCCAAGAATGCCGCGCTGAAATCGCCGACGATATGACCGCGCGCGAAATCGCCGAAGCACAACGTCAGGCGCGTGCGTGGCTCAACGAAACAAATCGCCGCGCAGCTTGATAAGTCGTGACCGTTTGAATTTATTGCCGTTTGTGTCGAGCGCAGTCGAGACAACCGCAGAGATGTCACGACAGCGCTCGACACAAAACGACTCAATTAGATATTATTGTTGAGCCAATACATAACAAAAGGACCAATATACGCCCGGTCAATTGCCAGCGCAAAGTTTGCGGTGATTAAGCC
>JANOXQ010000106.1:0-19051 GCA_031418495.1 Sphingomonadales bacterium
GGTCAAAACAAAAATACCGTCCGATGTGCGGGCATTGCCATCGCCAGCTGCGTCTTGGATGTAGAAGCCATTGCTATCGACCGCCGTAACGATGCCATTGGTAATCACCGTCTGACCAGCGACGGTAGAGCGGTGACTTTCGCCCTGAATCTGGAAAATCGCGAGCGCGATTGGATCATCGTTAGTGATCGTGCCAGTCGCATTGCCATCGGTTACGATGATATTGCCGATGGGGTTTGAAAGCGCAACGCTGAAGGTTTCGTTGCCTTCGGGCAGCGTATCCCCATTGACGCCAATGACAATCTGCTTGACACTTTCACCAACACCGAAAGTCACAGTGCCCGTTGTCAAGAGGCCCGGCGCGAAATCATCGGTGGTCGCGGTGCCATCAAAGTTTACACTATAATCGACACTTGCAACCTGCCCTGAGCCGCCGCCACGCCGGACGGTGAAAATGATCTGCTGAACGCCGCTATCGCCTTCAACTACGCTTGCGTCACCGATTGACACTTGGCCAGTGCCGTTGGGACCAATGAAAATCTGGCCTGCATTGAGCATCCCAAAGCTGGCGGGCGCGCTTGGCTGAAACACAAAGTCGGCCGCACCACCGCCAGTGCCAGTTGCCTGAAGCGAACTGGTCGCGGCACCAGTGCCATCTTCGATGACGCCAATATCTGTGCTGGTAACACCGCCGGCGGGTGTGCCAGCCGCAGCAGTGAAAACACCTTCATAGGAGAGCAACTGAACAACTGAACCATTTGGCGCGATCAGCGCGATCCCGTCAGCAACGCCGTTTTGCAGGCCAACTGCGGCAAAGGATACCGCGCCAAAGCCTTGGCCCTCATCATCGATGACGCCGCTCAGGTTGATCGTTGCATAAACGACCGCTGCACCCGGCGTGTTCGAGCCATTATAGAGCACCAGCCGATAACCGGTCAGATCAAGCCCTGCCGTGCCTGCGACTTCAATCGCCTCATTGGCGTCTGCACCACTATTATCATAGTGGATTTCGTTGATGAAGATGTTGGCCGGGCCAACCGGGGCGGCATCATCATTGGTGATCGTGCCGTTTGCGACGCCATCACCAATGGTCGCGCCGCCAGTTGGGTTCATGAGGAGCACTGTGAAATTTTCATTGGTCTCTACGACTGTATCGCCAGCAACGTTGAAAATAATCGTCTGGCTGGTTTCGCCATCAGCGAAGTTTACAGTGCCCGAGAAGACCGAACCCGCCGCAAAGTCCCCAGCATCAGCGCCGGGGGGGAGAAAGTTGACTACATAGCTCGCGCTCACCGCGCCTGCGCTGCCGCCACTGCGCGTGACAACAAAGCTGATCGGGGTTGTGCCGATATTGCCCTCAACAACGGTGGCATCAGCGATTGAGAGAACACCAGGATTCACAACAACCTGTGGCTGACTTGCAACAACAATATCATCAATGCCGACCAGTTCATCATTGCCTGCAGCATTTGTCGTGATGACGCGAATTTCTAGCGTTGCCTGATTATTGGCTTCGGCTGGAAGGCGAACCGAAACTGGCGTTACCTGCGTTGCCGAACCCGCAGTCGTCGCATCAGGAACATAAAAGACATTTGTCCAGCTGCTTGTGCCGCTGATGCGGTATTGGATTGCCACTTGCTGCGTGGCGTTATCCGGACTCGCATCGAGGTCACGAAGGTTGAGGCTCAGGTCAATATCCTGACGACCACGCGAATCGAGGAAAAGCACCAGATATGGTGCATCTGCAGTGCCCGAACCTTGAAACGCAATCGTAGGATTGGCACCACCAACCTCGATGATTCCGCCAGTTGTGTTGGTTGCAGTGCTGTTGGCAATCACATCAATGACTTGCGCAACGACATTGGCAGTCAGCGTGCGCGGATCCACGCCTGTTGCTGTCGTTACGTCGTCACCGCGATAGCCAACGATGCTTGGGACCCCGTCCCAGTTGTCATCGACCGTAATGAGGCCGGTGTTCGACCAATCTTGGCTAAAATTTCCGCCTGAAAGTGCAAAATAATTGGTCGTCATGTCTCATCCCTCTAAGTCATAATAAGTGATTTATGCGCAAAAACATGCGCTTAAGACCGCCATCGGTAGCCCAGCGCATTGCCTTCGCTTTGTTGATTGATAACCCCGTTGATCCACTAGTTAACGATCATGACAGCATGGTTAAACATTTATTACAAGCCCGCTGTGAATCGATTTCTGGGGATAATGTGCGAAGTTGGGGCACCTTTGCGCCACCTTCCTTGACTCCGCCTAAGAATCATCACCAAAGGACGCAATGCAAGCAAGCCTAGCCCCTCTATTATGATCGGAACGCTTCTGATCTCGGCAGCGTTGCTTGCGCAGACAGTGCCGCCCAAGGCGAGTCTACCGCGCCCGAGCGGCGATCCGATGACGATTGATCTCGACACCGATCCCATCATCGCGATTGAGCGCGAAACGGCGGCGGTTGAAACATTCCAATCGCTGATGAGCGCCGCGCTTGAACGCCATCCAGCGATTAGCGAGGCCAAGGCCGGTGCTGACGAAGCTGACGCGGCGCGGGATCTTGCCCGTGCGGCACAACTCCCGTCAGGTGATGTCTCATTCAGTAGCGCTCGGACACTCGCGCGCGATTTCTCAAGCGATCCCAATAATATCATCGAACGATCCCGCCGCAAGCAGCGCACCGATGCGATTGCCTCAATCCAGCAGCCCTTGTTTGATTTTGGCGCGAGTGCGCTGCGCACTTCGGCAGCCAAGGCGCGAATTAATGCCGCTGCGGCGCGCGTAGATGCTACTGTCGATGAAATCGGGTTGCGCGCGGTGGCAAGCTGGTATGATGTCTTTGCCTTCCGCGCACTCGCTGAGCTTGGGGATAGCTTTGCCGCTGATCAGGAAAAGCTGGGCCAGTCGGTTGAAGCACGTATCACCCAAGGCCTCTCCCCGCGCAGTGACCGTGCACGCGTTACCAGCTTCATGGCATCCGCCGACAGCCAACGCGCACGCATCTCCCGGTCGCTTGCCAGTGCAGAAGCGCGTTTTGCCGAACTCTTCGGTGTTGTGCCACCCGCTGACTTGCGCCGCGCACCCTACCCCAATCTGCCTACGCTTAGCCGAGATGCCGCCGAACTGCGCGCGGCAAGTGCTGCGGTTGTCCGCGCGGCAGACGCTGATGCCACCGCTGGGCAACGCGAGGCGAAGGCGGCGCGAGCGGACATTTTACCAACTGTCACTGCTGGGATTGATGCTGGTCGTTACGGCGTGTTTGAAACTGACAATGATTATGACATTCGCGCGCGGCTTACTTTGCGTTACCGCTTGTTCGGCGGCGGGGATGCGCGCGCAGAACAATTTTCGGCCCGCGCACGGTCAGACCGTGCCCGCGCTGACCGTGTGCGTGAGGAGGCCCGCCGCGATGCGGCAATTGCCTGGGCTGATGTAAACGCCCTCACCGATCAACTAGGCGCGCTGCGATCAAGCTATGTCGCGAGCCGCCAATCACGCGATACAATTGCCGAACGTTTCCGCGTTGCACGCGGATCACTGTTTGATCTGCTTGCGGCCGAACAAAGCTATTTTGAAACCGCTGCGAGTTACCTTCAAGCGATCACTGACCTTGATGCCGCGCGCTATGTTCTGCTTGCGCGTACCGGCGGCTTGGCCGATGTGCTGGCGACTGGGGGGAAGTGATGCAAGCACCGGATCAACCAGAATCGCGTTTCGGAAGTTGGCTCGCCGCACCAATGCGCGCGAACCGGAGTGTCTATGTTAAGGTGGCGCTCGCGGCGGCGCTGATCAACTTGTTCGGCATTATCACCTCGCTTTTCACAATGACCGTCTATGACCGGGTGATCCCGAATAACGCAACGGCATCGCTGATCGCGCTTAGCATCGGCCTAGGCATTGTGATCATTTTCGATTTTGTGTTGCGAACGCTGCGCGCCTATTTCGCCGATGTGGCGGGCGCATCAATTGATCAGGATGTTGGCGAAGATGTGTTTGCTAAGCTGCTTGCGTTCCGCCTTGATCGCAAAACTGGTTCAACGGGCGGGCTTGCCAGCCTGATGCGCGAACTTGAAACGCTGCGAGACTTTTTCGCGTCGGTCACGCTCACCGCGTTGGTTGATGTCCCCTTCATTGTGCTCACCCTGATCGTGATTGCGATTATCGGCGGGGTGCTAGTGTTTGTGCCGCTGCTGATGCTGCCGCTCGTGATGATTGCAGCTTGGGCGACGCAACCAGCGCTTGAGCGCCTCGCGGCGGGATCAATGACGCAGGCGATGGAAAAGCAGGCCGTGCTTGTAGAAACCATCGGCGGGCTGGAAACGGTGAAAGCAACAGGCGCTGGGGGTTTGCTCTCGGAGCGCTGGAGCGCGGCGATGGCGCGCCATTCAGAAATTTCGCTGCGTCAGCGGCTCGTCTCGGCGATTTCGGTCAATGCCGCCGTGATCGCCAACACCATATCCTATGCGGGTGTTGTGATTGTCGGCGTTGGATTGATTGCATCGGGCGACCTCACAACGGGCGGATTGATCGCCTGTTCGATCCTTGCCGGACGCGCAGTGGCTCCGCTTGGCCAGATTGCGCAATTGCTCTCGCGGCTCAACCAAACCCGCACCGCCTATCGTCAGATCAACGCGCTGATGGCTACACCAAGTGAGGGCGAAGCGACGACGCCACTCACACTTGCCAAGGTTGAAGGGCGCATCGAATTCAGGAATGTCGATTTCCGCTATCCCGGCCAGTCGGAAAAGGCGCTGACAGACGTTAGTTTTAAGATCAATCCCGGTGAGCGCGTCGCGCTGCTTGGGCGGGTTGGTTCGGGCAAATCGACCGTCGCGCGACTGATTCTTGGGCTCTATCCGCCTGAGGATGGCCTTGTTCTACTCGATGGGACTGACCTGCATCAATTTGATCTGGGCATAATGCGGAAACATTACGGCGTTGCGCTACAAGATAATGTGCTGCTCAGCGGATCAATCCGCGACAATATCCGGCTTGATCGCAGTGATATTGACGATGATGAGCTGCTCCGTGTTGCGCGCATGTCGGGCACGCATGATTTCATCGGGCGGATTGCCAATGGCTATGATCTGCAACTTGCCGATCGCGGCGAAAGCCTCTCTGGCGGGCAGCGCCAGTCAATTGCGCTCGCCCGTGCGCTCGCCGGACGCCCACCCGTTCTGATTTTTGATGAACCCACCAGCGCGATGGACGCGCAGACCGAGGCGACGCTTCTCAATCAACTTGAGACCGAAACCAAGGGCCGCACCCTGATCCTGATTACCCACCGGCCAACGATGATCCGTCTTGTCGAGCGCGTGATCCTGCTCGATCAGGGCCGCGTCGTTGCCGACGGCCCACGTGATAAAGTGCTTGGCAAAGGCGGGACGACAGGATGATCGAAGACCGCCTCCGCCGCTTTGAACCGCGCACTGCGTCCAACCTTCTGCTCTGGGGGATATTGGCGTTTATCCTGCTGTTCATTCTATGGGCGTCACTGACGCAAATTGACCGAACCGTGCGCGGTGATGGCAAGGTTGTGCCAAGTTCACGGCTTCAGGTAATTTCGAACCTTGAGGGCGGTATCGTTGCGGATATTCTCGTGCAGTCGGGACAGGATGTTACGGCGGGCACGCCGTTGGTCCGGCTTGATGGTACACTGAGCACCGCCGAGTTCGGCAGCAGCAACGCTGCGACCTCAGCACTGGCAGTCAAAATTGCACGGCTACGCGCCGAAGTCGCTGGACGCACCCCGGTTTATCCGCCTTCTGACGATGGTCTGGTCGCGATTGAGAGCGCGCTTCACGATGCGCGTATGGCTGAACTCGCGAGCCTTGCCGCAGGCGCGCGCGCGCGGATTACCCAAGCCGAACGCGCGCTTGCCGAGGCGCAGGCAAACTACGGTGCACGTGCCTCGGCTCAGCGTAGCGCGGCGGCTGAACGCGACATGATCCGTCCTCTGGTTGAACGCGGGATCGAACCGCAAATTTCGCTCATCCAAAGCCAGAATGCAGCTACAGTCACAGCCAACGAAGCAAGTGCTGCAAGTGCCGCCATCTCAAGAGCGCGCGCTAGTCTTGCAGAAGCTCAGGCGGGGCTTAACCAAGCCAATCAAGATTGGCGCGCGCGTGCAGCAACGGAACTCGCCACTTCGCAGGCCGAAATCTCTACCCGCGCGCGCACCCTGCCCGCACTTTCGAGCCGGGTTGACCGCACGGTCATTCGCGCGCCGGTTGGTGGTCGGGTCAACCGTGTGCTGGTCACAACCGTCGGTGGCAGTGTTTCGCCGGGACAGCCGCTCGTTGAGCTGGTGCCCTCACGCGAGGCGTTGCAGGTTGAAGCATTGGTAAGCCCCAAAGATATTGGCTCAGTGCGGATTGGCCAGCGTGCCAAGGTCGATATCACTGCCTATGATCCAGCAGTTTACGGCTCGCTTGAAGGCCAAGTCGTCACAATTTCGCCCGACGCAGTGCTGAATGAACGCACCGGCGAAACGCATTATCTCGTTCGTGTCCGTACTGGCAAATCAGCGCTGACCGACAAGAACGGCAGGCGCTTGGCAATTGGCCCCGGCATGATTGCAACCATTAACCTGCTCGGCGACAAACGTTCTGTGATGAGCTATATATTGACACCGATTACGCGATTGAGCGAAACTGCATTCCGCGAATAATATTAGATCTTTTGGTTGCCGCTAGTTGAGAACCAAATCATGTCTGAGCGCCATCCATTTTTTGCGCCTTCGGTTGCCACTTTATCATACCAAATTTTGGTACGGCCCTCAATTGGCACCGTCCACAGTTGAGCGCCAGCTTCCTCTTGCCCGGCAATAACAAGCAATCCAGTCCAGCCCTCACGGTCAATATCAAGTTTGAGCCGAATACGGTCCGCCCCAAGCATTTCGGCCTTATCTGCATTTACCATTGACGAAATTGAAGAGCGATCCATGAACCAAGTCAAACTACCATCAGGGCCAATTGCATACACTGCAAATGGGGCTCCGCCACCGCCAATATCAATAGTTTCAAGCGTTCGTGCCGCAACCTTTCCGGGAAGCGAGGGCGCACCGTCGAGACGCATTTTATAGTTGGATTGCGCCGTTGTTAGCAGCGCAGTATCACTGCGCATCGTTCGAACCGCATCAATCAAGCCACAAGCCGATGGATCAAGCGCGCCTACCCCGCTCACATCAACCGCCACCTTACCGCCAACATTTCCGATTGCAGAACTTACGCTTGATTTGACCGCCGCAGGATCATTAGCAGCCCCTTTTACGAGGATCGCCCGCATTTTATCCCCTACAGTTCCGCTTTCTATGTTTAGCCAAGCGCAATTTTCACTCGCCACCGCCGTCTTTGCCGCAATAAGACTATCCCTCTGCGTGTTGATGCCTGAGTAATACCACCAGCCAACACCAAGGGTTATCGCTACGGCGGCACCAGCCATGATCAAGCGCTGTCGCAATTTACGTGCCTTTTTCGCAGCGGCGGCGGATTCAGTGAGCTGTTGCACTAACGATATTGATCGGGCCTCAACCTGATCTTCAGGTTGTAAGGCTTGCCCGGCGGGCAGAAAAATTGAACCTGGAAGAGCAAACAATGTTTTTTGGTAATTATTTTCGTCAAGCGCCTCAAGCACCGCATCCATTGAGCGAAGCCGAGCTGCCGGATCGGCAACAAGCATAGCTTGAAGGAGCGGACGCAGTTCAGGCTGAACTAAAGTTAGATCTATCGGTGCGCGCCGACGCTCAATCGCCTCTTCTATAGAATTACCAAAGTTGAATTTACGGCCAAGTGAAAGCGACAAAATCATCAGACCAAGCCCGTAAACATCAGTCCACGGGCCAACACTGCCGCCAAAATCGCCCAGTTGCTCTGGCGCGGCAAAACCGATTTTGCCTGTGAAGCCTTCAATCGTGACAAGCCCCTCAGCAGGGTTCATATTTTTGGCAATGCCAAAATCTACAATACGCGCACGTTCAAGCCGACCACGTTCAAGCAGAATATTATCGGGTGAGAGATCGCGGTGGATTGCCCCCAGTTTGTGCGCTTCACGCAAGCCCGTTGCTAATCGCCGGGTTAGCGCAATAATCTCACTAGTGGTTGCGCCAATGCTATCCAATACATCTGACAGGCTAACCCCATCAATATAGTCCATGACAATATAGAGCAGATCAAGGCTCGGCTCGCGCGCGAGCACACGGTATTGCACAAGCGCTGGATGCGCTAATTTGGTGAGAATTCGAGCTTCATTGCGAAACATAGCCTCAACATTTGGATCTTGCGCGAAAGCAGGAGCCATGATCTTAATCGCGACAATTTCATCGGTGTTGATGTTGACGCCTTCGAAAACCTCACCCATCCCGCCGCTCGCGATGAAGCGTTTGATCTGAAAAATACCGTTTAGCACGTCGCCAATGCCGATGGATGATTTGTGCCCCGCATTAGGACTTGCTTTTGTTGTCACTGATCAAAACTTCCAAATGAAATGTCTGGCGCGGAGTTCCTGCTACCCATTGACGCTAAGCAAACGGTTATATTGTCTGGGGCACCGCGTTCAAGACAGAGTTCGACCAGATGTTCGCTCACGCGGTCAAACTCATAAACGTCGATCATTTTAATCATCTCAGCATCGCTTACTAAGTTGTAAAGCCCGTCGCTACAGAGCAGAAATATGTCATTATCAGCAATTTGTCCATCAACTTGATCGAGATCGACGCTAGACAAAACGCCAATAGCGCGCACCAGAATATGCGATGAGGGATGGCCAGCCACCGCGCCAGGTTCAAGCATCCCTGCAGAAACAAGCTCTTCGGCCTGCGTGTGATCGCGCGTGAGGCTATGAAAGCTATCGCCGCGTTTCAGATATGCGCGGCTATCACCTGCCCACAAAATAGCATAACGCCCCTCACCCGCCACAAGCGCTACAATGGTCGTCCCCATTCGGCGGCCACTTAAGTCTGCTTCATCAAAAATAATCCGATTGGCCTCGGCAATCGCTATACGCGCAGCGGTCAAGCGCTGTGCGAAAGAAGAATGTTCAGGAACATTTTCGATAGCTTCGATAATCGCAGCAGACGCGCGTTCACCGCCGTGGTGGCCACCCATACCATCAGCAACTGCCCAAATACCAGCCGCCGAATTGCAACAATAGCCATCTTGATTGCCAGACCGAACCAACCCAACATGAGTTTCGGCGCTATCAAGAACATCGGGTGCAGCCCGAGTCACGGACATGCTTCGCCTTGGTTCAATTTCTGTTCCCACGCACCGCTTTGCTCGCAAGCCCTGCGATTGCACCAGATAGCGCGCCAAGCTGATCAAATTGAAGCGCGTAGGCTCTTGTCATCTGCGCCGCATCTTTGGTGGATACGCAACATGAAACAGGAAGTCGCTCAGCAGCGAGTGACGGCGATAAAAGGCTAAGCCCGCTTTCTGCGATTAGCATATCGCAACCCGTAACATGAGTCGCAATTTCAAGCTGATAAGCACGCTGAACTACAGCACAAAGTGCACCAAAATCGGTTTCTGCCGCCTCACCAATATTTTCTAGCAAAGCATTACCAGTGGTAACGCCGCAGCCAAAACCGATTGGTCGGAGCAAGTGATACCGCTTCTGGAGCGGGCGCAAGCCAAGCTGAATTTCAGCAATTGCATCAAACACATTGAGAAGATCACGTGCGGACAGCCAATCCTCATAATGCGCCCAGACTGCATGAATTGCGCTGCCTTCGTGACGGTGTGACCAAGCCTTGCGACGACTAAAGACTTCACCGGCAATGGCTTCAATATCAGCCATTAGTTCGGCCAACCGTTCTTCGCCTAAAATTTGCAGCAGCGGGACATAACCACGAATGTTAATCGAAAGCGCCGTGATCAATGAATTTGGAGGAAAAATGGCAACTACATTATCAACGTTGGCTTCAGTAACGAGACCGGCAGACTGACCACTTTTAATGAAACTAATAATATGCTGCCCCGCCTGAATGACATCACCATCCTTCAAGACTATCGCGCCATTAATCAATGTGCCGTTGACACGAGTACCATTGCTACTCCCAACATCGGTCAATTCGCATACATCATCTGCCGAACAGCGGATCGCAGCATGATCACGCGACAGCAAGTGGTCATCAAGAGATATATTATTGGCACTGTTCCTGCCGATTGTGCACATGCTCAGACGATTTATTGCAAAATAATGATCTTCTCCTGCAGAATGATAACGCAGTGTTGCGCTAGATAAGGGAATTGCAGATGCCTTTGATCGCTCTTGTTCAGACAAGTGCACTTCTTCGCCTTTAATAAGCTGATTTGCCATATAAGAAACCTTTTGCGATCACCGAGATTGATGCGGCATTTTTCCGCGCTTTCGATTCGTTTACTATACCCCAACCATGATCACATCAGTGATGGTGATCACGAGAGAGACAATGCCAGTTGATTTTTTGTGCAACGCAACATATATAACAATAATCTTGTTCTAATTAGCACATTTAACCAATAATATCGAGAACTTCAATGCGTGCCTTTGCACTTCTGAGCCTGCTGAATGCACTCTTTGCCCCGCGCGCACCAAAGCGCCGTAATCAGGCTGTCCGTAAATACCAGTCATAATCAAGCGTTGGCACCGTCGCGAAGAAGCGTTCCTGTTCGGTGCGCTTGACGATGCTATACATCTTGACGAATCGTTCGCCCAAATGTTCCTTCATCACATCTGACGCCTCAAACCGCTCAACGGCGGCAAACCAGTTGCGTGGCATTCCTGGCGCATCGCTCTCGGCCTCATAACCGTTGCCGACCACTGGCGCACCGGGATCCAGCTTATGTTCGATCCCGTGACACATGCCAGCGAGCATTGCCGCCATCGCGAGATAGGGGTTGGCATCGGCCCCACCGATTCGGTGTTCAACATGGCGCGTATTGGGCGGGCCAGCAGTCACGCGGAAGCTCACCGTGCGGTTGTTAACGCCCCACGTCGGCGCAACTGGCGCGTAACTGTTCGCCTTAAACCGGCGGTAGCTATTGGCATTAGGCGCAAAGATCAGGAAGGCATCAGCCATTGTCGCCTGCATCCCCGCGATACATTCGCGCAGCAGCGGCGTTCCCGCCGGGTCTTCGCTCGCAAAAGCATTTTTGCCTGCGCTGTCGAGCAGCGAGGCATGAAGGTGCATCCCGTTGCCCGCGCTCGTCTCAAACGGTTTGGCCATGAAGGTTGCCTCCATCCCGTGCTTGGCGGCTATCGCCTTCACCATCCGCTTGTGCATGATCGCATCATCGCACGCACGCAGCGCATCGGCCTTGTGCGCCAGCGTCATTTCAAACTGACCCGCCGCATATTCCGAAATCGCCGCCTCAAGCGGCAGGCCTTGCGCGTCAGCACAGGCATAAAGATCATCGAAGAAGGCGCGGAAATCCTCCATCTCGGTCAGGCCGTAGACCTGAATATCATGCGGCGTTGCACCCGTATGAGGCGTGCGCGCAGGCTTTGGTCGCCCGTCACGCCAGCGCTTGGCGTCAACCAAATAAAATTCAAGCTCAACCGCGACATCAGGCGTGTAGCCAAGTCCCGCCATCCGGTCGATCACGCGGCCCAACACGTGGCGCGGATCAAGATCATTGGGGGTGCCGTCCAGTTCATAAAAGCCAGTCAAGAACTGCGCCGCATTCGGCCCCGCCCAAGGCGTGGGCACCAGCGTCCCCGGGATCGGCCAAATCTGACGGTCAGCATCGCCGTCCTCCCAAACCAGCCCCGTCTCCTCAGTATCGCGCCCGGTAATATCAACGATCACTGCTGAGCCGGGCAGAAACCGTCCCGCCTTATAAACCGCCAGCGCCTCATGCGCGCGCAACCGCTTCCCACGCGGCACCCCGCACATATTGGTGAAGATGATATCGACCGCGTCGATATCAGGATGCGCCGCGAAGAATGCTTCGGCTTCGGAAGGCGGGGCGATTTGGTGAGAGGATGTTTTGGTCATGACGCTTGTTTTGACAAGATTCGCGCACAATCGTCAAGATTGGCAATCAACCGGTTCACTGCTTCCACCCCTGTTACAGGACTAACCAGCATCATATTATGGAACGGCGCAAGAAGACTTCCCCGATTAACAAGCATCAGATGCAGCAGGCTTTCGAGATCATGATCCATTGCGGCTCGGGCTTCGCTGCCATTTTTGGGTGGCGTAGATGTGCAGACCAGCTCTACGCGCGCGCCGACGCTGGCGACGTGCCACGGCAGTGCATTACGGGTGATTACCGTGCGGAGTCCCTCCACCAATTCCGCCGCCAGACGCAGCATATGATCATAGGCCTCATACGTCATCACTTCGCTTAGCATTGCCTCCATCGCGGTGATCGCAAGCGCGTTGGCGCTCAGCGTTGTACCAATGCCTGAATGACCGGGGGGCAGCTTGCTCCGGGCGGCGATCATCCGCTTGGCAACGTCGTCGGTAAAGCCGTAGACCGCACATGGTACGCCGCCGCCGATTGATTTACCGATTACTATCATATCGCCCGCCGGGCCATAAGTGCCGCTATGCCCTGCCCAGCCCGATGAGATTGTGTGAGTTTCATCCCAAATAAGCAGTGTTCCGTGCGCCTGCGTCAGCCGCCGCACCTCTTTAAGAAAGCCTGTCTGCGGCAAGACCATGCCAACATTGGTCATCACTGGCTCGGCAAGGACACAGGCGATGTCTTCGCGTGGTAATGCGGCCGACAGCGCATCGAAATCATTGAACTCGATCGCGACTGTATGCTGGGTGATGTCGTAAACTTGCCCGACCAAGCTCTGCCGCGTTTCCGCTTCGCTCTCACGCAGATCGACGAACACATCATCAACCGCGCCGTGATAGCAGCCGTTAAAGATCAGAATCTTGCTCCGCCCAGTAATTGCCCGCGCCCAGCGGATCACCGCACGGTTGGCCTCGCTCGCGGTCGTCGTCACTTGCCAGACAGGTAGACCATAACGCTCGGCGAGAAGCGCACCGACCCTTTCCACCCCATCCACTGGCAACATATAGCCAAGCCCACGCTTTGCCTGTTCGACAATCGCGCGCGCCAGCGGTTGCGGCGCATGGCCGAACATTGCGGCGGTATCGCCAAGGCAGAAATCGTCAAGCACTTGGCCATCAATAGTGGTGAGCGGCGCACCTTCGGCCTTTGCCGCAACGAGTGGAAACGGGCTCGGCCAATCGCGCATCCAATGGAACGGTACACCCTGATGCCAATGTTTCGCGCGGGCATTAGCCGCAGCGGCAGATTTGGGGTTGGCCGCAATGAAGCGCGCTTCCTCCTCCGCCCGAAGATTGGCGATCCGCGCGGCACCAATCACAACCGATCCCTGAGCGCAAACCAAAACAGACCAAGCGTTGCGAGTGGCTTGGCGAAACGCCGTCCGCCCGGAAAGCGGGGGTGCGGGAGTCCTGCCATCACATCAAATCGCTCCATCGTCCCGCGCATTGCCTGTACCATCAGTTCACCCGCAAGCGTCGTCATCAGCGCGCCGTGGCCCGAAAAGCCGTGCGCGAACCAGATATTCCCCTGCCGCCCGAAATGGGGAAGCCGGTTCATTGAGACCGAAACAGCCCCGCCCCAAACATAATCGATGGGAATCTCGGCGAGGCGTGGAAAAACCTGCACCATATGCTTTCGGACAAATGCGGCGATATCGCGTGGTGGGCGCGTAGTGTATTTTTCACCGCCGCCAAAGATCATCCGGCCATCGGCAGACAGGCGGAAATAGTTGAGGACAAAGCGGCTATCGGCAACGGCTGCACCGCTCGGTAGCAACAGGTTAGCGAGGTTTCCGAGCGGTACAGTTGCAATGTTATAATTCATGATCGGGATGGTATAGGATGCAAGCGACGGCAGGATATCGCCCGTCCAGCTATCCGCCCCGACGATTACGCTGTCTGCGGTCACGCTGCCATTGGCGGTGCGAGCGATTACCTGCTTGCCCTCCCTCAGCGAAGTAACGCGGCTCTGCTCAAAAATCTGCACGCCTGCCGCAACCGCAGTCGAGGCCAACCCAAGCACATAGTTCAGCGGATGAAAATGCCCGCCTGCGCCTTCATAAAGGCCGCCGTGATAATCGCCGCCATCGATATGCTCGCCCACGCCAGCGGGCGGCACCGCTTCACACGTCGCGTGACCAAAATTGTCACGCAGCACATCAAGCTCACGGAGCATGGCATCATAATGCGCTGGCTTATAAGCCGCCTCAAGATGCCCCGTTTTTAGATCGCAAGCGATGTGATGTTTTGCGACGCGGGCATTGACGCTGGCCACTGCATCCACCGCGACATTGTAAATAGCGCGCGCACGCTCCGGCCCAAATTCAGAGAGGATATCACCCATTCCCCAGCGCAGGCCGGGGATCAGTTGTCCGCCATTGCGCCCCGATGCGCCGTAACCGACGCTCTCGGCCTCAAGCAGAATGACTGAATAACCCGCCTCTGCCGCCGCAAGTGCAGCCGATAATCCGGTGAAGCCGCCGCCGATAATGCAGACGTCAACCTTGTGATCACCGACGAGCGATGGTTGTGCCGCGAACGGGTTGGCGGTCGCGCGGTAGTAACTGTTATTAAGCGGATCGCCCACACCTCACACGCGGAGCAGAAGATGCTCGCGCTCCCACGAGCTGATCACCGACTGGTAATTGAACAGCTCACATTCTTTGATCGCATAGAAAACCTCAAAGAAATCTTGGCCGAGCAGCGCTTTAACCGGCTTGCAATGCGAAAAGCGGTCGAGTGCCGCTTCGAGGGTTCGTGGCAAAGTGCGCGCACGATTATAAGCGCTGCCGCTCACACTTTTAGGCGGCACCATCCGCTCAACCATGCCGACATAACCACAGACCAGTGAGGCCGCCATTGCGAGATAAGGGTTGGCGTCAGCCCCCGGCAAGCGATTTTCAATTCTGCGATTTTTCCCATCAGACATTGGAATGCGAAGCCCGCAGGATCGGTTATCGCTTCCCCACTGAACATTGATCGGCGCATCGGAATCGGGCCGCATCCGACGGAAACTGTTAACGTTGGGCGCAAACATCGGCGCAACTTGCGGTAGCAAACGCGCAAGGCCCGCAATATAGCTGCGGAACAGCGCACTATCCTTACCGTTGCTCAGACTAAAGATATTTTTGCCTGTTACGGCATCGAGCACCGATTGGTGAATATGCATTGCGCTGCCCGGTTGATCGCTCATCGGCTTGGCGAGAAATGTTGCGTAGACACCGTGTTCAAGCGCCACCTGACGGACGATCCGTTTGAACAGCAGCACCTCATCGGCGAGCCGCAGCGGATCACCGTGGAGGAAATTGACCTCAAGCTGCGCTGCACCCGACTCATGGATCATCGTATCGATATCAAGCCCGGCTTTTTCGCAGAAATCATAGATATGATCGATAATATCTTCAAACTCGCTAAGCGCCTCAAGCCCATATGGCTGGCTCGCGGTTTCAGGACGCCCAGACCGACCCGAGGGCGGAACAAGCGGGAAATCAGGATCGATATTTTTCGAGACAAGATAAAACTCAACCTCGGGTGCAACAATCGGCTTCCAGCCTTTGTCCGCATATAGTTTAAGTACACGCTTGAGGATCATACGCGGCGCAATCGCTACTGGCTCACCTGCTTGGTTAAACGCATCGCAGATGATGTAGGCCGTCGGCGTCGTGAAGCCCGGTGCCTCACAAATCGTGTCTGGATCGGGCACCATGATCTGATCGGGATCATATTCGGGAATGATATGACCAATATCTTCGGGATATTCGCCATTGATCGTTACCGTAAAAATGCTGCCGGGAATGCGCAGCGTGTTATCTTTAAGCGAGCCAAGAAATTTCTTAGCGGGCAAAACCTTGCCACGCTGCACCCCGTTCATATCAGGAATGATGCACTCAACCTCACCGACGCCGTGCTCGGTAATCCACGTTGAAAGTTTGATCGACATGCATATTATGCGTTCGCCCTAAGGACGAGCGCATCCTTTCCTTATCTTAAAAATCTCTGCTGATCGAAAAGACCGCCGTAGCATCACCAAGATCGCCGCCACGTTTGGTATCGATATAAGATGCGCCAAGCGTGAACCCGGCAACATCAGCGGTTACACCAAGCGACCAATCGCTTTTCTCATCACCAAAAGCACCATCTTCATAACCGATTGAGCCTATCAGTGATAATGGCGTTCCCTTGATCGGAAGCGATCCGTTTACGGCTGCGTAGACATTGTCGAGCTTTTTACCTGTATCATCAAAGTCGGGCGAAATATTCTTCTGACGCGGCGAATAACCAAACGTCAAGCCAACCTCGCCCGGCCCGACCTTCGTCCCGACTGTGCCGATAAACTCGACATAGTTGATGCTCGATATGCCGGGGTAGAGATAATAGGTAGCGTTGATACCGGCGGTCACATCACCAAACTCTCTTGAGAAACCAGCAATCAAATCAATCTCGACATCATCGCCCGTATTCTCAGCAATGTTCGATGCAAAGATTGAGCCGTAGAAACCTGACGCCAGCGTTGCCGTAATCGTTGGCTGAACCGAGAAATCCTTATCGCTGAGCGTTAGCCCGCGAAAGCGATAATCACTATATGCCGCCAGCGTGAAATCAATCGAAAGCGGATCGGGCGGGCCTTCGGGCGCCTCTTCAGCAGCAAAGGCTGGGGTCGCTAGGATGGCGAGTGGCAGAAGAACAGTGGTGGTAATCAAACGTGTAATCGACGCGCGCATGGCGTTGCTCCCTTTTTTCAAAACACGGGCCGCTTTCGGCTCTCATGGTTAATAAAACGTTCCTCGCAAATCAGTTTGGCCACAGCCGCGCGCCAAATGCCAGCACAAAATGTTCTTATGCCGAATTCCGCAACGCAGATATGGACGCCGCGTAAGCGCGCGCGTATGTCAGAAACAACCACCAATTAAGGAGCGGAACATGCGCATTGGCGTCCCCAAGGAAATCAAGAACCACGAATATCGCGTCGGCCTCACCCCAGCCTCAGTCTCTGAGCTGACCGCCGCTGGCCATCAGGTTTTCATCCAGACGCAGGCGGGCATGGGGATTGATTTCAGCGACGCCGATTATGTTGAGGCAGGCGCTACCATCGTTGCAACCGCCGCCGACACCTTCGCCAAGGCTGACATGATCGTTAAGGTCAAAGAACCCCAGCCACCAGAAATCGCGATGCTTGAGGCGCGTCATACGCTGTTCACTTACCTTCACCTCGCGCCTGATCCGGAGCAAGCCAAAGGCCTGATGAAATCCGGGGCGACGTGCATCGCCTATGAGACCGTTACCGCGCACAATGGCTCGCTGCCACTGCTCAAGCCAATGTCCGAAGTCGCTGGCCGCATGTCGGTTCAGGTTGGCGCGCATTATCTTGAGAAGGAACAGGGCGGACGCGGCGTCCTTCTCGGCGGGGTTCCCGGCGTTCCCCCGGCGCGAGTCGCTATCCTTGGCGGCGGCGTATCGGGCGTTAATGCCGCGCAAATGGCGGTCGGGATGCGCGCCGATGTGACGATCTATGACATCAATAATGATCGCCTTGCCGAACTTGACATGTTCTTCTCAAGCCAGATCAAAACCGCCTATGCCTCAAAGGCTGCAATTGCCGCAGCGGTTGCCCGCGCGCACCTCGTCATCGGCGCAGTCCTCGTTCCAGGAGCCGCCGCGCCAAAGCTCGTTACCCGCGAAATGCTGCGCACAATGAAGCGCGGCTCAGTCCTCGTCGATATCGCGATTGACCAAGGCGGCTGCTTTGAAACCAGCCATGCGACGACGCATGATAACCCAGTGTTCGTTGAAGAAGGCGTGATCCATTACTGCGTCGCCAACATGCCCGGCGCCGTCGCGCGGACATCGGCCTTCGCGCTCAACAATGCGACGCTGCCCTTTGCGCTGCGCCTTGCCAATCACGGAGCCGAAGGCGCGATGGCCGCCGATCCGCATCTGGCGAATGGCCTCAACGTGATGGGCGGAAAGATCATGCACAAGGCAGTGGCTGACGCGCTTAGTTTCTAACAAAAACCGTTCGCACTGAGCCTGTCGAAGTGCTGTCCTTCTTCTGCGACGCAGCAAAAAAGAAAGGACAGGGCTTCGATGAGCTCAGCCTGAACGGTGAGAGGTTTAACGATGCAGACTAACGCCAAGTGACTCGCCTGCTGATCATCGAAGGCAACCCGCGTGACCGGCGTGAACGCACGTCGGCGCAGGGGCTGCGCACCGCCAGCGGCATTTATGCCGAGGCGATCAGCGCGCACTTTCCCGGCATCGCGCTCGATATCTTCCATGCCGCCGACGCCGACGGCAAAATCCCCGAAGGCCGGCGCTTCGCGGACTATGACGGCATGGTGATCAGTGGCTCGGCGCTCCACGCCTATGATCAAGACTTTGCAGTGACCAACCAGATTGTGGTCGTCAAAGCCGCAGGAGAGACGGGCATCCCGATCCTTGGCAGTTGTTGGGGCTTGCAAATCGCGGCGATGGCGGCGGGCGGCGAAGTCGCTTACCACCCGTCGGGCCGCGAGGTTGGCTTTGCCCGCAAGATCGTGCCGCTCGGCGACCACCCGTTCGTCGGCGGCAAGGGGCCAAGTTATGACGCGCCCTGCATCCATTATGACGAAGTCACTCGCCTTCCCGAAGGTGCGACGCTGCTCGCCTCAAACAGCCACAGCCGCATTCAGGCCGCCATCATCCCCGTCGGCCAATCGCAGGTGTGGGCGGCGCAATATCATCCCGAATTTGATCTGCGCCACCTCGCCCAACTCTTCACGCTCTACGCCGAGGATATGATCAGCCAAGGCTTCTTCGCCAGCGCCGAAGCCCTCTCAGATTATGTCGCGCGAATGCTCGCCCTCGCCGACGCGCCCGGTGATGCGGCAACCGCATGGCAATTGGGGATTGATGCCGACATCCTTGATGATCAGCGGCGCCGCAGCGAGATCATCGCCTGGATGGAAGTGTGCGTAATCAAGCACTGATCCCGCCGCGACCATGCTGGAAGTTTACACCACTTTACACTGTTATTCAGCACGACGCAGGATGACTGACTGGCAAAGA
>JANOXQ010000107.1:0-23426 GCA_031418495.1 Sphingomonadales bacterium
AAAGGCTGGCCGCTGTTCGGTGTGCCTTTAGATGCGTCGCATCGATCATCAACTGGTCAGGCTCGCCCGCCTTGGCGGCAAGGCCTGCGAATATCTTGTTGAACACCCCTCCGATGGCTTTCCAACGATGCCTTGCATCGCCGGAACCTTTGCCATCTCCGCCCATCGCGCCAGCGGATAATCCGATTCTAGACCGTCTTGGATGGCCCATACGCCCGTGGCGCGACGGCAGTTGTTCGAGCAGCGAGACTGGCGCTGCAAGCACTGCACGACGCTCGTCTCACACGCCTTAGATAACGTCGCCACCTCCCAGCAGCTTCGCCCCGTCGCAAGCCGCCGCAGCAACACGTTCACGCAAATCGTGCAAATATGGTCTCACCATCCTTGCTCACCTCAACTCCAGAAAGCAGGTGGAATCACATCAATCCACAAATAGAAATCTCCAATCAATGCAATCAAGCAGAAAAAAAGGCTAGACAGCCAATAAATGCAGCGCGCCATCGCCCTCTTCTGCGTTTACAGTTGCGCCGTCTGGTATATCGCCGCGTAGAATCATGTCGGCGAGCGGATCTTGCAGATACTTCTGCACAGCGCGTTTTAGCGGGCGTGCGCCGTAAACCGGATCATAGCCAACGCGGCCAAGCCAAGCGCGCGCGCCTTCGGTGAGATTGAGTGTGACCTTTCTGTCGGCCAGTAACCGCGCCACACGTGCCACCTGAATATCGACGATTGGGGCCATATGATCGGCACCAAGACGATGAAACAGGATGATTTCATCAAGCCGGTTGAGGAATTCAGGGCGGAAATGGCCACGGACGACCTCCATCACTTGCGGCTCAACTTTGTCGACATCCTCACCTTCGCCAAGGCTCGCAATAAATTGCGAACCAAGATTGCTCGTTAGGATGATGATCGTATTGGTGAAATCAACCGTTCGCCCCTGCCCATCGGTCAGGCGGCCGTCATCAAGCACCTGAAGCAAGATGTTGAACACATCGCCGTGTGCCTTTTCCACTTCGTCAAACAGCACGACCTGATAAGGGCGTCTGCGCACGGCTTCGGTCAACACCCCGCCTTCTTCATAACCGACATAGCCCGGAGGCGCGCCGATTAGCCGCGCGACGCTGTGCTTTTCCATGAACTCGCTCATGTCGATCCGCACCATCGCGCTATCATCATCGAACATGAACCCAGCGAGTGCCTTGGTCAGTTCGGTTTTGCCAACGCCGGTTGGCCCGAGAAACAGGAATGAACCAAGCGGACGATTGGGGTCTTGCAGGCCAGCGCGCGCGCGGCGGACAGCGGTTGAAACCGCTTTGACCGCATCGGCCTGACCAATCACGCGCTTGCCAAGTGTTGCTTCCATCGCGAGTAGCTTCTCACGCTCGCCGGTCATCATCCGCTCGACGGGAATACCCGTCCATTTGGCAACGACTGAGGCAATGTCATCGGCAGTCACTTCTTCGCGGAGCATCGCGCCTTCTGCCGCACCCGCCGCGTCGGCAAGCTGCTTTTCCAACTGCGGGATCGTGCCATATTGCAGCTCACCCGCGCGGCCGAGATCGCCACTCCGCTGCGCCTGGTCAAGTTGCAGCCGCGCCGCATCAAGCGCCTCTTTGACCTTCGCCTCGCTGTGGATTTTCTCTTTCTCGGCCTGCCAGCGGGTGGTGAGAGATGCCGATTGCTCCTCAAGATTGGCAAGGTCAGACTTCAAACTTGACAGCCGATCCTTTGATGCTGTGTCGCTTTCTTTTTCAAGCGCGAGGCATTCAATCTTCATCTGGATGATTTTGCGGTCAAGCGTTTCAATCTCTTCGGGTTTGGATTCGACTTCCATACGGATTCGGCTCGCGGCCTCATCCATCAGGTCGATGGCTTTGTCAGGCAAGAAGCGGTCGGAAATATAACGGTGCGATAGCGTCGCCGCTGCAACCAGCGCAGCATCGGTAATACGAACACCGTGGTGAAGCTCATATTTTTCCTTAAGGCCGCGTAGGATTGAGATCGAGTCCTCAACCGTCGGCTCACCGATAAATACCGGCTGGAACCGACGCTGGAGCGCAGCATCTTTCTCAACATGCTTGCGGTACTCGTCAAGCGTCGTCGCGCCGATACAGTGAAGCTCACCGCGTGCGAGCGCGGGCTTTAGGAGGTTCGATGCATCCATCGCACCTTCGCCCTTGCCCGCACCAATTAGCGTATGCATTTCATCGATAAAGAGCACGATATGCCCTTCGGCACCGCGCACTTCATCAAGCACCGATTTGAGCCGCTCTTCAAACTCACCGCGATATTTTGCACCAGCGATGAGTGCACCCATATCGAGCGACATCAGTTGGCGATCCTTGAGGCCATCAGGCACATCGCCATTGGCAATTCGAAGCGCCAATCCTTCAGCAATCGCGGTTTTGCCGACGCCGGGTTCACCGATGAGGACGGGGTTATTTTTGGTGCGGCGCGCAAGGATTTGGATCGTCCGGCGGATTTCCTCATCGCGGCCAATCACCGGATCAAGTTTGCCCTCACGCGCGGCTTCGGTCAGATCGCGCGCATATTTCTTGAGCGCATCATAGGTTTCTTCGGCAGATGCAGTGTCTGCGGTCTTGCCCTTGCGCAGTTCATTGATTTTCGCGTTGAGTGCTTCGACCTTTAGCCCTGCACTGGCAAGCGCCTTGCCTGCTGACGTTGTGGTTGCCAGCGTTAGCGCAAGCAGCATCCGCTCGACGGTAACAAAGCTATCGCCCGCTTTGATCGCAACTTGCTCAGCGGAATCGAGGATACGGATAAGGTCATTGTCGAGACCCGGCGTTTGCTGCGCACCGCTGCCTGAAACGCTTGGATGCTTGGCCAGCGCGGTATCGGTTTCGCGCACGGCGAGCGGGGCGTCGCCGCCTGCCGCCTTGATCAGGCCGGCACACATGCCTTCACTATCTTCAAGCAGCGCCTTAAGCAGATGTTCGGGCGCAATCCGCTGATGATTCAGCCGGATTGCTACAGTTTGCGCGCTCTGTAAAAAGCCCTTGGCGCGGTCAGTGAATTTTTCGAGGTTCATGGGGAAAAGCCCTTCCTTTAACCCATGATGTAATGTTGTGTTTTTGCCACACAAGGGGATTGGCCGTACCCCTTTATTTTGTGGTCTCTGCTTTCGCTGCATCAGCTGCGAAAACTTTGCCAAAGAAGCTGTCTTGATACCATTTGGGGGCATCGTCCGCGCCGGCAATTTCCGCTGCGATCAGCGTGTTGATCCGCGCGAATTTGGCGGCGGCATCCCAGTTGAAGGGCAGGCTCGGCTGATCACTGACCTTGTGATAATGGGTTTTGAGGAAATCGGCGAAAATCTTGTCACCGCCATTTTTGAAACCGGTCATTAGGAACACCGAAGGCACGCCTTGTTTGACGAAACTATAATGATCCGAACGGGTGAACAGCCCTTCGGATGGCAGCGGATCGGGCGAAAGCGAAAGTCCCATTTTTTGCGCGGCGCGCGCTACCGCTGGGCCCATCGTTGAATGTTCGGCTCCAAAGGCAATGATATCCTGAAAATCATAAAGCAGGATTGGCATATCAAGGTTGACGACGCTCACCACTTTGCCGCCGGGCACTACCGAATGGCGTGCAAGATAGTCCGAACCGAGCAAGCCGCGCTCCTCGGCAGTTACAGCCGCAAACAGAATCGAACGACGCGGACGCGTTGGCGATGCGGCAAGTGCGCGGGCGGCTTCAAGCATAGCAGCAATCCCTGAGGCATTATCCATCGCGCCATTGAAAATCTTGTCGCCCACTTTGGCAGGGTCAATCCCGTTATGATCAAGATGACCCATCAGCAGGACATATTCGCCAGCGAGCTTTGGATCGGAACCGGGCAGAATACCAATGACGTTGGGGCTGGTGACGCGCGACATGGCTGTCGTGCGTTCAAGTTTGATGGCCGGTTTAAGCGCAAAGCCTTTTGGCCGTCCGCCAGCTTTGT
This sequence comes from Sphingomonadales bacterium, assembly GCA_031418495.1. Classification (GTDB taxonomy): domain Bacteria; phylum Pseudomonadota; class Alphaproteobacteria; order Sphingomonadales; family Sphingomonadaceae; genus Aquisediminimonas. The sequence goes on from JANOXQ010000107.1 coordinate 3,971, forward strand.
CCGCTGTTGCAAGAACGGCATCAAGCGTGGTTGGGGCGCTCGCAAAAAGTGCAGCCGCTGCCTTATCATGAAGTGTTACGCCAAATCGGATCGCGGGGGTTTCGGTAAAGCCGCTGCCGTCGCTTTGCGCCCAATTGAGCGTTGGGTGGATTGGCCCTTCAATCTCGCGCGTCCAAGGCCGGGTGCGTTCGCGTTCAAGTGTACGGATGGTGATCAGGCCAATTGCCCCGCGTGCTTCGGCCATTTTTGCTTTGCTGCGCCCATAATGCGCGCCGATGTCACTGCGCATTCCTTTGGGAAAGCCGGTCAGCACAGCAACAACCTTGCCTTTCACATTGAGGCCTGCATAATCATTCTGGCCTGCTTTGGGATCATCAATCCCGTAGCCAACAAAGACAACCTGGCCCTGCTGGCTATCGGTGCCGTCCTTGCGCGCGGGGCCAAACAGTATGTCTTTGCGGTTGGTAAAACTTTGCCCTGCGATGCTGAAGCTAGACTTTGCCTCATCAAGCAGGCCACCAGTGAATGGCACTTGCTGAAACCAGCCGTCATTACCCGCAGGTTTCAAACCGATCCCGCGAAATTGGCTCGCGACATAATTTGCCGCAATTTCATGACCGCGCGTTCCGGTCTCGCGACCTTCGAGTGCGTCATCGGCAAGAAATTCGATGTGCGCGCGCATCGCCTCGGGTGTGATCGCCGCCTCAGGTGCATCCGCAGCAGCGAGTATCAGTGGGGTCGCAACACAGAGTGCAGTGAGAAGGCGAAAGCGCATAATAACCTCGAAGATTAAGTTTCTCCGAACTGACTTGCCGATTGTGCCGCTATCGTCAATGGATGTTAACAAAATAGGTTGAGGATAATGGCGATGAAGCAGTGGGTTACGGTTACAGCCGGGCTGGTAGCGGCGCTTGCTATCGGCGCTGCGGTTTGGGAACCACTGGTTGCAACGTCGGCTGCGCCGCCGCCTGAAAGCAAATATGACGCGCGGATAGTGCGCGATGAATTTGGTGTGCCGCATATCTTTGGCAAAACCGATGCGGATGCGTCCTACGGGCTGGCCTATGCTCATGCCGAGGATGATTTCGAAACGATCCAACAAGTTGTCGCGATGACGCGCGCACGAACGGGTGCGATACTCGGGAGCGACGGGGCGAAGGTCGATTATGTCGAACATCTGCTCGGTGCGCGCGAAACGACGCAGCGTCGCTACCGCGAAATTCCGGCCGATGTGCGCGCCTTGCTTGATGCTTATGCCACGGGACTCAACTTGTTTGCCGCGCGGCATCCCGGCGAAGTGCGGCTGTCAAAGCTGTTTCCCGTCAACGGCGAAGATATCGCGACGGGCTTTGTGTTGCGCGCGCCGTTCTTCTTCGGGCTTGATAGTGTGATCGGTAAGTTGGCGGCAGATGAAATGCCACCCGTTGACGGCGCTGCGCCACCGCTGACCCCGGTTGGTCGCGATCCTGCGCGTAATGGATCGAACGCGTTTGCGGTCGCGCCGAAACGTATGGCGGACGGCAAAACCTGGCTCATTTCCAACGCTCACCAACCTTATGAAGGTCAAGTCGCCTGGTATGAGGCGACGATGCATTCGGGTGAGGGGCTTGATATGGCCGGGGCGCTATTTCCAGGGATGCCCTTCATTCCGCTTGGTCATAACCGCAATCTGGGGTGGACAAATACCGTCAATGGGCCTGATCTCATTGATGTTTATAAGCTGGTGCTTAACGACGCGGGCACGCAGTACCGCTATGATGGCAAATGGTTACCGCTAGAAAGTAAGCGCGTTTGGCTTGGCGTGAAATTCGGCCCGTTCACGCTCCCCATCCCTCGCACGGTTTACCGCTCACTCCACGGCCCTGTGATCATCAATAAAAACGGCGCGTTCGCGGTGCGCTATGCAACGATTGATCAACTCAAAAATATCGAACAATATTACCGGATTGGCAAAGCGCAAGATTGGGACGAATGGCGCGCGGCGATGTCAATTGGCGGAATCGCTTCAACCAATTTCATCTACGCTGATAAAACCGGCCGGATTGCCTATGTCTACAATGCCCTCTTTCCGCAGCGCAAAGCGGGCTATAATTATGAAAATGTTTTACCCGGCGATACGTCGGCCACGATGTGGCAAAACTCAGTCGGTTTGGCGCAGATGCCGCAGATATTAAACCCTGCAAGCGGCTTTGTATTCAACGCGAACAACACGCCTTTTGTAGCGGCGGGGCCGGGATCGGAGCTCAATCCGGCGAATTTCTCGCCCTTGCTTGGAATTGAACGGCGGACGACCAATCGCATGGTGCGCGCCAACGAACTTTTGTCGGCGGATACGTCGATTACGCCAGCCGAACTGCTCGCGATCAAATTTGACACAGCCTATAGTCGCAACAGCTTTGCCGGGGCTTGGATGGCAAAAATCATGGCGCTTGATCTGGGCAAGGAGCCTGACTTGCTGGCCGCGCAAAAATTGCTTGGTACTTGGGATTGGAACAGCGACGGCAATGCCAAGGCCGATGCGCTTGGCGAGGCGATGATGCACTTGGCAAATAGCGATGCCTATCACGGTCGCCCGCTCGGTGACGCCAAAGTCAAGCTGCGTGAGGCGGTTGACCGATTGATGAAAGCGTTCGGCCGAATTGATCCGCCGCTCGGCGATGTTCAGCGGATGATGCGCGGCACGGTTGATCTGCCCGCAAACGGTGGCACCGATACGCTGCGTGCGGCAACCACGTGGGAACCACAACCCGATGGTCGGATGCGCGTCAAGCACGGCGATAGCTTCGTCATGTTGGTCAATTGGGACAAAGCAGGCAAGGTGAGCAGCCAGTCGATTCAGCCTTACGGTGCTGCGACGACACGCCCCAACTCGCCCCATTATACTGATCAAATGAAGCTGTTTGTAGACCGCAAGTTCAAGCCAGTGCATTTTGAACGCGCCGATTTGCTTGCCAATGCCAAGCGCGCCTACCGTCCTTAGCATTTGGCCTTAGCATTTGGCCTTAGCATTTGGTCGAAACATGGCTGCGGTTCGTCGAAGGCCTTTTGCTGTGCATAGCCCCACGTTAATTTGCGCGTATAGACTGTGAAAATTCGCCTGACAGGATGAGATATATGAAAAAATCGATCGCACTGCTTCCACTAATCGCGTTTACATTCTCGCCAGCGCTTGCGGCACCTGCAAAGCCCGCGCCCGTGTCTGCGCTCGCCGCAGCGGTGAAGATCACTTACGAACAATTCACGCTCCCCAATGGCTTGCGCGTTGTTGTCCATACGGATCGGAAAGCGCCTGTGGTCGCGGTATCGGTCTGGTATCATGTTGGTTCAAAAGATGAGCCACAGGGCAAAACCGGATTTGCGCATTTGTTTGAACATTTGATGTTCAATGGTTCTGAAAATTCGCCGGGTGATTTTTTTGAACCGCTTCAACAGGTTGGCGCGACTGATTTTAACGGCACCACTTGGTTTGACCGCACCAATTATTTCCAAACGGTGCCGACCGCAGCACTTGACCGCGCGCTGTTCCTTGAAAGCGACCGTATGGGTTATCTCCTCGGCGCGGTGACGCAGGAGAAACTCGATAATCAGCGCGGTGTTGTTCAGAATGAGAAACGTCAGGGCGACACTCAGCCCTACGGCCTGACCGAATATGTGATTCAGGAGACGCTTTTCCCTAAGGGGCATCCTTATCATCACACGACGATTGGCTCGATGGCTGACCTTGATGCGGCAAGCCTTGAGGATGTCAAAAATTGGTTTCGCGCCAAATATGGCCCTGACAATGCGGTGCTGGTGCTTGCCGGTGATATCGATGTCGCAACCGCCAAGCAAAAGGTCACAAGCTGGTTCGGCGGTATCCCGCGTGGGCCAGCGATCACGCGTGTGACAGCACCAGTCCCAACGCTCGCAGCGCCTGTGAGTAAGGTGATGAAAGACCGTGTGGCAACGACACGGATTATGCGGATGTGGACGATTCCAGGGTTGAATGACAAGGATGCCACCGCGCTTCAGGTCGGCGCAACCGTACTGGGCGGGCTATCAAGCAGCCGCCTTGACAATGCTCTTGTCCGCAAGGAGCAGATCGCAGTTTCTGTCACCGCTTCGGCTGACCTGTTTGAACAAATTGGCACATTTACCGCTTCGGCTGATGTAAAGCCCGGCGTTGATCCAGCGCTTGTTGCCAAGCGGCTTGATGCGGTTATCGCCGAGTTTATGGCGAAGGGGCCAACAGCAGACGAAGTCCGCCGCGTCGCGACGCGATCAATCGCTGGAACAATCAACGGGCTTGAATCGGTTGGTGGGTTTAGCGGCAAAGCAACGACGCTTGCCGAAGGTTTGGTCTATTCGGGCGACGCTGGGCGTTACCGTACCGAGCTTGCCGAGCTTGCCGCGATGACGCCAGCAACCGTCACCGCTGCCACACGCAAATGGCTGTCGCGCCCAGTATTTTCGCTAACCGTCGAACCCGGTGAGCGTGAGAAATATGACGAGCCAGCATCTGCGAAACCAGCCGTAAAGACGGCGACGGCACCTACCAATATGGTGAAAACCAAGGTAGTCGGCCCTGATCGATCGGCGCTGCCGCCAGTGGGCGAATTGACCGCGCTTGATTTCCCCAAGATTGAACGCGCAACGCTTTCAAACGGGATCGAAGTCTTCTTTGCCAAGAGAAGCGCGGTGCCTGCTGTCCAGATGACCGTCAGTTTTGATGCGGGTTCGGCGGCTGATCCTGCGAACGCGCTTGGCACGCAGTCGCTGATGCTTGCGCTGATGGATGAAGGCACTGCGACGCGCAATTCAGTGCAGATTGCTGAAGAGAGCGAGCGGCTTGGCGCAACGATTTCAACAGGGGCAAGCGTTGATCGCACCAATGTCAGCCTATTTGCGGTTACCCCGAACCTTGCGCCTTCGCTTGATTTGCTCGCCGATATCGTTCGCAATCCAGCCTTTGCCCCGGCTGAGGTTGAGCGGCTGCGCGGCCAGCAGTTGGCGCGTATTTCGGCAGAACTGACCCAGCCGCAAGGGCTCGCGGGCCGCGTTCTACCCGTCAAACTCTGGGGTGAAGGCCATCCTTACGGTCGCGCCAGCAGCGGTACTGGAACGCCTGAAACGGTCAAAAAACTTGACCAAGCTGCGCTATCTTCGTTCCACAAGGCATGGCTCCGCCCTGATACCGCGCGCATTTTCGTTGCGGGAAATACTGACCTGACGACGCTCGTTCCACTGCTCGAAAAAAGCTTTGGGACATGGGCAAAACCGGCAACGCCTAAACCAGTCAAAAATTTCAGCGCTCCCGTGCCTGCGGCGACAGCCAAAATCTATCTGGTTGATCGTCCTAATTCGCCGCAATCGCTTATTATCGGCGGGCAAGTACTTGATGCCAAGGGCAGCGATGATCTCGTCACACTGCGCGCCGCCAATGACATCTTGGGCGGTGCGTTTCTTTCGCGGCTCAATATGGATTTGCGCGAGACCAAAGGCTGGTCATACGGCGTTGGATCACGCATCGGCGCTCAGGAGCAGCAGATCAGCTACACCATCTCCGCCCCTGTTCAGGCCGACCGGACGGGAGATTCGATCAAGGCGCTGCGCAGCCAGATAAGTGACTTTTTAACGACGCGTGGCGTCACCGCTGAAGAACTTGAGCGGACGATGAACGGCAATATCCGCGAACTGCCGGGAAGCTTTGAAACCGCAGGCGATGTGCTTGGTGGGATCACCAGCATCATCAATCTCAAGCGCTCTGACAATTATTATGCAACGCTTGCTGAAAAATATCGGACGGTGACTGCACCTGCAATTGACGCTACGGGCAGAGCAGCAATTGATCCGGCCAAGCTGATCTTTGTCGTGGTAGGGGATGCTAAACTCGTGCGTCCGCAGCTTGACGGAATCGGTTTGCCAGTGGAAGAGATTGCCGCACCTGCGGCGAAATAGCCGTTCAAACAAGGGAGAAACAATATGTCAGTAGCTGGTTCGTATGATTGTGTTGTCAAATCGCCAATGGGTGATCAGAAATCAACCCTAACCGTGAATGTTGACGGCGATACTTGGAGTGGCACTAATTCGGGCGCGCAGGGTTCGCTCGATGTCTATGAAGGCAAGGTTGATGGCAACACGCTGACTTGGAAAATGGACATGAAAGTGCCAATGCCAATGACGCTTGAAGGCACAGCCACCGTTGACGGCGATGCCATCACTGGTTCGGTAAAGGCTGGCATGTTTGGCTCAATGCCAATGAGCGGCACCCGCGTAAGCTAAACTATGACGCGCGTGATGTGCCCCATTTTGCGGCCATCACGCGCTTCATCTTTGCCGTAAAGATGAAGGTGGGTGCCGCTATCGCCCGCCATGGCGAGCCAATCGTCCGCGTCATGGCCGATGATATTCTTCATAATCACTGATGATCCGGTGAGTTTGGTACTGCCGAGTGGCAAGCCTGCAACCGCGCGGATATGATTTTCAAATTGTGATGTAACCGCACCCTCAATCGTCCAATGGCCGCTGTTATGCACGCGCGGAGCCATTTCGTTGAACACCGGGCCGTCTTCGCTTGCGAAAAATTCAACCGCGAATACGCCGACATATTCAAGTTTTTCAGCCAAGCGCCGCGCAAGTCCTCGTGCGGCGGGGACTTGCTGGCGAACGATATCGCTTGGTGGGATCGTTGATGTCGCAAGGATACCGTCCTTATGGACGTTCTCGGGCGCGTCCCAGAAACTGATCGCGCCGTACTGATCGCGCGCAACAATCAGCGAGAATTCATGATCAAACGGCACCATTGCTTCGAGGATCGCCGGTTTGCCAGCGATGACCGCCCAAGCGGTATCAACATCAGCTTCTTCCTTGATGCGCGCCTGTCCCTTGCCATCATAACCAAAGCGTGTGGTTTTGAGGATTGCGGGCAAGCCAATCGCTGTGATTGCGGCATCAAGTTCGGCACGGCTTGAGACGCTTGCCCACGCGGCAGTGCGGGCGCCAAGATCGCTTGCGAATCTTTTTTCGGTGATCCGGTCTTGGCCGATTTCAAGTGCTGTGAGCGGTGGCCAAAGGCTCACTCGGTTGGCAACTTCGATAAGTGGGGCAGCGTCAATATTCTCGAATTCAAATGTCGCGACATCGACTGACTTAGCAAAGGCGGCAAGCGCTGCGCGATCAGAATAAGCCGCGCGCGTTACTGTTGCAGAGATTTCGGCAGCACAACTATCATCATCAGGTGCGAAAATATGGATGCGGTAGCCAAGTGTTGCCGCCGCAATCACTAGCATCCGGCCAAGCTGGCCGCCGCCGATGATGCCAATAGTTGAACCGGGGGGAAGTGGTTTGGGCGCAAGCACAGTCATGAAGGATCAGTCGCCACCCCGTCAGTTTGCGTAGCGCGCCATGCAGCCAGTCGCGCCGCCAGTGCTTCGTCTGAAAGCGCAAGGATGGCCGCCGCAAGCAAACCCGCATTGATCGCCCCAGCCTTGCCAATCGCAAGCGTCCCAACCGGAATCCCACCGGGCATTTGGACAATTGAGAGCAGACTATCCATGCCCGAGAGCGCTTTTGACTCGACTGGAACGCCGAGCACAGGTAGCGCTGTCATCGCTGCCGCCATCCCCGGCAAATGCGCGGCCCCCCCCGCCCCTGCAATAATCACACGCAGCCCGCGTTCCGCCGCACCCTTGGCATAGCGTACCAGCCGATCCGGGGTGCGGTGCGCCGAAACAACCTTGGTTTCATGAGTCACGCCAAGCATCTCCAGCATGTCAGCGGCGTGGCGCATCGTCTCCCAATCAGATGTGCTGCCCATGATGATGCCGACGACAGGTGGCTGATCTGCCATGATTTGAAACGCCCTCTCTTGTCCCCAAGGCAATAAGCCTCTAACGGCGGTGCCCGGTTCTGGCAATGATTGGCTTAAACAGCCGCATTGGCTGATACCTCTATAAAATAAGATTTGGGCGCCTCAATAATTATCCAGCGATAGATCGGGTGGGGCAGTGAAACAAAGTGAAAGCGATGAGGCTCGGTTGACGAGCCTTATTGAAGAAAATGAGCGTCTGCACGCAGCGCTCCTTGAGATGCGTAAACGTATTGCTGAGCTTGAGGAGCTCGCCGATACCGACACATTGATGCCGCTGCCAAACCGGCGCGCTTTCATGCGCCGGCTCGAATCCGTGGTGCAATATGCCGCGCGGCATGAGACACCGGCAGCGGTTCTCTATATTGATCTCGATGGGCTCAAGCGCATCAATGATGACCACGGCCACCATATTGGCGACGCGGTGTTGCTTCACCTTGCGCGATTGCTCACCGATAGTTTGCGCGCGACCGACATGGTGGCGCGGATTGGTGGCGATGAGTTTGGACTAATTCTCGATCATTTGAATGAAGCGGACGCCACCGCAAAGGCAAAAGCGCTAAGCGACTATGTTTCGGCCCAGCAGGTTGATGTCGGCGCGGCCACTATTGCGATCCGTGTAACCATTGGCCTTGCGATGGTGCGCGCAGGCGAAAGCGTTGCAAGTCTGGTCGAACGTGCTGATGCGGCAATGTATGCCAACCGGAATCACCGATCACAGATGTAATAGCGATCGGTGACGCTGAGATCAGCACTTAGGTGAAAAGCGATTGGCTGACCCGTCGGGATTTCAAGCGATGTGATTTTATCGTCGGGAATGTTTGACAAATGCTTGACCAGCGCGCGAAGTGAATTGCCGTGCGCTGAAATGAGTACGCGCTTGCCGCTGCGAATCTCAGGCGCGATCCGTTCATTCCAATAGGGCAGTACGCGTTCGATAGTGTCTTTGAGGCTTTCGGCGGTTGGCACCGTGATCCCGGCATAGCGGCGGTCGCCCGACAGATCATAGGGGCTGCCCAGTTCCATTGGCGGTGGCGGTATATCAAAGCTGCGCCGCCAAATCCGCACTTGCGCGTCACCATGTTTGGCCGCTGTTTCGGCTTTATCAAGCCCAGTCAGTCCGCCGTAGTGCCGTTCGTTCAAGCGCCAGTCTTTTTCAACCGGCAGCCACAGTCGCCCCATTTCTTCAAGCGCGAGATTGAGCGTCTTAATCGCGCGGCTTTGTAACGAGGTGAAGCAGCAATCGAAATCAACGCCTTTATCGCGCATGAGGACGCCTGCCGCGCGCGCCTCCGCAACACCTTTTTCGGTGACATCGACATCCCACCAGCCAGTGAAACGATTTTCAAGGTTCCACGTCGATTGGCCATGGCGAATGAGGACAAGATTGGGCATCGGCGCTGTTTAGTCTTCTTGCGCGATGGTGACGCGCAAACCGTCAAGCGCGTCACTAAAGTTGATCTGGCACGATAGGCGTGAGTCCGCATCGCGGTGATCCGAACTTTCGAGGAGATCATTCTCATCTTCGCCCATTGGCGTGATTTTGTCCGCAAATTCGGGATCAACATGAATGTGGCATGTTGCGCACGAACAGCAACCGCCGCACAGCGCAAGCAATTCATCAACACCAGCGTCGCGGATAATTTCCATCACGGATAGGCCCGACTGGCCTTCGAGTGTTTGTTTGTTTCCATCTCTTGTAACCACAACCAGCTTTGGCATTTGCGCATCCTGGAATAAACTGTAGCACCTGTTCGTTGGCCGCTATGTCGCGCGTACTGATTGAAATCAAGGGGATCAACATGGGTTTATCGGCAGATCAAATACGCGACAGCCTTGACGCGTTGTCTCACATTGAGCCGCGCTTTGGCAAAGCTATTGCGCATGTCGGCTATCCCGAGCCGCGCATTCGCCCACGCGGCTATGAAACCTTGCTTCGCACGATTGTTGGCCAGCAGGTCAGTTTTAAGGCCGCAGACGCCGTATGGGCAAAACTTGTTGCAGCGCTTGGCGATATTACTAAGCCCGAAATACTGCTTGATATGAGTGAGGAAGCCCTACGCGCCTGCGGGTTTTCACGGCAAAAACAAGGTTATGCCCGAAGCCTTGCGGGATTGGTTTCGAGTGGCGGGCTTGATCTCCATAATCTCCCTTCTGATGATGAGGACGCGATTGCGCTTCTAACCCAAATTAAGGGCATTGGCCGCTGGTCTGCCGAAATCTATCTGCTGTTCGCTGAAGGGCGTCCTGACATTTGGCCAGCGGGTGATTTGGCCGTACAAATTGATGTCGGCGCGATCATGGAATTGCCTGAGCGGCCAAGCGAAAAGCAAGTGCGCGACATTGGTGAGGCATGGCGGCCGCACAGGGGCGCTGCTGCAATTTTTGCATGGCATCATTATAAGACACCAGGAATTTAGAGGGCGCATACTCGTCATGATCAATGAATTTCTAATTGATGATGATCCACCGGGCAAAGGTGCGGCGCTGTTTGATGTTGCCGGAATTGAGGCGCTGGTGCGTGTGGCCGCCACCAAGCGCGCGGCGATGAGCTATTCCGAACTACTGCTCATGCTTGGCTACCGTTTCACCCGGCCAAAGATGCGTGCACTGTGCAAAGTGCTTGATGAGGTTGACCGCCGCGCCGCCGCAAATGGTGAGCCTGAACTTGCCGCACTTGTTGTACGCGAAGGCGACGGCCTGCCGGGGCAAGGCTGGTGGGTAGGCCGCAGCGATTATCAGGGCGAATGGACTGGGCCAGCCGCGCGTAGTTTTCTTGACGGCGTTCAGGCAAAGGCCTTTGTATATTGGGAAGGGAGGCTGCCATGAGCTTTGATCCGAACCTGCTAGGCGCAGCGCTTGCCCGAATGGCGGGTGGTGCCCTCCTGCCGCTCGCGAATCTTGCGCGGCTTTCGGGCGGGGCGAATATGGAAAGCTGGTCGTTCGATTGGGGCGGGGCTGGCTATGTCCTGCGCCGCGCACCGACGGCTGAAATGATGGAAGGGCGCCCGTTCGGCCATGATGTTGAGGCAGCGCTCGTCCGCTCGGCGCACGCCAACGGTGTGCTTGCGCCCCAGATTGTTGGTGAGCTGATCGGCGGCGATTCGCTTGGCACTGGTTACATCATGCGCCGGATAGAGGCAGAGGCGAACCCGGCAGTGATTCTCGTCGATCCGCCAGCCAATTTGATCAAGGATATTGCGCGCGAGCTTGCCCGGATTCATGCGATCCCGCTAAATGTCATCCCGACGCTAGCCGCAGTGGAAACGGTAGAGGCACTCGCACAGCTCAAAGCACGTTTTGCCGATTATGGCGGGGATCGCCCGATCCTCGCGCTTGCGATCAAATGGTGTGAGGATCATCTACCGACGCCTGCGCCGCCCTGCCTTGTTCACGGGGACTTTCGGATGGGCAACATCATGGTGGATGATGAAGGTGTTGCCGCGATCCTCGATTGGGAATTGGCGCATATCGGCGATGCGCATGAGGATTTGGCGTGGGGTTGCATCAATGCGTGGGCCTTCGGCCATATTGATCGGCCGGCCTTTGGTTGCGCAGACCTTGACGCCTATTTCGCAGCTTATGAAGCGGCGGGCGGCGGTGCGGTTGATCTTGACCGTTTCCGCTTCTGGCTGATCTATCGCACTCTGTGGTGGGGGTTATGTTGCCTGCAAATGGCCGATATCTGGCGAAGCGGCATGGATAAAAGCCTTGAACGCCTCGTCATCGGGCGGCGAACATCCGAAACCGAGGTCGATTTGCTGCTTTTGCTTGAGGAGGACGCGCCCGAAACCCAAGCGCTCCCAATCACACTCGATCCTGCCGCCGAACCGCGCCGGATGGGTGAGCCAAGCAGCGCTGAACTGCTCGAAGCGGTCACAAGCTGGATCGCGAACGATATCAAGCCAAAAGCAGAAGGTCGCGACCGCTTCATGGCCGCCGTCGCGCTCAATGCGCTTGGAATGCTCACCCGCGATGCTGCCTCGCCCGCGCAAGTTTATGATAAAGCACTGTGCGATGACATACTCGCAGGCCGCAAGACGCTTGCAACGCCTGGGCTACTGGCGAAATTGCGCCGCGATTCGCTGGCCAAACTCGCGGTCGATCAGCCCAAATATTCTGCACTTAAGAAGGCGCGGGTGCTGTGGGGCAGCGACAAACAAGCGATACCCACGATCAAGTCATAAAATTTTAACACTAGTAAGTTAATAGGAGATTAGATGAGCAATTTGCCTATCGATCCTACAAATTATACAGATCACCAGATCTGGCGGCGGCTTGTTTCCTATACGATTGGCCCACCCGATGCCTCGCTCAGCTTTGCTGATCGGCTCGAACGCGAAAATGGCTGGAGCGTCGATCACGCTGCGCGCGTTATCGCTGAATATAAGCGTTTCGTTTTCCTTGCGGCCACCGCCGATCACCCAGTGACGCCATCAGATGCCGTTGACCAAGTATGGCATCTCCACCTTTGTTATACGCGCGACTATTGGGAGCGTTTCTGCCCCGATGTGCTTGGCCGTTCGCTTCACCACGGGCCAACGGCGGGCGGCGAAGCTGAACTTCACCGCTATTTTGATCAATATGCGCAAACGCTCAAAAGCTATGAGGGGGTGTTTGGTGGATGTCCGCCTGAAGATTTGTGGCCAAAAGCGTCAAAGCGGTTGCGCTATGACCCACAGGCGCGGCGTGTTCACCCATCGGAATCGGTTATCATTTCGCGCATTTGGGCGCGCCGCATATTCGGTGTCATTATCACGGTCGCCGCGCTCTATTGGATGGTTGGTTAGAGGAGGATATTTTCATGTCACTTGGGCCTTTTGATCTAAATGGTGGGCAGTTTATTATGCTCTATTTGCTGTTGTTGGCCGCAGCGATCATCTTTAGTCTTATTATCCCACGGTTGATGCGTCAGTCAGGTCGTGATCAAGCTATCAGTGATCCGGATCAATTGGCGCTACTCGTTGGAGGGCCGACCCGCCTGTGCGAAAGCGTGGTGACCCGGCTGCTCACCGCGCGCAGCATTCAGCAGCGCGGTAGCGATAATTTTGGTTTGCTGTCTGCGCCGCAAACGTCATCGACAATTGAACAGAGCCTGATTGGCGTATTGCCGGCCTCTTGGCGTACAATCGAACAATCGATCAAACCCTATGCGGAGCCAATGCAAACGCGCATGGCATCGCTCGGCCTGCTGATTGGTAGTGACAGCGCCGCGCGGCAACAACTGATGCAGACCATGCCCTATTTGCTGTTGATTTTATTTGGTTCAGTCAAACTTTTCGTCGGTTCAGAACGGGATAAGCCTGTTGGAATATTGACCGTGCTGGTGTTGCTCACCTTGCTCTTTGCCGCCATCCGCTATTTTTCAGTAGACCGGCGGACTGAGGCCGCACTCAGCGCTGTTAAGGCTGCAAAAGCTCAAGCTGCGCGGCTGAGGGCAGCGCCAACGACGCCTGAAATGGGGCTTGCGGTTGCATTGTTTGGCACGGCTGTACTCGCTGGATCAGCCTATCAAGATTTCCACCGCTTGCGCAGCCCATCGGGTGATGGCGATGGTGGTAGCAGTGGAGATGGCAGCAGTGGTTGTGGCGGGGGTGGCGGCTGCGGTGGTTGTGGGGGCTAACCTGCTTCCGTCCGCGCTACGCCGTTCAGTATTATTGAGCTGAGGGTAAGGCTCAGCCCATCAGATTATGGCGCGGAACTATTCCACCGCCTCCACCTCAAACGACTAAGCGCCGCAAATCCTTCGTAACCGCAGCGACTAAATCACATTCTTCTTCTCATCTTCGGATTTCTTTTTGAGAAATTCGAGCAATTCTTCTGCCTGCAATCTTGGGCTATCACCGCCGCCGAAAACGACTACGCCGCTCGAGAAACTCCCGCCGAAATTCTCGGCAACTGCAATTGCCTGCGCAAGCCCAGAGACAAAACCCTTCTCATCAAGCGAAGTCAGCGGGTGGATGAAGGTGCCCCAGAGCAGGTCGTTCGCAATCGCATAGCGGGCATCAAGCGCACTATCGAAATTGGCCTGCATTAAGCGTTTGAGCAATTCCGGATTGAGCAGGCCAGCATCGCCGATTGGCACCATGATCCGCATCCGCTCGGCAATTGGATCGGTAATCACGATCACCTGACGTGCGCCGAGTTTGAACTGCCAGACGTTGGTTTCGCGCTTAATATCCTTGTCGATTTTCTTGAGCGCAGCGTCGATCATCGTCTGTGCCGCGAGCGCTTCCTTGCTTGGTTCGGGCGGTTTTTCAGCAGGCTTGGCGGGGTCAGCAGGCTTGATGGTTGGTGGCGTGATCGCGCCGGTTTGTGCAAGCACAGGAATTGCAATTAATGCCGCAAGGCCTGCCCAGATCAACCTTTGCTTATACATCTTTTTCCCCTTCGAATCGCCTTGACGCGAATGTGACAAAGTCTGACGCGCTTTACGGCATAACCCAAGCAGAAATTGGATCAGCAATTGAAGGCAGGATCGATATCTTGCGTTATCAGAAGCGTGGATCGGCTGACATAACCGACCCACGCTTCAGCCCTTGTTTAACTTAGGATCAGGCCACGCCAGCAAAGCGCAGCAGGTCGATCATACTAAAATCCTCGCCTGTCTTGGCAGGGTCAATGGTGGGAAGGAAGGGTTCCCATTCGGGGTCTTGTGAAAGGTAAGACCCGCGATCACCTTGTAGCAAGCCGATAAACACCTCGGTAACGATCCGCGCACCGACCGCGCCGAGCCGTTCGCCGCTTTGCTGCACCGCTGCCTCACGCAAGACATAGAACCAGAGCGGGGTATGATCATCAAAGCCCCACGGCTTGAGCATAGCAAGGTCTGCCTGACTGAGGGCAGGCACTTTCATCGCCGCTGCCACGCGCTGCCCCGAAGGCAGTGAGAAGGTCAGATGACGGAGGAGGTTGCGCTGTGCCAGCGACTTGGGATTGGTCATTGGATCGGGATTGGCCACCACCTTTGCGGGCAAACGGAAGAGGGCGGTTGAAATGATCGTATCAATCTTCTTATTCGGCCGGACATTGCCATCGCCAAAATCAAAGAAAGTCGGCCAATCAATGAAGCGCCGTGCCGCGCGGAATCCGCCGGTCAGATCATCGGGATCGCTCGCGTTTGAGGGCGTTTCCTTAAAGATCAATGCAAAGAAAGGCGTGCCTCCGGGATTACCAGTGAAGTTTGCACGGTAGCTTGGCCGCACCTGACTATGCCCGAAGCGATAGGCCGCAACCGAAAATTCAACCGGGATGAACGGCTCATTTTTCCATTTATAGAATTTGCGGCCATTGTTGATCACATCATCAACCACCGCCTGACCGCAGGTTTTGGGCAGGAATTCGTGGACGATGATCCACTGATAATGCCAACGGACAATCCGCTGCGCTTCGGCGAAAATCTCACCCAGTTTGGTCAGCCCCAAATTGGTTTTGACATAGTCAACCGCTGCGTTGTGGAAGCTCAGGAACGCCACCTGAAGCTGCGACAGGATAACATTTTCGTCATTGCGCGGATCACCTGTAAGCGGTGTCAACTGCGCGTTTCGCGGGAGATCAAGCCGACCACCGGGGGAGAGTTCTTCAAGCAGGAATTTGATGCCCTGCCCCTCTTTTTGATCATAGAGGAACGGACTACCATCGGGTCCAGCGCCGTACACACTATCAAGGCCAAAGCTAGGCGTGCGGAAATTGGCGATCATTTCAGGGTCTGCCTGCCGCTCAAGACTCGATGTGATATCAAGCGTCATATCATGATCGAGAAATTGCCCGAGGAAGGTCATGCCCGCACTGAGCTTGGGATTATTCTGATTACCGGCAGATAGATTGAGGTCAGTAATCAGCAGCGTTGGGTCTGCGTTTAAAGCCTCTTTTGCGTCCATGATTCCGCCAGCCGCGCCAATTTCTAACAAGGCTTTACGGACTTTGGGAGAATCAGTGGCAAAGGTTGGTAATTTGCCAAACATCCGGCCAAATCGGCCTGAATCATGATATTTGGAAACAGGTGGAATAATATCTTGGGGGTAACTACCATGACGTGGCATAACACTCTCCTAAATCAATTAAAGTTGATCCGGAAAAATTCCGGTTGGAAGTGCGATCCGCTTACGGCTAGTATGACTGATACTAGTATAGGTTGAACAATTTAATGCCCAGTCTATTCTTTACCTTGCGAGATTTTGTATGGTTTAATTAGTATAGTAAGAATTTTGACTCTGTGATGGCTGTCACGCTTTGCGGGGATATAAAATAAACCATTTCTGCGAATCACTCAACTTATCACATTGCATCTGGGTCTGCTCGCCGCGCTAAAGGATGGTTGCCTTGCTCAGCGCATGTCAGCATGATGACTGCAGAAAGCAAAAGGATGCTATATGCTGTTTGAAATCCCCGCCGATATCATAGCCTACCTGGCCGAACTCGACGCCTTCATTGAGGCGAAGATCAAGCCCATCGAGGCGCGCGATGATAACATCCGCTTCTTCGATCATCGGCGGGAGGATGCGCGCACCGATTGGGATCGTGAAGGCCTGCCCAATGAGGCATGGTGGGCGCTGCTCGGTGAGATGCGCGCTGTTGCCGATAAGGCAGGGCATTACCGCTACGCAATCCCGAAGGAATTTGGCGGGCAAGATGGCTCAAACCTTGCGATGGCCGTCATCCGCCATCACCTCGCGCACAAGGGGCTTGGGCTGCATAATGACCTTCAGAACGAGTCGAGCATCGTTGGCAATTTGGTGCAAGTGCTGATGCTCCGCGATTTCGGGACTGAGGCGCAGAAACGCGATTTCATCCCGCCGATGCTTGAGGGCAAGATGGGTTGGGCGTTCGGTCTGACTGAAGAGCATCATGGCAGCGACGCAACGCACATGGATACGCGCGCGGTGCCCGAAGTGCGCGACGGTGTGGCGGGTTACCGGATCGACGGCAACAAAATGTGGATCACCGGCGTCCACAAAACCAGCCACGTCATGACCTTTGCGCGAACTTCGGGCGAGGACGGCAAAGCGCGCGGGATCACTTGCTTTGTTGTGCCGTGCGATGCACCGGGGTTTGAGATCGGCCAATATATGTGGACGTTCAACATGCCGACCGATCATGCCAAAATCCGTTATAACAGTGTTTGGGTGCCCGAAAGCGCGATTCTTGGTGAGCTTGACGCTGGCCTCGCGGTGGCGCAGCATTTCGTTCATGAAAACCGTATCCGTCAGTCGGCAAGCTCGCTTGGTGCTGCGCAATATTGCATTGATGAAGCAGTGAACTACGCGCGCGAACGCAAGCCTTTTGGCAAGGCGCTCGCCACCAATCAAGCGATCCAATTCCCGCTCGTTGAACTGCAAACCGATGCTGAAATGCTGCGCCTGTTGATTTACAAGACCGCCGCGCAGATGGACACCATGTCCAAGCCAGAAGTCGCCATCCGCCTCTCGGACAAAGTGTCGATGTGCAATTATAAGGCCAACCGCCTCTGCTGCAACGCCGCCGATTTCGCGATGCAAGTCCACGGCGGCATGGGCTATTCCCGGCACAAGCCGTTTGAACATATCTATCGCCACCACAGGCGATATCGGATTACGGAGGGATCAGAAGAAATCCAGATGCGCAAAGTGGCGGGACATTTGTTTGGGTTTATGGGGTAATGAATCAAACACGGCGAACCCTTTTGCAATCCGGGGCTGGGTTGGCGGCCTCAACTTTTTTGCCTATCCGTGCGCTTGGCGCCGCAAAGCAGGCTATGCTGTTGGGTGCAAAGCTCAAGGACGATATCGCGATTTTGCGGCAGGCTTACACGCAGATGCACCCCGGCCTTTATCGCTACGCCACCCCCGCGCAAGTCAACGCGCGCCTCAACGCGCTTGAACGTGATTGGAGCTGTGACCAGACGTTGGCCTCCGCTTATCTGTCGCTTTCCCGCTTTTTGGCGACGGTTAAATGTGGTCATACCTACGCCAATTTCTATAACCAGTCGGATACTGTCCAAAAAACACTTTTTGCGGATATTCCTCGCCTGCCCTTTCTCTTCCGCTGGATCGGCGGACGGATCGTCATCACCCGCAACCAAAGTGAGAATGCGCGCCTTGTGCCCGGAACAGTGCTCACACGGATTAACGGCGTCACTACCCAGACGATCCTGAAACGGCTTATCCCGCTCGTTCGTGCCGATGGATCGAATGATGATAAAAGGCGCGCGCTGTTGGATCTCCGCGCTGAAGATGAATGGGAAACCTTCGATATCTTCTTCAACCTGCTCTATCCAGGGGTGACTGCCTATGCACTCGATATCGTTGGTTTGGATGGTTGTGCGTCCAAGGCAGATGTTGGGCCAATTTCGCTTGCAAAGCGCCGTTCGGCCAAGCGAAATTCAGCGCAGGCACGCGCCGATGGATCGGTATGGAACATAGATTATCGGCAAAATGGCGTGGCTGTGCTCGCTATGCCAGATTGGGCTTTATATGACAGCAAATGGGATTGGCAGGCCTATATTAATGGGTGCTTTGCCGAGATTGAAAGTCGCAAGGTCAAGGCGCTGGTTGTTGACATTCGCGGCAATGAGGGCGGGCTTGATTGCGGAAATGCCATTATCGCAAGGATGCTCGACACATTACTTGCAGTGGAGGCGGTAGAACGGCGCGTTCGCTACCGTCAAATACCTGCAGAATTGAAACCCTATCTCGACACATGGGATCCAAGTTTTGCGAAGTTGGGCGAAGGCGCGGAGGATTTGCGCAATGGTTTTTACCGGCTTGATTCAGGCCCAGCGAATAACATCGCGCCAAAGGGGCCACGCTTTAAGGGTCGGCTGATCGTCTTGACCGATGCCCAAAACAGCTCGGCCACTTTTCAGTTTGCGAGCATCGTAAAGTCTTACAAGCTCGGCACAGTGATCGGTGCCCCAACGGGCGGTAATCGGCGGGGTATCAACGGCGGCTCGTTTTATTTCTTACGCTTGCCCAATTCAGGGCTAGAGGTAGATTTGCCGCTCACCGGGTTTTTCCGCACAACGCCGCAACCTGATGCCGGATTGGTTCCTGATATCAATATCGCTCTAACCGCAGATGACATTGCCGTTGGTCGCGATCCCGTGCTTGAGCGGTCGTTGATTGAAGCGTCTTCTTAAATGAAGAACCTAACTTTGCTGTAGAGGACGTATTTGGCCCGGCCTGACCAGAAATCTGATGCTTGGCGCAGTCTTTTAGGGTGTTCAGGACCACCGCTGGTCATTCCAATAGGGCGAGAACGAAGTCATTGAAAATACTAGAAGGCGTTGACACATTGGCGCATCCACAGTTGGATTGAGACGATGTGGATGAAGCCGAGATAGCTGTCAGCGGTTTTGTCGTATCGACTTGCGCAAACTAACAAGGCTCAGCACATGCTTTAGCGCCGGAGCGCCGGCTGAACAGTGGTGCGCCCGGATCATACTGCTGTCGATCATCTGCAAGCTGGGGTTGCCGCCGCCGCTGTCGTTGAAGGCTTCGAGTAGAAGTTCCCACAACCCCGACAGCGTCCAGCGCCAGAACTGATGGTAAACCGATGATCATTTGCCAAAATGCTCATGCAGGTCGTGCCGTGCAACGCCCGTCCGCGCAATCCAGAATATCCCATCCTGAA
>JANOXQ010000108.1:0-2835 GCA_031418495.1 Sphingomonadales bacterium
CACCCGGCGTAACGTGTCTCGACTGCGCTCGACACGAACGGAGACTGAACTATGACCCACCCTTTCGCCCTCAACCGGATCCACCACGTCGCCTATCGCTGCAAGGATGCGAAGGAGACGGTGCAGTGGTACGAACGCGTGCTTGGCATGAAATATACCAATGCCTTTGCTGAGGATCATGTGCCCTCAACAGGTGCCTATGACCCTTATATGCACGTCTTCCTTGATTGCGGCGGCGGCAATGTCGTGGCGTTTTTTGAACTGCCCAACCAACCCGAAATGAGCCGCGATTTGCAGACGCCTGCGTGGGTGCAGCACCTCGCGTTCGAAGTCGCCGATTTTGATACGCTCAAAGCGGCCAAGGCACATATCGAGCGCCAAGGCGTCGAAGTCCTAGGGCCGACGTTCCACGGGATTTTCCGCTCAATCTATTTCTTTGATCCCAACGGCCACCGTTTGGAGTTGGCCTGCAATATCGGGACGGAAGCGCAGTATAGCGAACTCGCCCGTGTTGCGCCTTTGATGCTCGAAGAGTGGAGCCAGACCAAGAAAGCCCCACGCCACGCAGATTGGCTGCATGTAGAGGCAGCGGACTAAAATCCCTCTCCCCTTGAGGGAGAGGGAGGGAGCCGCGCAGCGGCGGAAGGGTGAGGGGGCGCAGAGCGATGCGTGAGCGTGGTTGACGAATACGATAAATGGGAGTCTTGCTATTGCCTAATAGGCGTGAAAATATGCAATATACTGGTTGAGAAGTAATCGAGTCTCGACGGTGAGACGAGGCGAATTGGAATGAGCGAAAAAATGGTCGTAAAAATTTAACGCTAATCGGAGAAGTCAGAGTGAAATCTGAGTGGGACGGCAATAATTACCAACTGTGGGCTCAAGCGCTTATCGTCATTTGCGTCATTTGCCTTGTTATTGATCGCTACACGGCTCCGGACGACGGCAGGTTATTCGGGATGACTATATTTTTATTAATTATTGGGATTTTTCTTGTTCCAAGTGGCCCTAAACCCCCTGAAAAATAAATTGTTTGAAAATTATACAATCGTCATGTGTGTTACTCAAATCAAATTAAAGGTGTTTCGCTTGTATGGTGAAGTAATACACTGAAGACAGTTTCACTGATTCCCGCCGCCGACCCCTCACCCCCCAGCCTCAACAAACCGGATCGCGGACACCTGCCCCTCGCCCCCTTGTGGCCGCACAATCACATCAATCTCGCAGCCGAGGCGCGTGAGCATTCGCATGAGGCGCTCGACTGACACGTCGCGGAAATGGCCCTTGAGGATGCGTGACATATCGGGCTGGCTGACGCCGGTGGCTTTGGCGGCGGCGGTTTGCGTCATGCTCTGCCCGGTCATCACGTCTTTGAGGCGCATAACAAGCTGCGCTTTGAACAAATGGGTGTCAGCATCAGCATAGCCAAGGTCGGCAAAGAGATTGCCAGTGCCCATTTCGATGGTTTCTATGGTCATGCGCTGCCTTTCGGTGTTTGATACTGTTGGTGATGTGCTTCTGCCAGTTTGAGGCGCGATTTGATCATATCCATGTCTTGCTGCGGTGTTTTGATCCCAGATTTCGATTTCTTCTGAAAGGCGTGGAGGACATAGACTGCCTGTTCAAAGCGGACGGTGTAGACGGCCCGGTATGTCTCGCCTTTGTCGTTCTCAACCAACTCAACCACGCCCGCGCCGCCAAAGCCCTTCAACGGTTTCATCATGCTATGCCAGCTACCAATCTGCGCCTGATAGAGCGCAAACCCCATCGCATCCTGGACATCGTCAGGAAAAGCACGGAAATCTTTTTTGCTCGAACTGACCCAGGCAACAGGCTTCACTGGCTCACTGTTCATGTCGCGTGCATGGCGGTTTCACCATAATTTGTCAAGCCCCTACCGCCCAGCCTCTACAACATTCCCCGCAATCGCTGGTCTCCCGACCTTTGCCGTCGCCACACTCGGTACGCGCTTCTCAAGCACGCCGAGCCAAGCGCCGGCCTTCTCCCCGACAAACACTTGTGGCTCTGACGAATCCAGCCCGCGTTCGCTTTCCCAGCCATTGATAAGGATGAGGGCGTCGCGCACGGCTTTGTCGAAGGGCTGGCTTTTGCGCAGCGCGGTGTTGATCAGCGCGTCACCGAAGTAGGTCCAGTCGTTGGTCGCCGCACAACCGAACGAGGTTCGCGCGTCCGAGGCGGCGGTGACGATGACGCTGGTGTCGCTCTTGAGGGCGGGCACAAAAACGCCCGAGAAGCAGGCCGAGATCAGCAGCATTCGCCGGTTGATGCTAAGCCCGTCCAGCATCTTCGCCAGTCGTTTGGGGCTGATCAGGCCATACCCCTCCTCCCCGTCGCGGTAGACAAGCCCGACTTCGGCGGTGCCGTGGCTGGTGGCGTAGAGGATGAGGACATCCTCTTTCACATCCATTTTGGCGGCAACGGCGGCGAGTGCGGTGGCGAGGTTGGTGGGTGAGCCTTGCGGGGCGAGGCTCTTTGCGCCCGTGGCGAGTATGATGCTGCGCCCGGCGGCCCCGTATCTGCGGGAAAGCACCTTGGCGGCCTCGCTCGCCTCACGCCCGAACACCGGATCGCCGTCTAGCCCGATTGAAACGACATACGCGTCAACCACGCCGGGGCGCTGAGGCGCTAGGGCTGCAATCGCGGCGGAAAGCTTCTTATGCTGATCGTAATGCCACGCCGCATCGCGCTTTTGCTCGACTGACCAGCCATTATTCGCGGCAACGGCATTGTTATCCGCGACTTGCCCAACGGCGGATGCCGACAGGAAAAGCGCCTGAGCCACGGCAAAGTTAGTCAGTATTTTTCCCACGCGCG
>JANOXQ010000109.1:0-14840 GCA_031418495.1 Sphingomonadales bacterium
ACCGTGCCCCGGCCCGAAGGTGCGGCCGGAATGCCCGACATCATCGTGCCGCGCAAATGCATCGCTGAACTGCGCAAGCTGCTTGATGAAGTGGATGGCAGCGTTGAGGTTTCGCTCTCCCCAAGCAAAATCCGGTTCAGCATGGGCACAGCCGTACTCACGTCTAAGCTGATCGACGGCACATTCCCTGATTACAGCCGCGTGATCCCGACGGGCAATGACAAGATCCTGCGGATCGACCCCAAAAGCTTCATGGAAGGCGTTGACCGCGTCGCCACCATCGCGAGCGAAAAAACCCGCGCGGTCAAAATGGCGCTCGATACCGACAAGATCACGCTCTCAGTCACCAGCCCCGAAAACGGGACGGCCGCCGAAGAAGTCTCGGGCGAATATAGCGCCAATGGTTTCGAGATTGGCTTCAACGCACGGTATCTGATGGACATTCTTGCGCAGATCGACGGCGATACGGTCGAGGTGCATTTGGCCGACGCGGCAGCACCGACGCTGATCAAGGAAAATGACAAAGCAAGCGCACTCTATGTGCTGATGCCAATGCGGGTGTAGGGGCTTCCTAAATGGCAGACGGTAATTCCCGGATTGAGCTCCAACGTCTCTCGGAGATGAAATTCGTTGACGCGGCGCTCCTCTTGGAACACCAACGATTTTCTAATGCTTATTATCTGGCAGGATATGCCCTTGAGCTTGGCTTGAAAGCGTGCATCGCAAAACAAATCATCGCTGAAACGATTCCACCCCGTAGGTTCATTAACGATGTTAATACCCACGATTTAGAAAAGCTGATTGCAGCAGCAGGTTTGAAGCAAGCACTGCGAGAAAAGCAGGATCAAGACCAAACGTTTCAGGCTTATTGGGGATTGGCGGGTGACTGGAGTCCAGAAGTGCGCTATGAATCAGTTGACGCAATGGCTGCACAGCTTTTGCTGAAAGCCGTTGGCGATCCAATGAATGGGATTTTACCATGGATAAAAACAGTCTGGTGAGTGATGGGACTGCTCTGATTGAGATTCTCGATAAAAGCCGACTAAAGCCTAGAGCGGCTATGTGGGTTTACAATTCTGATACAGAGCGGTGGCGGTTGTGGATTGTTCCGTCGAAAGAAGTTACCGATAAATTTGAATTCTATCGCATCCTTGCTGGTTTGATCTCTGAGAATCGGGACAAAATTCCAGGACTCGACATCAGCGATATAGAATTTAAAAAAGATGATCATCCAGCGGTTAGTGGTATGAGTTCGGTATTAAGAATGGAGGGGCTGGGAAGCGCTCATTTTTCTAACAATCGCTTCAATGGATTTTATTTGCCTGACGGGATCGTTTTGAGAATGGCTGTTTAAACTCTATCGCCCATGGGTCGTCGTGTGCTCCACAATAAAAATCTTCATTCTTGCTTTCGGTAAGGAAATCCCTTACCTACATCCTATGATCCTCGGACGAATCACCGCCAAGGCGCAAACCACGATCCCACGCGCTGTGCGCCTTGCGCTTGGGCTTGAGCCGGGGGATGATGTGGTTTGGGATATTGACGGCGATCAGGTTGTGGTAACGCGGGCACGGCTTGCCGCCGATCCGTTCGTCAATAATTTCGCGACTTTTACCGAATGGGCGAGCGACGCCGATTGCAAGGCGTTCGACAATCACTGACCGCGCATTCGCTGCTGGTGATATCGTCTGGGTGCCATTCCCCTTTGTTGAAGCGCCGCGCCTGCGTGATCGCCCTGCACTGGTTGTGAGCGCTGGCGCGCTTGGTGGCGAGGCTGAATTGCTTTGGGTGCTAATGATTACGAGTGCGGCCAATCGCGGATGGCCCGGCGATATCTCGCTCGAAACACGTTTTGCAGAATGCGGCTTAAACGTTCCCTGCGTGATCCGAACAGCGAAGATTTCGACTGTTGAAGCAGGACGTGCGCGCAAAACTGGTATGTTGCCAGATGATTTGTTTCACGAAGTGCAGCAGATGATAAAGGGGCATCTTGGCCTCTAACGCACCACCCGCACTTCAACCCCGACTGCACCGGCAATTTCGAGCCATTTCTGATCCGCCGTCATCGCGGTAACACCCATTCGCTTGGCGAGCGCGAGGCAGATGCAATCGGCTTGGGATAGGCCTTTCTGGCGAGCGATTTCTCTTATATCTGCCGCATCAAGCGCCATTGCCCGATCGACTGAAACGATGTTGAGATTGAGTGGCGCAATGACCTCCTCAAACTCTTGTCGACTTGTCCCTGCCTTATATTGGCGCTGTGCCGTCTCACCAAAGTTGACCGCACTAACAGCGGCACCGCGCACATTTTCGGCAACAATCGGCGCACCCGATTCGCCGCGTAGCAATGCAACGAGGGCCGACGCATCAAGAACGACAGCGCTCAATATTTTTCCAGTGCGGCTTCTGCCCGTTTTTCGGCGACAAATTCGGCGACAGTGAAATCCTGCTTGTCCTTCATCATTTCCTTATACAGCGCCTGCGCTTTGGCGATGCGTTGTTGGAATGTGGTGAGCGTCACGCCGAATTCATCGACGTTGAGCATCAGTGTGCCGCCGCCCTCAAGCCCCAATTGCTTGCGGACATCGGCGGGGAGGACGATACGCCCATTGGCTGCGACTTTTACCTGTACGCCCATTTTCAACCCTTCCTGAATCAACCAGAAAGGCACCATGTCACAAATAGAGCATCATGTCACATATCATAATATGTGTCACAAACTGCACTCAATCCAAATTAGGCCGCAACCACCGCTCCGCCGTCGCCAGATCAACCCCGCGCCGGGCGGCATAGTCGGCGACCTGATCCGGGCCGACGCGCGCCACGCCGAAATATTCGCTGTCGGGATGGCCGAAATAGAAGCCGCTGACCGCCGCCGTTGGCATCATCGCGAAGCTTTCGGTGAGGGTGATCCCGGTATTTTCAGTGCCGCTCAGCAGATCAAACAGGATCGGTTTAAGACTATGATCGGGGCAGGCGGGATAGCCCGGCGCTGGGCGGATGCCGCGATATTGCTCCTTAATGAGCGCTTCATTGGTGAGTTGCTCCTTGGGGGCATAGCCCCACAGCGTCATGCGGACATGTTGGTGGAGGCTTTCGGCGAATGCCTCGGCAAGGCGGTCGGCCAATGCCTTCAGGAGGATATCCGAATAATCATCATTATCGGCTTTGAACCGCGCCAGGTGCGGCTCAATCCCGTGGCCCGTTGTCACTGCAAAGCCGCCGATCCAATCGCCCTGCGGATCAATGAAGTCAGCAAGGCACATATTGGCGCGGCCCTCACGTTTCTTCACTTGCTGGCGCAGGAACGGCATCCAGACATGGCTTTCATCATCAAGATGCAGGATCACATCATCGCCGTCACGGCGGCATGGCCATAGCCCAACGACGCCCTTTGCGGTCAGCCACTTCTCCGCGATAATCTGGTCAAGCATCGCCTGCGCGTCAGCATAAAGGCCCGACGCACTTTCGCCGACCACTTCATCGGTGAGGATGTCTGGAAAATTCCCCGCGAGCTCCCACGCCTGAAAGAACGGCTTCCAATCAATCATGCCGCGCAATTGCGTCAAATCCCAATCGGCAAACACATGAATGCCGGGTTGTTCGGGCGGCGGCGGTTTGTCGCTCATATCCGCGACAAACGCATTGAGCCGTGCATCTTCAATCGGTGCCAGCGGGTTTTGCCCTTTGCTGCCGCGCAGATCACGGACATGCTGATAATCCGCCGCCGTCTGCTTGACGAAGCCGTCACGCTGCGTATCCGACAGCAAGGTGGACGCCACGCCAACCGCACGACTGGCATCAAGCACATGGATCACCGGGCCATCATAAGCCGCATCAATCCGAAGGGCGGTATGCACCTTTGACGTCGTCGCCCCGCCAATCAGCAGCGGAATTGAAAAGCCAGCGCGCTTCATTTCTTCGGCAACGGTGACCATTTCATCAAGCGAGGGCGTGATTAGTCCTGACAGCCCGATGATGTCAGCATCATTCTCATTGGCCGCTTCAAGGATCTTGCTCCACGGCACCATCACGCCGAGATCGATGACTTCATAACCGTTGCACTGAAGCACGACGCCGACGATATTCTTGCCAATATCATGCACATCGCCCTTGACCGTCGCCATGATGATCCGGCCCTTGGCGCGCGCGCCGGGTTCCTTCGATGCCTCAATATAGGGGATGAGGTGCGCGACGGCTTTCTTCATCACGCGCGCCGATTTGACGACTTGCGGCAGGAACATCTTGCCCGAACCGAACAGATCGCCGACGACATTCATTCCGTCCATCAACGGCCCTTCGATCACCTCGATTGGGCGCGCGGCGGATTGGCGGCATTCCTCGGTATCCTCAACGACATACATATCGATGCCCTTGACCAGCGCATGTTCGAGCCGCTTGGTGACCGGCCAACCGCGCCATTCTTCGGCGGCTTTTTCAGTCGCCGCATCAGTGCCGCGAAACTTATCGGCCAGCGTAACGAGCCGTTCAGTTGCCTCTGGATTGCGGTTGAGGATCACATCCTCGCACGCCGCGCGTAGTTCAGGGTCTATCGCGTCATAAATATCAAGCTGGCCCGCGTTAACGATCGCCATGTCAAGGCCAGCCGGAATCGCATGATAAAGGAACACGCTGTGCATCGCGCGGCGAACTGGCTCATTGCCCCGGAATGAGAAGCTCAGATTGGATAGCCCGCCCGAAAAATGGACATGCGGGCAGCGGATGCGGATTTCCTTGACCGCCTCAATAAAATCGACCGCATAATTATTATGCTCTTCAATCCCCGTTGCGACCGCAAACACATTGGCATCAAAGATGATATCTTCGGGCGGAAAACCGATACCAATCAGCAGCTTATAGGCGCGTTCGCAAATCTCAATCTTGCGGATTTCGGTGTCAGCCTGGCCAACCTCATCAAACGCCATCACGACGACAGCCGCGCCGTAATTCATGCACTTGCGCGCTTGTTCGAGGAATTGCGCCTCGCCTTCCTTCATGCTGATCGAATTGACGATTGGCTTGCCCGACACGCATTTGAGGCCCGCCTCAATGACTGACCATTTTGAGCTATCGATCATGAACGGCACGCGCGCGATGTCGGGTTCGGCGGAGATCAGCTTGAGGAAGGTCGTCATCGCATAATGCGCGTCGAGCAGGCCTTCATCCATGTTGATGTCGATAATCTGCGCACCATTTTCGACCTGCTGCCGCGCGACTTCAACCGCCTTGGCATAATCATCGGCCATGATCAGCTTCTTGAACGCGGCGGAGCCAGTGACGTTGGTGCGCTCGCCGATGTTGACGAAGGAGGCGGTGGATTGGGTCATAAATGATTCCGTTTGGGCTGAGCTTGTCGAAGCCCTGCATTTTCTTCAAACCGCCTGCCAGTAGAAAGGCAGTGCTTCGACAGGCTCAGCACGAACGGTGTTTCTGATATTGCCGTCACGCCGCAAGCACCATCGGCTCCAGCCCGGCAAGCCGGGTAACGACAGGCGGCGCAGGCAGCGCGCGCGGCGCTAACCCCTTTATCGCTTCAGCCATCGCGGCGATATGCGCGGGCGTTGATCCACAGCAGCCGCCAAGGATATTGACCTGACCGTCAACCGCCCACTCGCTGACGAAGCCCGCCGTCTGATCGGGCAGCTCATCATATTCGCCCAGATCATTGGGCAGGCCGGCATTGGGATAAATCATGATCAGCGTATCGGCGATATCGGCGAGCACGCGGACATGCGGGCGAAGCTGCTGCGCGCCGAACGAACAGTTCAGCCCAATCGTGAGCGGCTTGGCATGGCGAACGGCGTGCCAGAATGCCTCGACCGTATGGCCCGAAAGGTTGCGCCCCGAAAGATCGGTAATCGTCATCGAAATCATCATCGGAATCTCGCGACCAAGCGCTTGCTCTGCCTCCAACACCGCCATCACGCCCGCCTTGGCATTAAGCGTATCGAAAATTGTTTCGATCAGGATAAAATCCACCCCGCCCTCAATCAGCGCGTCAACTTGTTCGCGGTAAACGTCTTTGAGATAATCAAAATCAATCTCACGAAAGCCGGGATCATTGACGTCGGGCGACAGCGAAAGCGTCTTGTTGGTCGGGCCGATGGCCCCCGCCACAAAGCGCGGGCGGCCATCGGCGGCCTCAGCTTCATCAGCGGCCTTACGCGCGATCTGGCCAGACGCGACGTTGATTTCACGCACGAGATGTTCGGCCCCGTAATCGGCCTGGCTGATCCGGTTCGCACTGAAGGTGTTGGTCGAAACAATGTCCGATCCCGCCGCGAGGTAAGCGCGGGTGATCTCATCGGGGACTGACGGCTTGGTCAGCACCAAGATATCGTTATTGCCCTTTTGATCATGCGTGAGGCCAAGGTCACCGGCATAGGCCGCCTCATCAAGTTTGTAATTCTGGATCTCGGTGCCGAATGCGCCGTCGGTGAGCAGGATGCGCTCGGCGGCCGCAGCGATCAGTTTTGCGCGCGCACTCATGCGGCTTTCTCCTGTTGGGCAACAGTGCCGCGCAGACCAAGCAAATGGCAAATCGCGAACGACAATTCAGCCCGGTTGAGCGTGTAAAAATGGAAATGGCGGACGCCGCCCGCATAAAGCCTGCGGCACATTTCAGCAGCGACCGTTGCGGCAACAAGCTGACGCGCGGCGGGATGATCATCAAGCCCATCGAATAAACGGCCAAGCCACGGCGGCACTGCCGTACCGCAGAGTTTTGATATGCGCAGGACGCTGGCGAAGTTGGTCACTGGCATGATGCCCGGAGTAATCTCCGCCGAAATCCCCGCCGCCGCCACGGCATCGCGGAAGCGGAAGAAAGTGTCAGGCTCAAAGAAGAATTGCGAAATCGCGCGGCTCGCGCCCGCATCAAGTTTGCGCTTGAGATTGTCCAGGTCAGACTGGGCTGAGGCAGCCTCTGGGTGCACCTCAGGATAAGCGCTCACCGAAATTTCAAACGGGTGGAGCTTGCGCAAACCTTCAACCAATTCTGCGGCCCCTGCATAGCCATCGGGATGCGGAGTGAATGTGCCGCCCGCCGTCGGCGGATCGCCGCGCAGTGCCACGATATGGCGGACGCCAGCCTCCCAATAGGCATTGGCGACATCGGCAATTTCAGCCTTGCTCGCTTCAACGCAAGTCAAATGCGCGGCGGCTGGAATCGCGGTTTCCCTGGCGATCCGCGCGACTGTATTATGTGTCCGTTCACGCGTCGAACCGCCTGCGCCGTAAGTTACCGAAACAAAGCGCGGGGCAAAAGGCTCAAGCGTTTGCATTGTCATCCAAAGCTGCTCTTCCATTTTCTCAGATTTGGGTGGGAAAAATTCAAAGCTCACATCAACATCGCCCGCGAGATCAGCGAACAGCGGCGTCGACAGCGCACGGCGCGCTTCATCAAATTGCGAGAGGGTGAGCGGGGGCGTTGTCATGCAGAAACTACTTTCAAATTGGGAAGTGCTGCGGCGGCGGCAGGCTTTGCCCCGCACCAGATTTTGACGGTGAGCGTATGGCCCGCAAGGCTTTCGACAGCGGAATAATCCAGCCCCGCCGCAGCGAACCAGCCGCTGATCTGATCATCGGAAAAACCGAGCCGGGCATGGGCATCGCGGTCTCGCAATTCCTCAAGATCATGGCTGGCGAAATCAACGATCAGCACGCGGCCACCCGGCGCTAAGATACGCCCAAGCTCGGCAATCGCAGCTTCGGGCGCTGGGAGATAATGGAGAACCTGATGGAGGATAATCGTATCAGCACAACCGTTCTCAAGCGGCAGCGCGCCGATATCGCCCTGACGCAGCTCAATCGCAGCACCGTTGAGTTTAGCGCGCGCAAGCCGGAGCATTTCGGGGCTGCGGTCAATGCCCGTGGCGTGGGTTGCTCCGCCTGCAAACAGCGCGAGCATCCGCCCGGTGCCAGTGCCAACGTCAACCAAACGCCCGATAGGAGCCTGACCAAGCGCGCGCGCGAGTGCCGCCTCAACCTGATCCTCCGCCACATGAAGTGATCGCATCGCGTCCCAATGTTCGGCGTGGCTCGCAAAATAACGCTCGGCGGCAAGCGCGCGGTCTTCACGTACTGCGGCAAGCCGCGCCGCATCAGCAATCGTCCAATGATCGCCCTCATCCCAGGCATCAATCGCAGCGAACAGCGGCGTAACGCGGAACGTATCGCCAGGCACAAGAAAGACCCAGCTTCCCTCTTTGCGCCGCGCGGCAACGCCTGCATCGCAGAGGATTTTGACGTGACGCGAAACGCGCGGCTGGCTCTGGCCAAGCACTTGGGCCAACTCCCCCACCGAAAGCTCCATCGCGCGCAACAGCGCCACAATCCGAAGCCGGGTGGGATCAGCAAGCGCACGGAAAATGGCGAGAGGCAGAGTCATATGATCTACATATAAAGAATTCTTTATATGTCAATGTGGCTTGTAGATTGGCATTCACCTCAGCGGTGCTGAGTTGGTTTTTTTCGCGCGGGGCAAATTCTATGGCTAGCGATAAGCCACGACACCTTGAAGTGCTCCAAGAATAAAAACATCGCCTTGACAAATTACGGTCGCCCCCTGTGGCAAGACAGCGGTTCCGGCGACAACCATTTTTAGCATTAAGCTGCCCGGTGAAGGTATTGCGGAATCGAATTGTCCGACTGTTTTGCTGCCATTGTTCCCGAGCCCAAACAGGGTTCCGAATGCCCCTTCAAAACTTCTTAACGCGGTTTGCAGACTAGCAAGCGTATGATCCTTCTTGAAACCAATATCACGTTTCATGTTCAACTTCCTTTCATTTCGTCGATTTTGTTCAGCAGTGATTGCGCCGCTGCGGCCGAACAATATTTCGAATTGAGCAGGTTACGGATCGACTCGCGCTGGGTATCGGCGTCATCGCTTGCCGGCGCGCCAGCAAAACTGCCTATAGCTTTAAGTTTTGCAATATCGGTCACTTCGTTAAGTGACGTGAATATCTGAGGCCAAAGCGCAGTCGTCGCATCGTCGGGTTCGCACGCGTCGAAAATAATATCATATTTGCGCTGCTCCGTGACTTGTCGGGCTGAGGCGTCGCTCGATAATTGTTCGAGCGCGCCGTCTAATGAAGAGGCCATTTGGTAGCGGTTCAGGTCAAGAAACGCCTCGTCAAGTGTATATCCATTGGCATTTTCGTTGCGCATCCGCTTCACAATCTCGGTTGCAATCTTCAATCGGCGCGTTTCGAGGCTGGTCAGCAATACCGGCAAGGTTCTCTCGAAATAGACGTCCTTGCTAAGCGCGGATTTGGTGCCTGTGAGTCCGGCCGCACCGGCCGAAAGAATGTTAGCAGTAGTTTTTCCGGCAAGTGCGCCAACTCCTGTCAACCCCAGAATGGCAGTATCAAGGCCGAAGTTACCGCCCTTAATCTGTCGCGACAGATCAGTTCGAAATTCCATATACCGAGCATCAATTGCGGCCATATTTATGGCAATGACGCGGTTACGAAATACTTGCTTACCATGGTCATCGCTTATGTCAGCAATGGCGATAAGAGACTTGTCGATGTCGTATTTGTCTGCAATTTTTATAATTTGTCCGACCGGAATGACGGGCTTTGCAGAACCATCAAATGAAGCGCAACCCGACATCATCGGCAAAAAAGCCATAGCGCCAATCGTTAGCCAAGGACTCGCATACTTCTTCATGTGAACCTCCCCAATGGATCATTGAAGCGGCAGTGCTATGTTATAAGTCTTGGTTCAGCCCGTGACGGCCATCACGCCGCTTCAAACAAAACTATACGGGTCAATATCCACATTCACCCGCACCCCGCGTGGCCATTCAAGCGCGCCCAGCCAATCGCGGATCACATCCTGCACATCAAGTGCGCGGCGGGCGTGGATTAGCAGGCGCATCCGGTGCCTGCCGCGCAGCATTGCGAGCGGGGCGGGGGCGGGGCCGTAGACCTCCATCCCTTCCACCTTGGGCGCGGTGCGGCCGATGAGCGCGGCGGCATCCTGCGCCTCTTTCAAGGACTCGGACGAAACAATGATCCCGGCAAAGCGCCCAAAGGGCGGCGCGCCCGCATCTTTGCGCGCTTCGGTTTCGGCAGCATAAAAGGCCTCGGAGTCACCCGATACTAAGGCCCGGATCACCGGCGCATTGGGTTCATGCGTCTGGACGAACACTCGCCCCGGCTTGGCTCCGCGTCCGGCCCGCCCCGCGACTTGGGCAATCTGCTGAAAACTGCGCTCCGCCGCGCGAAGGTCTCCGCCTTGCAGGCCAAGGTCTGCATCGACGACGCCAACGAGCGTGAGATTGGGGAAATGATAGCCTTTGGTCACCAACTGCGTGCCAATCACGATATCAATATCGCCCGCCTCCATCCGCCCGACAAACTCCGCCGCCTTGGCCGGAGACCAGAGCGTATCCGAAGTGACGACCGCGCGCCGCGCCTCTGGGAAGAGCAGCGCGACCTCATCGGCGATGCGCTCAACACCGGGGCCGCAGGCGACCAACGCATCCTCCTCATGACACTGCGGGCACGCGCGCGGCGGCGGCATAGCGTGGCCGCAGTGGTGGCACTGAAGCCGCTGGATCAGGCGGTGTTCAACCATCCACGCGGTGCAATTGGGGCATTGGAAACGGTGACCGCAGTGGCGGCACAGCGTGAGCGGAGCAAAACCGCGCCGATTGAGGAAGAGCAGGCTTTGCTCACCCTTCGCAAGCGTCTCACTCATCGCCGCAACGAGCGTAGGTGCCAACCACCGCCCGCGTTCGGGGGCATCTTGCGTCAGGTTGAGCGCGATAATCTCGGGCATTTCCGCCACGCCGTACCGCCCCGGCAGTTTGAGTTCGCTATAGCGACCAAGCGCGACCTGCTGACGGGTTTCAATCGCGGGGGTTGCGGTGGCGAGGACAATCGGCACGCCCTCAAACCGCGCACGCATTACCGCAACATCGCGCGCGTGATAGCCTACGCCGTCTTCCTGCTTGAAGCTCGTTTCATGCGCCTCATCAACGATGATCAGCCCAAGATTGCGGTAGGGCAGGAACAGCGCCGAACGCGCGCCAACGGTGACGAGCGCCTCACCGTGGGCAATCGCGCGCCATGCCCGCCGCCGCTGCGACTGGCGCAAATCGCTGTGCCAAGCAACGGGCGCATGGCCGAAACGTGCTTCAAACCGCCGCAGAAACGGCTCGGTCAGCGCAATTTCGGGGAGCAGGACGAGGGTTTGCTTGCCCGCCTTGAGTGTCGCTGCGATCGCCTCAAAATATACCTCGGTTTTACCAGAGCCGGTAACTCCGTCGAGAAGTACGGGTGCGAAACTCTTGGCCTCCACTGCGTCCACCAGCCAATCGGCGGCGGCGCGCTGCTCGTCGGATAACGCAGGATGATGAAAGTCAGGGTCGGGCGGGATGAACGGCGTATCAAGCTGAACCGTCTGGCCAATCAGCATCCCGGCCTTGACCATCCCGCGTATCACCGCGTCAGACACGTCGGCAATCGTTGCAAGTTCGCGGATCAACCCTTGGCGTTCACCAATACGCTCGACGGCTTGGGCACGCTGAGTAGTGAGCTTTTCCGGCAGCGTCGCGGCCAGCCGGTACTCAACAACACTTGGGCTACCCTGAAGCGCCGACGCTGACGATAGCACCATCCGCAGCACGGCAGCCGGGGGCGAGAGGTAATAATTCGCCGTCCATTCGATCAACCGCCGCAGCGGCGCGCCAATCGGCGGCACATCAAATACGCTGAGTACGTTGCGCAGGCGGTTATCGCCAACCTCGCCAGCGCTTGGCATATGCGCCTCTTCCCAAACAACCCCGATCAGCTGACGCGGCCCGAGCGGCGCAAGCACAATGCTTCCCGGTTCAACCGCCATGCCGTGCGGCACCCGGTAATCAAGCGGGCCGAGAGCCGGGTTAAAGAGGAGGACGCGCGCGCGGGACATTCATACTCACTAGCGGTTTTGGCAATTTGTGCAAAAGGCGCTAACAACAGGCATGATCATTTTCTTGCGGATAATGGCGATCACGATTCTGCTTGCGGGCAGTTCACATCTGCTGCTCGGTGTTGGCGCAGAGGTGATGCTTGGGGCCAAACTGTCGGCGGAAACGCTGGCTGAGCCGTCGCTTAACAGTCAGAACCGTTTTTACGGCACGTCCTATATGCTCTACGGCATATTGCTCTGGGTCTGCACGCGCGACATGGCGCGTTATGCGCTGATTTTCAGGATTTTGTTGTGGATGACCTTTGCCGCTGGAGTAACGCGGATTCTCTCGGTTGCGCTTCACGGGTGGCCTTCGCCGACAATTATTGCACTTGCGGTGAGCGAGCTCCTCCTCCCGCCTTTTATCTTCTGGTGGCACCGGCGAAACCACGCATTGTCTTAAAAGCGATTTCGGCTAAAGAGCGGCAACACCGCGCAAAGGAAGCCTCGCCCCATGAAATTCTTCGTTGATACCGCCGACACCAAGGACATTGCCGAACTTGCCGCGACTGGCCTGCTTGACGGGGTGACCACCAACCCATCGCTGATCCACAAAGCGGGGCGTGATTTCATCGAAGTGACGAAGGAGATTTGCGCGCTGGTTGATGGGCCGGTTTCGGCTGAAGTCGTCGCGCTTGATCATCCAACGATGATGAAAGAGGCGGAAATCCTGCGCAAGATCGCGGACAATGTCTGCATCAAGGTGCCGCTGACGATTGACGGCCTCAAGACGTGCAAGGCGCTGCGCAGCGATGGCACAATGGTCAATGTCACGCTCTGTTTTTCGGCCAACCAAGCGCTGCTCGCGGCCAAGGCGGGCGCGAGCTTCATCTCGCCGTTCGTCGGGCGGCACGATGACAATGGCTTTGACGGGATGGCGCTGATTTCGGATATTCGCCTCATTTATGACAATTATAATTTCGCGACTGAGATCCTCGTCGCCAGCGTCCGCCACCCGATCCATGTGCTTGAAAGCGCGCGGATTGGCGCGGACGTGATGACCGCGCCGCCCGCCGTTATCAAAGCATTGTTCAACCATGTGTTGACCGAAAAAGGCATCGCCGGATTCCTTGCCGACTGGGAAAAGACCGGGCAAAAAATCGGATGAAATGAACGAAGTCGTCAACAACTGGGCAGGCCACCTGCGCGACAATCGCCGGATGTCGCTCCACACGGTGCGCGCTTATGAGGCGACTGGGCTTCGGCTGATTGCGTTTCTTTCAGAGCATTATGGCAGCGCGCCTGACCTTGCCCGTGTTGGAACCTCTGACCTGCGCGCATTCCTCGCATCCCGGCGCGGCGACGGGATCGGCAACGCCAGTGCTGCGAGAGAGCTTTCGGCGGTGCGCAGCTTCCTACTCTTCGCAGGCGGCGAAGGCGCAATGCCGCGCATCAAAGGGCCGCGCGTCAAAAAAGGTTTGCCACGCCCGATTGCGCCAAGCGAAGCACTCGCACTTGCTGACGATGTATCAGAACAAGCAAGCGACGCATGGATCGCCGCGCGCGATTGGGCGGTGTTGCTGTTGCTCTACGGCGCTGGTCTTCGGATTAGCGAAGCGCTTGGGCTGACGGGCGATATCCTTCCGCTCGGTGAGGCAATGCGCGTGACTGGCAAGCGCGACAAGACAAGGATCGTGCCGCTGCTCGCAGCAGTGCGCGACGCCATTGACACCTATGTTGCCCTCACGCCCTATCCGCCGAGTGGTGATGCGCCGCTGTTCAGAGGTGCACGCGGCGGGCCACTCAATCCAGCGATTATCCGCCGTTCGGTGCGCGGCGCGCGCAGCCGGCTTGGCCTTGCCGAACGGACGACCCCACACGCGCTGCGCCACAGCTTTGCCACGCACTTGCTTGCGGGCGGCGCTGATCTGCGTTCGCTTCAGGAATTGCTTGGCCATGCGAGCCTGACCTCGACCCAAATCTACACCGCCGTCGATACTGCCTATTTGCTTGATGTATATCAGAACGCCCATCCACGCGCGTAGAATTTGAATTATATGCCAAATGTTGGGATATATCCCCATTTTTCAGATGATGAATATGGCCTGAAAGCGCTGTTCATCCACCAGAAATCCTATAAATCTGCCATTTTCTAAAACTGGCACGCGCTGTGCAGTACTTAGGACATGCCACCAATAACGGTGACAAGCAATTTACAAACCACTCTAAAGGAGACTTACAATGAACAGCTACAACCCAACCAGCATCCGCAGCAACATCATCGCCGCTGTCTGCACCATTATTTTCTCTGCAACCTGCTTGGTCGGCACTCTTGCCCCAGCACAAGCGACCGCAACCGTCTCTGTTGCAACGCAAATAGCATAATATGAACTACAAATTATAAGTAACTTTACAATTATTACATAAAATAGCGATAAATATGGGAACTATATACCTAACTTGCCAGTCATGCGATAAACACTTTGCCCCGAACAACGATCCATTTCAATTAAAGCTGTCTATCGACTACAGCGCATGGTTTGATCCTGTGCTTGGTTGCCAGCCCGAAGCGCTCAAGCCAAAAAACAACCAGCCAAGCTGACGGCGACGGGGGGGGACGCGGATCAACTTGACTGGTGCTTAACCCGATGCAAAAATTACATCAGTCGGATTACTACGCGTTACGCAATACCTTACATTGGCATCGGGTTGCTTGAGCCGGCATCGTTCGTCATACCGTGCTTAAGATCTCGCATCTGGTCATGGCCTGCCTTGACTGACTCATAGCATTTTGAAACATGCGCTTTGGCAG
Source organism: Sphingomonadales bacterium (assembly GCA_031418495.1). GTDB lineage: Bacteria > Pseudomonadota > Alphaproteobacteria > Sphingomonadales > Sphingomonadaceae > Aquisediminimonas. The sequence goes on from JANOXQ010000109.1 coordinate 14,714, forward strand.
CCATCGACAAATCTTCGTCAGCCAGCGCATCTTCATATTTTTCTTTGATGAAATCTTCGCCGCGTTCGACTTCAGCGATAACCGCTGTATCGTCACGGCCCGTGATTGCATCGCGGATATTCATGAA
>JANOXQ010000110.1:0-2593 GCA_031418495.1 Sphingomonadales bacterium
TAGCCGCCGCCTCGGCGTCGGTAATCGGCTCAGGCCGAAAAGCTGGAGCTATGGTATCAACGCGGAGTAGTGCAGTCATATCGCTTACCTCAATATGGCATTATATGCCATAAATGATGCCATATGGCAAGATAAAAATGATCGCAGCGACCGGCTGATTTATGCAGCAAGGTTTGGCCTCCAAAGTGGTGCCTTTTGTATTCGGAAGGGCTTGGTCACTAAATTCTCTGCGGGCGGCAAATTAGCGCACAGTTGATCCGCCCACAGGATCGCAATCTCCCGACGACGCGGCATATAGGCTGCGCGGTTGTACGCGCTTTCGGTTTGATCCTTGGGAACGTGCGCCAGCATCAAGTCGATAATCTTTCGGTCGCTGTCATTGCCGTGGCGATCGGCCCATTCGTTCATGATCGTCGAGAATGCCGAGCGGAAACCATGCGGCACATGCTGGCCGTGAAAACCGGCGCGATTGAGCAAATACCCGATAGCGTTTTCGCACATGGGCCTGTGCGGATGGCGGGTGCTTGGGAATACCAGTTCGTTTCCGCCGGACAGGTTATAGATCAAGAAGAGCAATTCAACCGATTGCCCAGCAAGAGGCACCAAATGATCGCCGCCAACCTCCGCCTTTCGGCTCTTGTCGCCCTTCATCCGCGCGGCGGGAATGCGCCAAAGCGGGTAAGCGCCATCCATATCTTCAAACTCCCACCAACGCGCGCCACGCAGTTCGCCCGGGCGCACAGCCGTCAACGCAAGGAACCGCAGGGCTAGGCGCGTGATGGGCCGAGCATAATCCTGTTCCACTTTGCAGATCATGTCTTGCAACGGGGTCAGTTCAATGATGGCTGGCTGTCGCCGTTTTGGTAGAGGTGGTCGGAGGGCACCGGTTACGATGGCTGCCGGATCATTTTCAGCCAACCCTGACGAAATCGCAAACACGAACACAGCGGATATACGCTGCCTCACCCGTTTGGCAGTTTCGAGCGCAGGACGGTCTTCGATGGCGCGCAGCACGTCGAGTATCTTCGGCGGTTTGAGATCGGCAATTGGATACGTTCCAATATAGGGAAAGACGTCACGTTCGAGGCTGCGGATAACATCGCTGGCATGAACCTTGGCCCATTGGCCATTGACGCGGTCGAACCATTTCCGCGCGACCGTCTCGAACGTGGCTGCGATGCGCTCAGCATCGGCAAGCGCTTCCATTTGCTTTGCCGTCTTGGGATCGCAACCCTTTGCGAGATACAAACGCGCATCGTCTCGCATCTGTCTGGCCTCAGCCAATCCAACGAGAGGGTAAGCGCCAAACGATAGTGCGCGCTGCTTCCCGCCAAAAGCGTAATTCATTCGCCAGAGTTTGCCGCCCGCCGGGGTCACCAAAAGGTAGAGTTGGTGGGCATCGCTCAGTTTATAGGGCTTTTCAGCAGGTTTTGAGGCACGAATCTTGGTATCGGTAAGCATGGTCTATTCTCCGCAAAGTACCATAGCCGGGCGCCGAAATACCATAAATCATACCATAAAGATGATCGGATGGCTGCGGACGCCGTCGGGCGGCTACGGAGAAAAAGTGGCGGTTTTCGTAGGGGTAAGTCAATCCCACCGGACGGCGGAGAACCCCTGCGGAAGGGGCTCTGGCGGTGGGTGCAGTCACGCGTGAACCATCCTCCGTTTGGATTTCCCTGTTGTGCAGGGAATTTACAGGGAATACTTACACTTTTGCCGAAGTTTTAATGCTTTCAACCTGAGAATATCGAGCGTTTCTGCGGTTTACAGGGTGCAATTCCCTACCTTACGAAGCAGGGAAAAACTTCACAGATGCAGTGATACTTTACCTGACATCAGGGAATTAAAATTAGCTGTCGTTGTGAAGCGCTTCAGAACCGGAAGCTTCCAATGAGGCATTGAGTCCACGTGGGCTTCGTCAAAAGTTTCGGTGGTCGCTTGGTTAAGAACGCAGCAAGTCCTTCGCAGCACTCTACGCCTGCTCCCGACAAGCCTATTGCAAGTGCCTCGCTCGCATTGTGTTTCATATCCGCTCGAATAGCCTTCTTTGAGTATCGCCCTTGCTCCAGCCGAACTCTGAGCCCCAAGCCGGCATGTAGACGCCCACGCTTTAGAAGAGCTCCAGTAACATTCTGACTATCAACCGACGCCCTGCTGCCGCCAGCAACCTACGATCAGCCCCCAGGTCTTATCAGCTTAAACAATCTACCGGGCATTGGCTGTCGTGTTCCGTGCAATGTGCGCAATTAGGTCGAGGTGCGCCACCATTGCATCTGCCTCTGCAGATGCCGCATTTCCCCTCAGCATCCTGCCCTTTATGCCGTGGATGATTGCAGCCAAACGAAATAAGTTGAACACGACATATGTATCGAGGTCCGGAATATCTTCTCGGTCAACTTGGCTACAATAATTGGCAACGTATGTCGCTTCGTCGGGCAATCCGAGCGTTCGCAAATCGCGATCTGCAAGTCCCCACGGCAATGCCGATGGCACCCGGTACATAAGCAGTGAATAAGCAAAATCTACAATTGGATCACCGAGCGTTGATAGCTCCCAATCCAGCACCGCAACAACACGCGGCTCTTGCTGG
>JANOXQ010000111.1:0-4261 GCA_031418495.1 Sphingomonadales bacterium
CGGTCGGCAGGGTTTTTTCCTTTGGCGCCGATGGGGGTGGTTCACCCGCCCACCCCGGCCCGCCCCGCCCCCCCCCCCCCCCCCCCCGTATTGGTCTCACACGAAGCCACAAAGATCACGAAGAAGATACTTCATATGAAAACCCTTCGTGTCCTTCGTGGCTTCGTGTGAGATTATCCCCGTTCAGTTCGAGCCTGTCGAGAACGCCTCACCCAAAACGATCAATCACGTTATTTGCCAAATATGGCAGAACACCTAGACGGTCGTGAATACCTTTTGGCAGACTGGGTGAGAAACGTTGAAACTCAGGGTCGGTTAAATTGATATTCGGATCACTATAGTATCGGACAGAACGAAGTACCTTTTCACCGTTAAACTGACCTGACCATTTACCATTATCAACAAATTGCCGTAGGCGAACATGGTCTACCTGTGACCTCTTAATGTTTGAAAAAGCGGCAGGATCGACCGCCTTCAGAGCGGTCAGTAAAGCAACATGGAGTCCGAATAAAACAGATTTACTATCGAAATCGATCTGAGCCAATACCACATTTATAACGACCCGCTCAGCCTGCCGAAGCGATAAATCGAAAGCATCAACAACTTGGACGACAACATTGACAAAGTCACTTCCGCTTGCAGTATCAGCACCGACCAACATCGTTTTGAGCAATCGCTCAGCATGAAGCCCCGCACTTGTAATATGACTTTCGAGTTGCTGCCCCTCAAATTGAATAATGAAGTCATAAAATTTCTGAAGATATTCGCCTGCCGCATCACCAACGCCGTATCGTTTTTGAACCGACAGCAGCAAGTGATTGAGATTGGTAACAAGGACGAAATGCACCCGCTCGGCGCGAAAAAAATGTTTTAGAACCTCCATCACCCCAAGCGCAAAGTCAGGACGACATCGATCAAGCTCATCAATGATGACGACGAGCGAGCGTGAGCCTGCCTCAATGTCCTCGCCAGTGCGCCCCTGATCATCAAGCTTTTTTGCCAGCAATTCGGGTAAGTCAGCCAGACTTTTCCGAAGTTCGGCAAAGCTGGCTTCATCTCCGGCCTGCTCTTCGAGCATCGCCTTCACCGCTTCTTCGGAAATATCACCGAAACCCGATGGCACGTCGTCGGCAGCCTTTTTTAAGCCATCAATTTCAATTGAACCAACTATCCCCAGCGTAGCAGCCTTAACCGCCATCTTAGCAATCGGTGCCGCAATGATTTTCAAAGTCTTTGCAGTTGCCGTAAGAAAGCGATCATAACGGGCATCACCGGGCTGCTTGGCATCCTTTGCAGCCCTTACAAACGCCGATGCAACTGCACGGAATGGGCTTTCCACATAATCGGCGGCAAAAGCGTCAAAATAGATGCACGGGATACCTCGGCTTTCAAGGTGATGCTGCCACTGGCGCGCAAAGACTGTTTTCCCAATTCCCCAACGGCCATCGAGAATCGAAACTGTCCCATGCGCAAGATTGCCATAGAGCTTTGTAAGCCGCTCAGCTAAGTCACTTTTTCCGAATGGGTCAGTTTCGCGAGTAAAGCCGTTGTCGTAAAAATCGTCTGGCAGGTCTGTTCTAATTTTCATTGATTCCTCTTCGATTCATGATTTTTAAGACTATTTCAGTTCTAACCTAATAGCGGGGACAAGTGATAATTGTCTCAACCTATCAACTGCATACGGTGATGCAATGGGGCGTCCCGCCAAACTCCTCTCCCTTTGAGAGAGGGAGAAAAGCCATTCACCCGATTGCCCTGAGTCAGAGGCCTTTCCTACAGCCAATACGACATGCTAGGTTCCGTAAATGTTCAATCCAACCCGAGTATTTCATCCCTGCGCTGTGTGTGGCGACGCGGCGGGCTGTGGGCGCATTTTGAGAGGAATGGTTATATACGGATTCAGTGTCAACTTCGTTAGAAATCTGCGGTTTTTTCTGTGGGGTAGTGATGCGTTGCGGGCTTGGGCGGTGATCGATTTTATCGATCAGGAATTTCCTGGGAAATGCGCGATTGGACGGTGTGAACTTTGCCCTTTGTGAGTGATAAAATCGATTGCAACATCTGGTCTGATCGCAACCCATTGCTGCACAAGCGCTGATCGGCTAGGGGCACGCCCATGCTTAACATTTCCGGCATCACCGTGCGCCTTGGCGGGCGCACTATCCTTGACCGCGCGACCGCCGCGCTGCCCACGGGCGCGCGTGTTGGCCTGATCGGGCGCAACGGCGCGGGCAAAACGACGCTGATGAAGGTGATCGCCAAACTCGGTGAGGCTGACGAGGGCAGCATTGACATGCCCAAGGCCGCGCGGATCGGCTATATCGCGCAAGAAGCGCCAGCGGGCAAAACCACCCCGTTTGAGGCAGTGCTTGCGGCCGACGTGGAGCGTGCAGCGTTGCTCGATGAGGAAGCGCATACGCAGGATCATCACCGGATAGGTGAAATTCATGAGCGCCTGATTGCGATTGATGCGCACGCCGCCCCTGCCCGCGCCGCGCGGATCTTGGTTGGGCTTGGCTTTGATGAAGAGATGCAGCACCGCCCGCTCGATAGTTATTCGGGCGGCTGGAAAATGCGCGTTGCGCTTGCCGCGCTGCTGTTCTCAGAGCCGGACATTCTGTTGCTTGATGAGCCGTCAAACCATCTCGATCTTGAAGCGACGATGTGGCTTGAGAGCTTTCTTAAGGGCACGCGCGCGACGATGGTGCTGATCAGCCATGAACGCGATTTGCTCAACAATGTCGTCGATCATATCCTCCACCTTGAGGGCGGCAAGACCACTCTTTACCCCGGCGGCTATGACGCATTTGAGCGCCAGCGCGCCGAACGGCTCGCGCAACTGGCCTCCGCCCGTGCCGCCCAGGATGCCCAGCGGGCCAAGCTGCAAGATTATATCGCGCGCAATTCGGCCCGCGCCTCAACCGCCAAACAAGCGCAGAGTCGCGCCAAGGCACTCGCGCGGATGGAGCCGATAGCTGCGGCGAGCGAAGACCCGACGCTGAGCTTTGACTTCCCAAGCCCTGATGAACTCAAACCACCGCTCGTTACGCTTGATATGGCCGCCGTCGGCTATGAGGCGGAAAAGCCGATCCTGCGCAAGCTCAACCTGCGGATTGACCCTGACGAGCGCATCGCTCTCTTGGGCCGCAACGGCAATGGCAAGACCACGCTCGCGCGGCTGCTTTCGGCGCAGCTTCCCGCGATGGAAGGTGATATGACCGTCAGCGGCAAAATGCGCGTCGGCTATTTCACCCAATATCAGGTTGAGGAACTTGATACGACGGACACCCCGCTTGAACATATGACGCGGATGATGAAGGGTGCATCGCCGGGAGCCGTGCGCGGTCAGCTTGGGCGGTTCGGCTTTTCGGGTGCGAAAGCAACCACATTGGTTGGAAAACTCTCAGGCGGCGAACGTGCGCGGCTCGCACTCGCACTGATTACGCGTGAAGCGCCGCACATGCTGATCCTTGATGAGCCGACCAACCATCTTGACGTCGATGCGCGTGAGGCATTGGTACAGGCGCTCAACGCTTATGAGGGCGCGGTCGTCATCGTCAGCCATGATCGCCACATGATCGAGCTGACCGCTGATCGGCTCGTGCTCGTTGACGGCGGGCAAGCCAACGAATTCAACGGCAGCCTTGATGATTATACCGACCTGATCCTCAAAGGCGCGGTAAAAACCGACACCCCCAAACGCGACAAGAAAGAAGAGCGCAAGGCCGCCGCCGCCGCGCGTGAAAAGGAAGCCGCCGCGCGCAAAGCTGCGTCCACCGCCGAGGCCACACTCGCCAAGCTGACCGAACGCCGCAGCGCGATTGAGCGCGCGATGTTTGATCCGTCATCAGCCGAAGGGCCGGATGCCAAACTCTCAATGACCGACCTGATGAAATTGCGCGCCGAGGTGAGCGAGAAGATTGAGGCGGCCGAGGCGGTCTGGCTGGAGGCGAGTGAGGCGATTGGATGAAGGGGTGTCACGTCCCATCCACCGTCATGCTGAACTTATTTCAGCATCCAAATCTCAACAAACTCCGCCTTCCCTCGTTGAAGGATAGACCTTGAGCCGAAGACCAGCGAAGCTAAACAAGTTCAGGGTTACGCGTGTGTGATTTGCGCAGCATAGCCGAAACGATCCTCTTCGCGGGGTGGGGCCGTGGCGGGGACCCCAACCCCCCCAAACCGCGCGGCGAGCGGGGGAAATATATAAAGCCAAAGCGCCCAGGCGCGAACAGGGGTGAGCCCGCCACGAGAGGGGACC
>JANOXQ010000112.1:0-30526 GCA_031418495.1 Sphingomonadales bacterium
GTTGATGGCACGTTTTGCGATACGGCGGCGGTTCCGGCAACGGCAATAACGGCAAGCGCAACAGCGCCGATCACAACACGCATGGTCAATCTCCTGAAATTTCTCTAACGGCATTCGCATGAGACATGTCAGAGGTTACAACAGGAACCGGCCAGCGGCAACCGCAGCGCCCGCTAAGCCAGCCAAATCAGGTGATGATGCCCCGCGCCCCGAGGGGGATCGCATCGCCAAATTGCTCGCGCGCGCCGGAATTGCGTCACGCCGTGAGATTGAACGGATGATCGAGGAAGGTCGCATCGCGCTTGATGGCGTCACGCTTGATACGCCCGCGACTATCTTAAAGTCGTTGAGGGGGGTGACGGTTGACGGCAACGTAGTGCAAGCGCCTGCGCCGACTAAATTATTCCTCTATCACAAGCCCACCGGGCTGCTCACCGCCGAGCGTGATCCCAAGGGACGACCAACCATTTATGATCGCCTACCCAAAGGCCTGCCGCGTGTGATGCCGATTGGGCGACTTGATTTGAATACCGAAGGGCTTTTGCTGCTCACCACTGACGGTGAATTCAAACGCCAGATGGAGCTTCCCGCCACAGGGGTTGAGCGTAGCTACCGCGCGCGCACTTTCGGCAAAGTCAGCCAGAGCCAGCTTGAAGACCTGATGATGGGGATCGAGATTGAGGGCATCCGCTACGGCAGCATCAACGCCAATATGGAACGGCGGACAGGCGCGAACCAATGGATCGAGATGCGCCTAACCGAAGGTAAAAACCGCGAAGTCCGGCGTGTGCTTGAACATCTCGGGCTTCAGGTCAGCCGATTGATCCGCACCAGCTACGGCCCGTTAGTGCTCGGTGAAATGCCAGCGGGCGCAGTCAATGAAGTCCTCCAGCATGATCTGGTGGCGTTTCGGAAAACGCTTAAATGAGGATTATCTCTGGCCAGTGGCGCGGGCGGCCGCTCGTCACACCCAAGGGTGATGAGACGCGGCCAACGGCGGACCGTACACGCGAGGCATTGTTTTCAATGCTCGTCAGCCGTCTTGGCAGTTTTGAGGATTTGCGCGTCGCCGATCTCTTTGCGGGCACCGGCGCGTTGGGTTTGGAAGCCCTGTCACGCGGTGCCGCGCACTGCATGTTCGTTGAGAATGAACGGCTGGCGCTTGATGCGCTCAAGGCCAATGTCGCCAAACTCGGTGCCAATGCCGATGTGCGTAGCGGTTCTGCCCTCGCGCTTGGCCACGCAGCGCAGCCGTTTGACCTGATCCTGATGGACCCGCCCTACGGCACTGGGGCTGGCAGTGTTGCGCTTGACAAGCTCGCCCGGCAAGGCTGGGTCTCGCCCGCGAGCCTGATCAGCATTGAAACGTCAAAGAAAGAGACAGTCGCGGTTGATGGCTTCGAAATCGACGTTGTGCGCGATTATGGGAAGGCGCGGATCACGCTGCTCAGAATGACAGCATGACGCGGCGCGACTGGAGCCTGATCTCCGCGTTGGCGATCCTGTGGGGCAGCGGCTTCATCCTCATCGAGATTGGCCTGCGCAGCGTGCCGCCTAATACGCTCGTCTTCGCGCGGATGGCGCTCGCGGTGCCGCCGCTGCTTCTCCTGATGCGGCTACGCGGGGCGAAACTCCCACGTGACGCGAAAAGCTGGGCGATGCTCAGTGTGCTCGGGCTTCTCAACGTCGTGCTGCCGTTCATCCTGTTTTATTGGGGGATGACGCAGATTTCGACGGGGCTTGCCTCAATCCTCAACGCCACCACGCCGTTGTGGGGCGTCGTCGCCGCGCACTTCCTGACGCGTGATGAGAAGGCAACGCCTGCACGGATCATCGGCGTATTGTTCGGCGTGGCAGGGATCGCGGTGATGATCGGCGTTGATGCGCTATCGGGGATGACGAGCGGCCTGCTCGCCCAAATCGCCTGCCTGATCGCGACGCTCTGCTATGCACTTGCGAGCATTTACGCACGCCAATTCGGCGCAAGCGGCATGGCCCCGCTCAGCATCGCGACGGGCCAAGTGCTGACCTCAGCCATTATCATGCTCCCCATCGCCCTGATCACCGACGCGCCGTGGACGCTTCCTATGCCCGGTGCGTCATTCTGGCTCGCCACTGGGGCCATAGCGGTGTTTTCAACGAGTCTGGCTTATTATCTCTACTTCCAACTCCTCGAAAGCGCAGGCGCATCAAATTCGCTGCTGGTAACGTTCCTGATACCCATCGTCGCTGTGTTGCTGGGCGCAGCGTTTTTGGGCGAGCGGTTTTCGGTTAATCAGGGGGCCGGGGTGGTGTTGATTTCGGTGGGGCTGGTTTTGCTGGATGGAAGGGTTTTCGAGGATCGAAATACGAGGCTTATTCGATGATAAGTCCAAGTTTAGAGCGTCATATCACGGCACGTACAGTCGAGCTCGGCCAATCCATTGTGCATCGCAAAAAGATCTACCTTGATCTCAATTTTTGGATAAAAATCCGTGATGCAGCTCTAGGAACCAATACAGACTCGAATATTCACGAATTTTTGAATTTACTGCGGAAGGGCGTTGCCTGTGGAAATCTGATTTGCCCCTTGAGCAAAAGTATTTTTATAGAAATGACAAAACAGGCTCCGAACCAAAAAGGTCGGATTGCGACCGCCAAACTCATTGATGAGCTTAGCCTTGGTATCTCGTTTATCTCCAATAGAGACTTGGTAGGTAAAGAGATTCAGCGGTGGCTCTTTGAAATTCAGGGCCATCGCAACCTTCATAACATGCAGGATTTGATATGGGTTAAAGCTGGTTACACTCTTGGCTATTATTTTCCTGAATTATCTGAATTTGAAATTGATCAAACAGACGAAGATGATTTACAAAAAAAATGTTTTGACGGAATTTGGTATATCACCACGACAGATATGGTAAATAGCACACTTTCCATGAAATTTGGTAGGGACTACATTGATCAAACGATTGAAGAAATTAACAGACGTAACGCCGAACATTCTCATGAATTAATCAGTTTTGAAAAGAGCTATGATATTGAACTTCGAGGCATGATTGAATGTTATGGGCCAGTAGCGGCTCAAATCATAAAACAGATTTCTAGCCCGCTTGATGGTTGGCCATTGTCAGACTCGCCAGAAGATAAAGAATATCGCGAAATAGGCGCCAAAAATCTTATGTATGAAGAAATAAAAATGCATCATCGGAATGACCGACTCCGATCTATTCACATATACTCCTCTATTCATGCCGCTATGCGATGGGACAAAACGCGTCAATTTAAGACAAATGACTACTATGATTTTGAGCATGCACAGGTAGCCCTCGGATATTGTGATGCCTTTTTTACTGAACGCCCATTAAAACATTTAGTCACTCGTCCCCCCCTGTGCCTGACCGAAATAAACGGGTGTGTCGTGATCGCGATTTCTGATGTCACAGCGGCGGTAGAATATCTGAAATCGCTCTCATGAACTCATGTTATTATGACCGATTAAGGTGGCATTTGAAAATCGAACCTCACCTTAATCTTGGTACCCTCCACCAACTATGATACCATCCGCTCATGGCAAAACTTGATCCCATCATCTCCGAATTTGAAAGCGACGAAGCTGCTGAGGCTTATGACGTTTGGTTCCGCGCGCAGGTGCAGGCTGCTTTGGCTGAAACTGGCCCCGGTATTCCGCACGAGCAGGTAATGGCAGAAATTCGCGAAATGTTGGCGAAACATCATAATGCGCCTTCGGGTGACGGTTCCAACACACACCCGTCACCCTGAACTTGTTTCAGGGTCTATCTCTCAACAAGGGAAGGCGGGACCCGTGGAGCGATGGATGCTGAAACAAGTTCAGCATGACGGGTGGTAATTGATAGCGCTCTCTTTCATCATGCGTGCCTCTCCCCTTGCCCCCAGCCCCATCGTTCCCTAAGCGTTCGCGCGTGACTCAGTCTGCCATCACCGACGTACCATCCTATCTGCGCGGGCTTAATCCGCCGCAGCGTGAGGCTGTGTTGACGAGCGAAGGCCCGGTGCTGATGCTTGCGGGTGCTGGCACGGGGAAGACGGCGGCGCTGACCGCGCGCCTCGCGCATTTGATCGCGACGCGCAAGGCGTGGCCGTCCGAAATCCTCGCCGTCACCTTCACCAACAAGGCGGCGCGCGAGATGAAGGAGCGAGTTGGCCGGATCATCGGCGACGCGGTTGAGGGGATGCCGTGGCTGGGCACATTCCACGCGATTGGCGCAAAGATGCTGCGCCGCCATGCCGAACTCGTCGGATTGCAAAGCAATTTCAGTATTCTTGATACTGATGATCAGCTCCGCGTGATGAAACAGTTGATTGTTGCGGCGGACATCGATGAAAAACGCTTCACCGCGCGCGCGCTTGGTGGGTTGATTGATCAGTGGAAAAATAAGGGGCTGGTGCCCGCCGATATTGACGCGGGCGAGAGTGAGCGCTTCGCAAATGGCAAGGGCGCGATGCTCTATGCACAGTATCAGGAACGGCTGAAGACACTCAATGCCTGCGATTTCGGTGATTTGCTGCTCCACATGCTGACGATCCTTAAAAAGCACCGCGATGTGCTTGAAGGATATCAGGCGCGGTTCAAATATATCCTTGTTGACGAATATCAGGATACCAACAGCGTCCAATATCTCTGGCTCCGCCTGCTCGCGCAGACCCGAAAGAACATCTGCTGCGTTGGTGATGACGATCAATCGATCTATTCATGGCGCGGCGCGATGGTGGAAAATATCTTGAAGTTTGAGAAGGACTTCCCCGGCGCTACTATCATCCGGTTGGAACAAAATTACCGATCAACCCCGCACATCCTTGGTGCCGCATCGGGCCTGATCGCGCATAATGGCGGGCGGCTTGGCAAGACGTTATGGACGCAAGAGGCCGAGGGTGAGAAGGTTGACGTCATCGGCGTGTGGGATGGCCCCGAGGAAGCACGCCGCGTTGGCGAGATGATCGAAACGCACCAACGCACCGGGAACAGCCTTGATGGTTGTGCAATCCTTGTCCGCGCGCAGTTTCAGACGCGTGAATTTGAGGAACGCTTCATCAGCATCGGGATGCCGTACAAGATTATCGGCGGCTTCCGCTTTTATGAGCGCGCCGAAATCCGCGATGCGCTTGCTTACCTGCGGCTGATCAATCAGCCCGCCGATGATCTGGCGTTTGAACGCATCGTCAATCAGCCCAAGCGCGGGCTTGGCGATAAGGCGGTGGCAAAAGTGCAGGTGCTCGCGCGGGCGGAGCAAATCTCGCTGATCAGCGCGTCGGCGCGTATCCTTGACAGCGATGAACTGACCCCGCAGGCGCGGCGTGCGCTTGGCGGGTTTGTAGCCAATGTCGCGCGCTGGCGTGATCAGGCAACCGCCCTGCCCCATGCTGATCTGGCGCGGCTGATCCTTGATGAAAGCGGCTATACCGCGATGCTCCAGACCGAGAAATCGTTTGAAAATGCGGGGCGGCTTGAAAATCTCTCCGAACTCGCACGCGCGATGGAGGAGTATGAAACGCTCGGCGCTTTCTTGGAGCATGTCAGCCTCGTGATGGATAATGAAGGCGTCGCTGACGGTGAGAAAGTCACAATCATGACGATCCACGCCGCCAAAGGGCTGGAATTTGAGCGTACTTTCCTTGTGGGGTGGGAGGAAGGCGTCTTTCCCTCACAGCGGGCGATGGATGAGGGCGGGCTAGCCTCGCTCGAAGAGGAACGGCGTCTGGCTTACGTGGCGATCACGCGCGCGCGGCGGCGCTGCACCATCCTTCATGCCGCCAACCGCCGGATTTACGGGCAATGGACGAGCAGCATCCCATCGCGCTTCGTTGGTGAATTGCCAAGCGAGCACATCCTTCATGAAAGCAGCATGAGCGGCGGCGAAAGCATGTGGCGTGCCAGCGCGAGCGAACGCAGTGACCCCTTCGCGCATCTCGAACGCGGCACGGGGCGCGGCCCCGGCTGGGTGCGCGCGGCGAGCGGCGGTGGCTTCACCCGCGAACCAACACGCATTGTTGAGGCGCGTGGCAGTGCGATCAGCCTCGGCAACAAGGGGCGCAGTGACGTCACCGTCGGCCTACGCGTGTTTCACAGTAAGTTCGGTTACGGCGTGATTGCCGAAATTGAGGGCAATAAGCTTGAGATTGATTTTGAACAAAGCGGGCGGAAACGCGTGCTTGATAGTTTTGTAACACTCTCGGATTAATTCAACCAACATGCTGCTTTTTCTCGCCATTGCTGCGGCAACTGCCCCTGCCGAACCAAGCCTATTGATGACAATCGCCTTGAAATATCAGGATAGCAAAACGGCGATCAACCAGTGGGGAACATTTAGCGAGCCCGAATTACACGTTCATCTAGGTCTGCTCGTCTTTTTCCTGGCAATGATTATCTTGCGCAAACCTCTAAAATCCCCTTGGCCGTGGTTGGCTGTTGCCTTGTTTGAGGGGATCAACGAATATTTTGCTATGATAACAATTGGTTCGTGGAACTGGCCCGATACCAAATTTGACATTTTTTACACTCTGCTATGGCCAACCTTGCTCAGTGTAGCAGCACGGATTGGTTTAATCCCGCAGGAATAGTTGCGCTTGTTGCCATCGCGGGGCAAAGCGCTGGTGATGACCACGCCCCAATCTCCCCTCGCCTACCGCGATTTTCGGCTGTTTTGGATTGCGCGCTTTTCGGCGGTTTTTGCAACGATGGCGATGGTCGTGGTGATCGGCTGGCAGGTGTATGATATCGCCCGCAGCGATTACGGCATGACACCCAAACAAGCCGCGTTTCAGCTTGGCCTCATCGGGATCGCGCAATTCCTGCCTTTGCTACTGCTGACGCCGCTGGCTGGCTGGGTGGCGGATCGCTTTGAACGTCGGCTTGTGGCGCGATTGGCCAATCTGATCGATATGGGCTGTGCTGCGGTGCTCGCGGTGATGACGGCGCAAGACGCGCTGACGCTGCCAATTTTGTTTGGATTGGCGGCATTTCACGGCGTTGCGCGGGTGTTCGTCGGCCCAGCAATGAGTGCAATTGCACCCAATCTCGTGCCTCCAGCCGTTCTACCACAAGCTATCGCGATGAATTCAATCGCGTGGCAATCTGCCTCAGTTGGCGGGCCAGCACTTGGCGGCATCCTGTATGCGATTAGCTCAGCATCTCCATACTGGTTCAGCGTTGGCGCGCTTGGCATTGGGATCATCGCCATGTCGCTGATCAAACCAATCGCGCCGCCGGTGATCAAGGGCAATGCCCATCCGGTGCGGCAAATGATTGACGGGCTCAGCTATGTCAGGCGCGAACGGTTCCTACTCGGCGCAATTACGCTTGATCTGTTCGCGGTGCTGCTTGCGGGCGCAACCGCGCTGCTACCCGTATATGCGCGTGATATTTTGCATGTTGGGCCGCAAGGGCTTGGCCTGTTGCGTGCGGCACCTGCGCTTGGTGCTGCGGTGCTGGCGATCTGGTTTTCGTTTCGTCCGCTCAAAAACAATGTTGGCGTAAAGATGCTGTGGGCAGTGGTTGTGTTCGGGTTGGCGACAATTGTTTTTGGGCTTTCAGAATCAATGCTGCTATCGTTGTTGATGCTCGTGGTGCTTGGTGCGGCGGATATGCTTTCGGTTTATGTGCGCTCTTCGCTGGTTCAGCTTAATACACCCGATGATATGCGCGGGCGCGTGTCGTCAGTATCAAATCTCGCCATTTCAGGATCAAATGAGCTTGGCGAGGCGCAATCAGGTGTGGCCGCCGCGCTTTTAGGGCCGGTTGGGGCGGTTGTGTTTGGTGGCATAGGGGCCATATGTGTAACTGTGCTATGGGCGCGGCTGTTTCCTGAACTCCGCAATGCTCGAACGTTTGAACCCAGTTTCAAGGAAGTGAAGTCATGAAGGCCGATTCAATTCTCGATACCATTGGTGGAACCCCGCATATTCGTATGAACCGGTTGTTCCCAAACGCTGAAGTCTGGATCAAATCCGAACGCGGCAATCCCGGTGGTTCGATCAAAGACCGCATCGGCCTTGCGATGATCGAAGATGCCGAAAAAACAGGTGCGCTTAAACCCGGCGGGACAATTGTTGAACCGACTTCGGGCAATACCGGCATTGGCCTTGCGATGGTGGCCGCCGTCAAGGGCTATAAGCTCGTCCTCGTAATGCCCGAAAGCATGTCGATTGAGCGCCGCCGTTTGATGCTGGCTTACGGCGCGACGTTTGACCTCACCCCGCGTGAAAAGGGCATGAAAGGCGCAATTGAACGTGCTATCGAATTGGTTGAACAAACGCCCGGTTCATGGATGCCACAGCAGTTTGAAAATCCAGCCAATGTCGATGTCCATATCCGTACTACTGGCCCAGAAATCCTTGCCGATTTCGCTGACACTCCGATTGATGCTATGATCACTGGCGTTGGCACTGGCGGACATATAACGGGTGCCGCCGAATTCCTCAAAAAGCATTGGCCGAACATGAAGGTGTTTGCGGTTGAGCCAACGCTTTCGCCCGTCATCAGTGGTGGCCAGCCCGGCCCCCACGCGATTCAGGGGATTGGCGCTGGCTTCATCCCAGCAAACCTCCACACCCAGTTACTTGACGGCGTGATCCAGGTTGATCCAAACGATGCCAAGGTGATGGCAAAACGCGCAGCGACCGAGGAAGGGATGCTCGTCGGCATTTCATCGGGCGCGACGCTTGCCGCCATTGCGCAGAAATTACCTGATCTTCCTAAAGGCAGCCGGATTTTGGGATTCAACTATGATACAGGTGAGCGCTACCTCTCAGTGCCTGATTTCCTTCCCGAAGCGTAAACGGAGCAAGTTCGAATGTCTGACGCCAGTGAAGCAACCGCCCGTCCGGGCAAAATGCTCCACATCATGTTGTGGCTTGGCGGCGCAATCGCTGTGTTGCTCGCGCTTTATACTTTTGCTGTGCCCGAGGCGCGACCGATTGACACGTCCGAGGCGGTGGCAGTTTCACTCGCACCGCCGCCAACGCCAGTGCCTGAGCTTGAACCACTTGAGATTAAAGCTATTGCGCGCGAAACCGCTGAACAGATTAACAGTGTGGTGCCCTTTTCAAAGGCGCCCAATCCGGCGGCAAAACCGTTCAAGCTCGAAGGCGTTGAAACCGATATGGCGCGCGCAGTAGACTGCCTTGCCTCTGCAATTTTCTATGAGGCTGGCAATGAAACGCTTGACGGCCAGCGCGCTGTTGCGCAGGTTGTGCTAAACCGCGTCCGCCATCCTGCTTACCCAAAAACGGTTTGCGGCGTAGTGTATCAAGGCCAGGAACGCAGCACCGGCTGCCAATTTTCCTTCACTTGTGATGGATCAATGGCGCGCGTTCCATCTGCGGAAAGCTGGAAAAGGCTGCAACAGCTCGCGCGCTCAGCTCTGACTGGCAGCGTTTACAAACCCGTCGGCCTCGCAACCCATTATCATACCGATTGGGTCGTTCCAGTATGGAGTGCAAGCCTTGAGAAGATCAGGGCAGAAGGCACGCATTTGTTTTTCCGCTGGGCCGGATGGTGGGGCACGCCGCCAGCATTTCGCGGGGCCTACGCAGGCAATGAAGCATCAATTGGCAAACTTTCGAGAGTGTCGCTGGTTCACTCCGGTTCTGATGGCGTCATTGATGGTCTAGTAATCGACAGCGAAACGGGATTGCCATTGCCAGCCCCCCAGTTTGGCCAGCAACAACCGCAGCTTGCTCCTGGTGTTCCCTCAACTGGAGTGCCCCGTTTTGTTAACGCCGCTGGCGATTTCAAGATATTCCTCGTTGACCGCAAAACCGATCATAAGCGCCTGTTTGAAATTGCGCAGTCAGCCTGCACCGGCAAGCAATATTGCAAGGTAATGATGTGGGTTGAGGGCGCGTGGGTGCCAAGCGCGCTGCCGGTTACCGATGCACAGCTTAACCGCCTGTCATTCAGCTATTTGCGCAACGTTGGCTCAGGCTATGACAGGGCGCTTTGGAATTGCGCGATTTACGCATCTGCTGATCCAAACAACTGCATGACGCCGCGCGCCAATGATCGTCAGCCGCTTGATCGCAACGCCAAGGCCTTCCCTGCGAAACCAAAACCAGCACAAAGCCCTGTGGCGGTAAATGAACCGCAAACACCTGCAAAACCTGTTTCATGACGGGGATCGCCATCAAACGAACGGCATCGTTGCGCGGCGCACGTCTCTTGCTGCCGCTTGCTTGCATCATGCTCGCGTTTTTTAGCTTCGCATCAATGGCCTGCGCCGCCGAGTGTAGCGGTACTGATTGCGCACAAATGGCTGGCGGTCCCGCGCCAACAAATGGCAATGATCCGCAGGATATCGATATCATGGTGGCAGGTGGGTGCGCACTGTGTTGCAATATTATCGTTGATCAAGCCGCCTTGAGCGCGGAGCAACCGCTGCGTTCGCCGCTTTATGCCACTGTGCTTGCGCAGCAACCTTCACGCAATATTGCGCCTGACATCCCACCTCCGCGTATGTTTGATCTTGTCTAAATTTATGATACAATAATTTATACGGAGATTGAAAATGAAAAAAATCTACACAGCACTCATCGGCTATGCCGTGTTTGGAACCAGCGTCGCTCATACGACTGCTCCGAATTTCGTTGGCGCGATGATCGACGGCTGCTG
Source organism: Sphingomonadales bacterium (assembly GCA_031418495.1). Taxonomy (GTDB): domain Bacteria; phylum Pseudomonadota; class Alphaproteobacteria; order Sphingomonadales; family Sphingomonadaceae; genus Aquisediminimonas. The sequence continues at coordinate 10,628 of JANOXQ010000112.1, forward strand.
CACCCTTGGGTTGGCATGCTGTGCGGCTGGCGGATGCTGCTGATTGCAGCTTTTGCTAATCGTTAAATATGGGAAAGGCGTTCGCCAGCAATGGCGAGCGCCTTTCTTTTTTGCGGCTCAATTTGTCCGTGAATTCTCAAGCAGGAACATGCTGCTATCAGCAAGCACCGCCCCCTTGCCACGGAACGTCTTTGAGAGTGCCATAATCATATCTTCATGATTGAGACCGGGATAGGCCTTGAAGACAGCTTGCGCGCCTAATTCGCGCAGTTTTCGTGCCATCAAGATTGATTGACGCGGTTTGACTGTATCATCATGCGTGCCTGTCAGCACCATGATCGGCGGCGCATCTGCTTTTACAAAGGCAATTGGCTGCGTCTGAATCGGTTTTGGCCATTTCCCAAATGCATTGATCGAATTCATACTATCGAACGGCAAAAAATCATATGGGCCCGCAAGCCCAACAGTGGCACGAACAAAGCCAGGCACAACCCCAGCATCGCGCAAATAGCGCGGATCAACTGTCAATATCATCGCGATATACGCACCCGCCGAATGACCAGCGAGCGTAACACGCCTTGAGTCCCCACCAAATTTTTCGATGTTATCTTGTACCCAGCGAACAGCATGGGCACCGTCCTCATTAAAGGCTGGGAAGCGCACTTGCGGCACTTTTCGGTAATCGGGAATAACAACGACAAAGCCTTTTGCCGCATAAGCCTTAGCCGCAAAAGCATAATGTTTGCGCTCTCCAGAATGCCAGCCGCCACCATAAAAGAAGACGACTACCGGCAGTTTGGCTGCGCTTTTTTGCGAAGGCGCCCAGACATCGAGCTTAATTCCTGTCGCCGGATCAAATATAACGCCGCTTGCAACGCGTTGGGTACCGGTATCACCAAGCATAATCGTATTCAGCATATTCAACTGATTTGGCGGCGCGACCAATTTTGAAATGGCGAACAGCCCAACAATCAGTGCAACAGCCGTAATGATCATCCAGCGCAGCATCAAAATGCCTCAACTGGCATCGCCATGATCACATCCGAACCCGCCTCCAGCTTATGGCGGAGCGATCCTGTGTCAGGCATGATCCGCTCACTAAAGAAGCGTGCGGTCATCAGCTTTGCCTCCATGAACGCCTTATCCTGTGTGCCCGCAACAAGCTCACCCTGTGCTGCGCGCGCCATCCGCAGCCACATCAGGCCAAGGATAACAATCCCCATCTGGTGCATATAGGCAGTCGAGCCAGCCCCTGCATTGTCTGGATTAGCAAGCCCGTTTTGCATCAGCCACATCGTTGATGCTTGCAAATCACCAAGCGATTTTTCGAGGCGCGTGGCATAATCTTCAAGCGCAGGGTCGGCCTTGGCGGCGGCCGCTTCGTCGGCCACCATCTTGAACAGCGCCTGCACACCGCGTCCACCATTTTGCGCGAGCTTGCGCCCGACTAGGTCAAGCGCCTGAACGCCGTTTGCGCCTTCATAAATCATATTGATCCGCGCATCGCGGACATATTGGCTCATGCCCCACTCTTCGATGTAGCCATGGCCGCCATAAAGCTGCTGCGAATTGGTGGCGACTTCATAGCCTTTATCAGTGCCGTAACCCTTGATCACAGGCGTGAGCAGAGACATCAGATCGGCAGAGAGCTGACGCTCTTCCTCGGTCTGCGCCTTGTGTGAGAGATCTTCTTGCATTGATCCCCATAGGATCAGCGCGCGCAGCCCTTCGGTCAATGCTTTGCCCTCCATCAATGTGCGGCGCACATCTGGATGGACAAACAGCGTATCAGCCTTTTGTTCAGCATCTTTGACGCCGGTAAGCGAGCGCCCTTGGCGGCGATCCTTGGCATATTGCACTGCATTCTGAAACGCGATGTCAGCCTGCGCCAGCCCTTGAATGCCAACGCCCATCCGCGCGACATTCATCATAATGAACATCGCCGCGAGGCCCTTGCACTCATCACCGATCAGGAACCCGGTTGCACCATCATAATTCATTACGCAGGTCGAATTGGCATGAATGCCCATTTTATGCTCGATTGAGCCGCAAGAGACCGCGTTTCGCGCGCCAATTGATCCGTCGGCATTGACCATGAACTTGGGCACGATGAAGAGCGAAATGCCCTTCACATTGTCCGGTGCGTCTGGCGTTTTGGCCAGCACTAGGTGGATGATATTCTCAGTCAGATCATGCTCACCCGAAGAGATGAAAATCTTGGTGCCAGTAATAGCATGAGTGCCATCACCGTTTGGAACGGCCTTGGTGCGTAGCAAACCAAGATCGGTGCCGCAGTGCGGTTCGGTCAGGTTCATCGTGCCGCCCCACTCTCCCGAAACCATCTTTGGCACATAGGTTTGCTTCTGTTCCTCTGTCCCCTTGACGAGGATTGAGGCAATCGCGGCACTCGTAAGCCCCGGATACATGCCAAACGCCTGATTTGAAGCCATGATATATTCTTCAATGGCTGAGCTAATCACATGCGGCAGCCCCTGCCCGCCAAATTCTTCTGGTGCTGAAAGCGTTGTCCAGCCAGCCTCACAAAAGGCCTTATAGGCTGCTTTGAAACCAGTTGGCGTCGTTACCGAGTTATCCGCGTGACGGGTGCACCCCTCCTGATCACCGCTAAGATTGAGCGGAAATAGCACCTCAGCCATGAACTTGCCGCCTTCGGTCAGGACAGCCTCAACCATATCAGGCGTTGCATTCTCAAATCCGGGCACGTTGGTATAACGCTCAAGCCCAACGACATGATCAAGAACAAACTGCGTATCGCGAACGGGTGCGACATATTGTGGCATTGAAATCTCCGGTCAGTTAGTTTGCGGTGTTGGATTCTGCGTCGGCATCCTGCACCATAGTGACGAAACGCGACAACTCTTCAAGATGTGCATCAATATCAACCTTTTGCCGTTTAAGTAGGTCAATTCGTGCAAGGCATTTTTCGATGGTCACATGGCGCTGCGTCGCACGGCCATCACCAATATCATACAGGTCAATCATTTCACGAATATCAGACAAGCTAAACCCAACCCGCTTAGCACGTAAAATCCACGCGAGCCGGGCACGATCCCGCTTGGTATATATCCGCGTGAGGCCACGCCGAATTGGCGCGATCAGCCCCTCATCCTCATAAAATCGCAGCGCGCGCGCCGTAACGTCAAACTCCTCAGACAGATCGGAGATTGAATATTGATGCCTATCACGGTGATCAGGTGTTTCAAGCGTTGCATGGTTTGACTGACTGGACATAAGCGTCTTTTAATTGACGTTCACGTAAGGGTCAATGGGGGTGACGCTACGTCGTTGCTGCTTATTTGCGCAGTTGTTCGGTTTTTTTCAATCTGATTGCATTTTGCTGCGCAATCGGATCGCCAGCTCTCGCCGATTTGTTAAAGTAAACGGATGCAGCGGCGCGATCACCTTTCAAGGACGCGAGATACCCGAAATTATTGTTGAGCTTTACCCGCGAAGTTTCTGATAATTGCGCCTCATAACGCTTGCCTTCATTAAGAATTGCTTCGGCCTTGGCAATTTCACGCAATTGCAAATAGACATAACCCAGTGTGTTATAGATTGTATATTCTTGAATATTGAGCTTGGGGTTATTGCGCAGCGCACGCGCTCTTTCTAACCAAGAAGCTGAAGTAAGCAAAAGCGGAGTGCGCTCTGTCGCCATAAGCCTTTGGGCACGTGCGGCATAAACCAAGCCCATATTGTAATTTGAAAGATAGTGATTTGGATCTGTCTTCAGAACATTCCGCAATGTGGCTTCGGCTTGATCCAACTGACCAGCATAACGCTGGGTTTGGGCCAAGGCGACCGGATCAGTCTGGGCGAGGGCCGGAGTAGCCAATTGAGCGGCGAACAGTGTAGCCGCCAATATCAAGGTGATCAGACGCATATGAACCTCCTAAATTTCGGGTTCGGATAGGCCATTGCTTGCCTCAAGCGGCACCGTTACTGCTTGGAGCTTGCTGGCTTCCTGAAGCTTAAATTTCACGTATGGCATTATGTCGATATGAACATATTGCTCCTTGCCGGGTATAGTTACAACTTCAATGTTGTTCCCACCATTATCGAACAGTGCTTTATCAATTTTAATTCGTGCTAAACCGAGTAAATTACCCGAAGCTTTATCCACTGACTCACCAGGCTCGATAGCAATTCGAACGCAGTGCTTTTGTTGCGCTTCGACGTAGGCCAATGCCAATGCACCACCTCCGATAACGAGCAACCCGACAAGTGAAAAAAACATTTGCAACCTTAACACAGGTGTTGCGGCTGTAAGTCGGCTCGCGTCAGTTCCTGTATCACTAATCAAACCATGCAGGCTTTTAGCTTGAAAAACCAGCACCGCCACACAGACCAAAGCAGAGAGGCCTAGCCCACCGTATTTGAGGAAGCCAATGAAACCTTCCATGTTATTTCCCCTAAAAAAACTATAAGGAATAATTACATACATACCTATCAGCTTCGCGTGATGCTTATCACGTTCACGATAAATTTGTTTTAATCAAAGATTGCCCCTCAACCCGTCGATAAAAGCAACTCATCTCACCGGTATGACAGGCTGGCCCAGCAGGCTCGGCTTTTATCCACAGTGCGTCTTGATCGCAGTCGATCCGCATTTCGGCGACACGCAGGACATTCCCCGATGTTTCGCCCTTTTTCCACAAGCGACCCCGGCTGCGTGACCAGAACACCGCTTCACCACTCGCAATCGTTGCCGCCAAGGCGTCTGCATTCATGTGCGCGACCATCAGGACGTCACCCGTCGTCGCGTGGGTAACGACGGCGGTGATCAGGCCGTTAGCATCATATTTGGGGTCAAGGCGGCTGCCGATTTCGCGTGGATCAGTCATGATGTCAGCCTAATGTCACAAAAGCGCGACAAATCAAATCGCTACGCCTATAGGCGCGGTTATGCAGCAACAACCGGGCCGAAACATGCTGACCACACATCCATTTGATGACGACAAGCTCCGCGAGGAATGCGGGATTTTTGGGGTTTGCGGTGGTGACACTGGCGCCGCGCTCGTCGCCCTTGGCCTCCATGCGCTTCAGCACCGGGGGCAGGAAGCCGCAGGAATTACCAGCTGGGACGGCACCGAATTTCATACATACCGGGCGATGGGGCATGTCGCAGGCAATTTTGACCGCGATGAGATTATCCGCGCGCTCCCCGGTGACACTGCTTGTGGCCATGTCCGTTATTCAACGACGGGTGAGACGGCGCTGCGCAATGTTCAGCCGCTTTATGCTGATCTCGCGTCAGGCGGCTTTGCGGTCGCGCATAATGGCAACATCTCAAACGCCATGACGCTCAAGCGCGAACTTGTTCGGCGTGGTTCAATTTTTCAATCGACAAGCGATACTGAGGTGATCATTCACCTCGTTGCAACAAGCACTTACCGGACTTTGCTCGATAAATTTATTGACGCCTTGAAGCAAGTTGAGGGCGCCTATTCGCTGATCTGCATGACGCCCGAGGGGATGATTGCTTGCCGCGACCCACTTGGCATTCGTCCGCTCGTGATGGGTAAACTCGGCGACGCGACCATCTTCGCATCGGAAACAGTAGCGCTTGATGTCGTCGGCGCAACCTATGTGCGCAGTGTTGAACCCGGTGAGATTGTTATTGTATCAAAGGGCCAAACCCGCTCAATCGCGCCCTTCACCAAGCAAAGCGCGCGGCCGTGTATTTTTGAGCATGTTTATTTCTCACGTCCCGACTCAATCGTCGATGGATCAAGTGTCTACAGCGTCCGCAAAGCGATTGGTGCTCAGCTTGCGTTCGAGAGTCCGGTGCACGCTGATTATGTGATTCCAGTGCCCGACAGCGGCACGCCAGCCGCGATTGGCTATGCGCAAGCTGCTGCCATTCCATTTGAACTTGGCATCATCAGATCACATTATGTTGGCCGCACCTTCATTCAGCCGGGAGACGGGGTTCGTCATTTGGGCGTCAAGCTAAAGCACAACGCCAATCGCGCGCTGATTACCGGAAAAAGCGTGATCCTCGTCGATGATAGCATCGTGCGCGGCACGACAAGCCTCAAGATTGTGCAGATGATGCGCGATGCCGGGGCAAGCGAGGTCCATATGCGGATCGCCAGCCCGCCGACGCGGCATAGCTGCTTCTACGGCGTTGATACGCCAGAGCGCTCAAAATTGCTCGCCGCCAATCATGATGTTGAGGCGATGCGCAGCTTCATTCAGGCCGATAGTCTTGCCTTTGTGTCGATCAACGGCCTTTATAAGGCGCTTGGCGAGGATCAACGCGCCGACATCCGCCCGCAATATTGCGACGCCTGCTTCACCGGCGATTATCCGACGCGGCTGACCGATCAGGATGAGATTAAGCCTGAGCGGCAATTGTTCCAACTGGATGAACGGGTCGTCTAATGAATAAAGTTTTGAGTGGAAAAACTGCGCTAGTCACTGGCGCATCGCGCGGAATTGGTGCGGCAACGGCTGAAGCCTTGGCGGCGGCGGGCGCACATATCATTCTCACCGCGCGGACGTCAAAAGGGCTTGAAGCTGTTGAGGAACGGATTTTTGAAGCGGGCGGCACCGCAACAATTGCGCCGATGGATTTGATCGACGGTGATAGTATCGGACGCCTTGCCGCCGCGCTCTCAGAACGCTTCGAGGCGCTCGATATATTGGTGCTCAACGCCGCGATGCTCGGCACATTGACGCCAGTACAAACGATTGATCCCAAGGAATTTGCCAACCTGATCATGCTCAACCTGACCGCGCAACAGGCATTAATTGCGGCATTCAATCCAATGCTACGCTCTGCCGAAGCGGGGCAAGTGATCGGGCTCACGTCAAGCGTTGGCCAAACCCCGCGCGCCTATTGGGGCGCATACGGCGCGAGTAAGGCTGGATTTGAAACACTGCTCGGCGCATACAGCGAGGAATACCGCAACATTGGCAGGGTTAAGATCGCAATAATTGACCCCGGCGCAACCGCAACGCAGATGCGCGCTCAAGCCTTTCCTGGTGAAGATGCAAAAACCCTCAAATCTGCGGCCGTCGTCGGCGCTCGTATTGCTGCCCTAGTCAGCGAAGGCTTTGAAAATGGCTACCGCGAGCGGATTGATTGACGCGGAAAATGGTTAAAATGGCGTAGGTAGCGTCCATCAAGGACAGCTTAACACTCAAGGCCGAACCTCCTGATTATCAATCACAGGAGATCCCCAAATGCGCCTGTATGAAGATGTGTTTCACCCTTACAAACTTGCGACCCTAGAAGATCGCTGCGCGCCGCGTATTCGCCTGCGCATCTCTGCAAAGCTAAGATATTCGGGCGGCCAGCCCTTTTCTGTGCTGGTTACCGACCTTTCGGTCGCTGGTTTTCGCTGTGAGTTAACCAGCAGCGCGAGACCGCCTGCGCTCTGCTGGCTTACGTTGCCGGGCCTCGGCGCGTTGCAATCAGAAGTCGCATGGAATGATGGATGCCAAGTTGGCTGCGCGTTCTCGCGCCTAATTGATCAGGCGGTGTTGGATCACATTCTGGTTACAACTGGTAATTCACTCGTCGCCTAACGCTGCACCAGCGCTGGCAGGCGGTAACGATCACCACCGATATTCACCTCTATCAGGCTGGTGCCAATCGTTGTTACGCTTGCTGGTTCAGCACCATCGGCGGCAATTACACCGCGTCCATCGGTCATAATCTGAAGCCTGCGAAAACCGCCGCTTGGATGCCGGAGTGTCAGCAAGCCATCAACCAGCTCACGGTCACAAACGGGGGCAAGGTCCGCCACGCCATCAACGGCGCATATAGTTTTGGGCGGCTCGGCTGGAGCGTCAACCGCAGCACTGCGCTGCGGCACAAGCGGCGCGGGGCCGTTGCTTTTTTCGCTTTCACCGCAACCTATCAGCAACAGGACGAGCGCAAAACTAGATATCCGCGTAAACATGGCGTTCGCACTCTGCACCAGGATGCGTTACCGCGCCCTTAAATGCCGGGCCAACATTTTGCGCGTAACGCCACAGAGCACCCGATTGATAATCATTCAAACGTGGTTTCCAAGCGGCCTTGCGCGCGGCGAGCACGTCGGCAGGAACATTCAGATCAATCGTTCCCTTGGTGGCATCAATACTGATCTCGTCGCCCTCTTCGATCAGCGCAATCGGCCCACCCTCTGCCGCTTCGGGGCCAACATGGCCGATGCAGAAGCCGCGCGTCGCCCCTGAAAAACGCCCGTCGGTGATGAGTGCGACCTTTTCGCCCATGCCAAGCCCATAGAGTGCGGCGGTCGTTGAAAGCATCTCGCGCATTCCGGGGCCGCCCTTTGGTCCTTCATAACGGATGACGACAACTGCCCCTTCACGGATCGCGCGTGCTTCAACTGCGGCAAAGGCATCTTCTTCGCAGTCAAATACTTGGGCCGGGCCAGTAAATTCGAGCCGCGCCATGCCAGCAACCTTCACAATTGCCCCCTCGGGCGCAAGGCTCCCGCGCAGGCCGACCACCCCGCCCGTGGGAGACAGCGGCTTGGTCGCTGGATGGATTACCCTCTGATCGGGGTTCCATGTAATTTCGTCGATATTTTCAGCCAGCGTCCGGCCAGTCACCGTCATGCAATCACCATTTAGCAGCCCTTCGCCGAGCAGCGACTTCATCAGCATATAGACGCCGCCAGCCTCATACATGTCTTTTGCGACATAATTCCCGCCGGGCTTAAGGTCAGCCATATAAGGCGTGGTCTTGAAAATTTCGGCAACGTCGAACAGATCAAACGAAATTCCCGCCTCATGTGCCATCGCTGGCAAATGGAGCGCGCCATTGGTCGAGCCGCCAGTGGCAGCAACAATTCTTGCTGCATTTTCAAAGGCTTCACGCGTACAAATGTCGCGCGACCGCAGATTGCGCGCGAGCAATTCCATCACTTGGGCACCAGCCGCATGGGCGATTTGATCACGCGTTGTGTAGGGTGCTGGTGCCATATTCGAATTAGGCAGCGAAAGCCCAATCGCTTCAGCCACACACGCCATCGTGTTCGCGGTATACTGCCCGCCGCACGCGCCGTGGCCGGGGCAAGCCACTTTCTCAAGCGCATGGACTTCAGACAGCGGGCACGCACCAGCCGCATATTTGCCAACAATTTCAAATACATCAACGACGGTTACATCTTTATCCTGATACCGCCCCGGCAAGATTGATCCGCCGTAAACAAAGATCGACGGCACATTGAGACGAAGCATTGCCATCATCATTCCCGGAAGCGACTTATCACAGCCGGCAAAGCCAACCAGCGCATCATAACAGTGCCCGCGTACCGATAGCTCGACTGAATCGGCAATCACTTCGCGCGAAACTAGCGAGGATTTCATCCCCTGATGCCCCATCGCGATACCGTCTGTCACAGTGATCGTATTAAACCGCCGTGGCATCCCGCCGCCTGCCTCAACGCCCTTACGCGCAATATCGGCCTGATGATCAAGCGTTGTATTGCACGGCGCAGAGTCGTTCCCAGCCGACACTACGCCCACAAATGGCCTTGCAATCTCTTCCTCTGTGAGGCCCATCGCATAATAGTAGCTACGATGCGGCGCGCGCTCCGGCCCAACCGAGACATGGCGGCTTGGTAGTTTGGATTTGTCGAATTCATGCGTCATTTGATCTTCGCTTCCTCAGTTGGCGCATTTGCCCGTCCAAAAATATCCCATGCGGCCATGAATAATGCTGCAATAACTGGCCCAAGGATAAAGCCATTAATCCCGAAAATACTGAGCCCACCAAGCGTTGAGATGAGCACGATATAATCGGGCATCCGCGTTTCCTTGCCGACAAGGATCGGACGCAGAACATTATCGACCATCCCGATGACAAAAAGACCGCAGAAGACCAGAACCAGCCCCTGCCATAATGCGCCCGTAGCCAGCAGGTAAATTGCCACTGGCACCCAAATTAGGCCAGTTCCAATCGCCGGAAGCAAAGAGAAAAAGCCCATTGCCACGCCGCCAAGAAGGGCTGCTTCGACGCCAAGCACCCAGAAAATGAACCCGCCAATCATGCCTTGCACCATGGCTACGACAAGGCTGCCTTTGATCGTTGCGCGGATAACGGTTGCGAATTTTTCGGAGAGCGCAATCTTATGCTCGACCAGCAGCGGAATCCGACTGCCAATTTGGAGCGACAGCCTATCGCCGTCACGCAGCAGGAAGAAGGCGAGGTAAAGCATCACGCCGGTTGCCGCCATGAATGAAAAAGCGCTTTGGCTGAACCCAAGAACGCTCTGCGCTAGGAAGCGCGCGACTGTAGCAACACCGGCTGACAGTTTTTGCGCAATCGTATCAACATTTGTAAAACCAAAGCGTTCAAGCAGGCCCGACGCCCACGGCGGCAGGCCTTTTTGAACATCGGCAAAAATCTGGGCGAAATCAAACTCATTTGAACGAACCCGAGCGTAAAGCCCGATCACTTCCTCGGCGAGAGAAATGCTAATGAACACTGCTGGGATAATCACCAGCGCGATGATCGCAAGCAAAGTGAGCAGTGCGGACGTATTTTTGCGCCCCGGCATCGCGCGCACCAGCCGCCTATTGAGCGGAACAAACATGATCGCAATGACCACGCCCCAGAGGATCGCACCGTAAAACGGCGATATCACCCAGCCGAATGCCAGCGTCACGACGATAACGAAGATCAGGAATGTCCAATGTTCTAGCCCGCGCATAATCAGCTATATCCTTTCGCCGCAGCGCCTAATTATTGGCCCTAACATATTTGCCCAGCGTGTCACCCCTCCCGCGTGGCCGATCAAGTCTTGCCGCATTTCAATCCCGAGGTAGGCAATGCCCCTGTCCTCACCGTGGCGATTCATCGTCGCGTTGAGCAGCTTTCCCGAATATGGCAGTTGATCACCGACGATGACGCCCGCCGCTTCGAGCAGTGGAATTGCGATCCGCGCGGCGCGGTCATCCTCATTATAGAGAATGCCAACCTCCCATGGGCGTTGTAGCTCAGGATCAGTTGCGAGTTGCGGCGTAAAACTATGAAGTGAAATCAATAATTTAGGTTGATATTCTTCTATTATATCTGAAATTTTATCATGATAGGGATGCCAGAAACGCAAAATCCTTGCCGTGCGCGCGCCATGGTCAATTGCATTGCCGGGAATAGCATGGCCGTCGCTCGCGACCGGGATGATGTGTGGGGCATCCTCCTCACGGTTGAGATCAACAACAAGGCGTGACACGCCGCCAAGGATGGCAGGCAGGCCAAGCGCCTTCGCAAGTTCTGCAACACCAAGATCAATCGCAATATGGGTACCCAGCAATTCGGGTGCGATTTGAAGGTCAATATCAGCGGGCACATGGTTTGACGCATGGTCAGCAATGATCAGCATTCCTAAAGCCGGATCACCCGATATCATTTCCCATGCCATGCTCATTTTATCCTGTTGCCGTTGGCGCAACAAAATGTCACCATTTGATTGCAGTAGGAGCATGAGCAATGAAAATAACCCGGCGGGCAATTGTTGGTGCACTCATCGCGCTCTGGGCGACGCCCGGCCTTGCTGCAAGGCGAAAAGGTCGGCGCGGAAGGCTAAGACCCCGCGCAAAAGCGCCGCCGCCAGCCGTCGCCGCGCAAACAGATCCAGCCAGTGGCATTATTGATCAAATTGCCGATAAACTGCTGAGCCATTTGCGCGAAACAGCGGTTTATAACGGCACGACGGGCGCGCTGGATGGCAGGCCACTTGCACGAACGCTTGATGATTATTCACCCGCAGGCGAAGCGGCACTTCGCGCCGAATTGCAAGCAGCGCGCGATTTGCTTGCGCGCATCCGAATCGCTGGCAATGAAACCACCGCGCTTCGGCTGGCCACAGTTGGCGCGATCCTTGAAAACGGCACGCGATCATCAGCGATTCCCTATGGCCGGGTGAATCCACTCAGTTTTTCTGGGCATAATCCTTATATCGTGACCCAACTTGCAGGGCCGCATATTGATAGCGTTAATGTGATGATGGAGCAGCAGTCGCTCGGTTCAATCGCGGCAGTGGATGCCTGGATTGAAAAACTCGATAGTTTCCCACGCGCGTTTGACGGCGTGATTGAGAAAATCCGCAGTGATAAAGCCGCCGGTTGCATCCCGCCCCTCGCGCTGCTTGAAAAAACACTGCCTGTGCTTGATGCTTTTGCAGAAGGAAAGGCTGAAGCACATCCGCTGATACTTGCACTCGCACGCCGTACCGAAGTCGCGGGGCTCTCCAAAACAGCGCGGGCACTCGCGATCAAACGCGCCACAACAAGCCTGCAAAAGCGTGTTCGCCCGGCCTATGCAAAACTACGCGATACGATTGCAGCGCTTGTGCCCGAGGGGCAGAGTGAATCAGGTATTTGGGCGCAGCCGATGGGTGCAGAATTTTACGCCGCCAACATCCGTGCGCTGGGCGATTCGCCGCTTTCACCCGATGAGATTCATCAAATCGGGCTTGATGAAGCCGCGCGGATCAGCAGCGACATGAACACGCTGCTCGCCAAACGCGGCCTCACTCAAGGCAGCATCGGCGCACGAATGGCGGCACTCGCCAAAGACCCCGCCAATCAGTTTGCCGACAGCGATAAAGGCCGCGCTGAACTGCTTGACTATGTCCGCACCAAAGTACGCGCATCAGAGGCACTTTATCCTCAATTATTACCCAAAACGTCGATCCCGCGCCAATCACTCGTGGTCAAGCGTGTGCCTATCGCAACGCAGGATAGCGCACCTGGCGGCTATTATGATGGCCCCTCGCTTGATGGCACACGGCCGGGCACATATTGGATCAATCTGCGCGATATGAGCGCAGTACCGCGCTTCCGCCTGCCAACGCTCAGCTATCATGAGGGCGTTCCGGGGCATCACACTCAGGGTGCAATTGCCGCTGCGCTTGGTGAGGCACCGCTCCTGATCCGCATCGCCAGCTTCAATGCGTTTCAAGAAGGCTGGGCGCTGTACGGTGAGAAACTCATGGCTGAACTTGGCGCATATAAGGATGATCCGCTCGGCGATCTTGGGCGTTTACAAGATGAACTTTTCCGCGCGGCCCGGCTTGTGGTTGATACCGGGCTTCATCACAAACGCTGGAGCCGTGAAAAAGCGATCCAGACGATGCTCGATATTACTGGCGTTGCACAGACCCGCGTAACCGCCGAAATAGAGCGTTACATGGCGTGGCCGGGGCAAGCGCTTGGCTACAAACTCGGGCAGATTCGACTGCTCGCTATGCGTGACGCATATAAAGCAAAGGCTGGTCGAAAGGCTGATTTGCGGACGTTTCACAGCATCGTTCTTGGCGGCGGCGCGATGCCGCTTGATCTCGTTCAGGGTCGGCTGGGCTAAAGCACCTTTGCCAGCACAACGAACGAAAGATCGCGCGTTACGGGCAAGCCAAACCGTTCGTCGCCGTGGGGGAAAGGCCGCTCTTCACCCGTCAGCGCATAGCCGCGCCGTTCATAATAGGCGATCAATTCGGCGCGCTGACGGATAACGGTCATTTCCATCGTAGCAGCGGCAAATATGTTTCCCGCCGTGCGTTCGGCCTCAATGATTAGGGTTTTACCCAATCCGCCAGCCTGAATATCTGGATCGACCGAAAGCAGCCCTAAATAGGCTGTATCAAAATCCTTTTGAGTCACTTGAACACAGCCAATCAAGCCGTTGTCGTTGATTGCGATCAATATCCGCTGCGCCGGATCAGCAATTATTTCATTGAGTGACTCGACATCGGTGCGCTGGCCGTCGAGTAAATCAGCCTCGTTCGTCCATCCTTTGCGCGCGCTGTCTCCCCGGTATGCGCGCTCAACGAGACGGTGGAGCGCTGGAACATCAGCTAGCGTTGCAGGGCGAATATCCACTTATTTAATCTCCGTCGCCAAACACCAAACATACGGCAAAGCCTGCTTCACTAGCGAAGCGGCACTATCACACGCGGCCAAGCTCTCAAACAGCGCAAAGCAAGTCGCGCCTGAACCCGACATCCGCACCAGCGTTATTCCTGGCAGCCCAATCAACAAATCAACTATTGTCCCAATCTCAGGAACGAGCATAATCGCAGCGGCAGTCAGATCATTGCGCCCGGTAAAAGGCTGAGCCCTATCAAGCGCGCCGCGATCCACCCCGTCCCACCGTGCAAACACTTGCGCGGTTGAAAGCGCCACGCCGGGATTGACTAGTAGAAGCGGCGTACCGGAAAGCGCAGGCACATCAACTGACGTCAAAACGTCACCTTTACCATCACCAAACAGCGTCACGCTAGCGAGGCAGGCAGGCACATCTGCCCCTAATTTTATAGCAATTTCTGATAGTTGCGGAGCATTTCTATCAACACCCCACAGCCTTGATAACATCCGTAATGCCGCCGCCGCATCAGCTGAACCGCCGCCAATGCCTGACGCAACCGGCAAATTCTTCTCTAGCGACAATGCCGCCCCCGCCGTAATCTCGAATGCACTGCGTAGCGCCAATGCGGCGCGCATCACCAGATTGTCACCATTGGTCGTCAATCCGGCTGCAAATGGCCCTGAAATGGTCAGTGACAGTGCATCCGATGGCTCTGCGCTTAAGATATCGCCGTCCACTGCAAAGGCGAACAGACTTTCAAGATCATGATAGCCATCGGGCCGCCTCCGCCTGACATGAAGCGCAAGGTTGATCTTAGCATAAGCGGTTTCGACCAAACGTTGCGGAAACGTCATTTGCCCGGCGCTGCCAATCCATCACTAATTTTGGCGTTAAGCCGGTTACGCGCTTCATCATCGCCCGCCTGAACGAGCGCCGCGCGCCAAGTGTAGCGGGCATCAACACGGCGTCCGGCTGTCCAATATGCATCGCCCAGATGCTCGCTCGTTTCCGAAATTGTCGGATCGATCGCAACCGCAGTTTCAAGAATGGTGATCGCCTCGACAGTTTGCCCGCGTTTGAAAAATGCCCAGCCAAGTGAGTCTGTGATCGCTGGATCATCAGGGCGAAGCGCACTTGCCTTTGCAACGAGCTTGGTTGCTTCTTCTAGGTTTTCGCCGCGCTCAAGCATCGCATAGCCAAGATGATTAAGCGCAGAGGCCTGCTCTGGGCCAAGTTCAACCGCGCGTTTTAAAGCAGGTTTGGCGCGCGCCCAATCCTTCGCCGCATCAAGCGCACCCCCGTAAAGCAGCCAGAGCCGCCATGATTCGGCGCCCTGCCCCGCTTTTGTCTTGCT
This sequence comes from Sphingomonadales bacterium, assembly GCA_031418495.1. Classification (GTDB taxonomy): domain Bacteria; phylum Pseudomonadota; class Alphaproteobacteria; order Sphingomonadales; family Sphingomonadaceae; genus Aquisediminimonas. The sequence continues at coordinate 25,834 of JANOXQ010000112.1, forward strand.
GGTATCGCCCTCTAACCGTTTGATCACAGTTCCAAAAGCGTCAGCAGCCTCAGCATAACGTCGCAAGCGTGAGTAGCTTTGGCCGAGCAGCAATTGCTCATTGATCGTCGACTCGGTGGATGCTGCTGCAACTTTGGCGAGCGCGAGTGCGGCTTCGTCGCGGCCCGATTGCTGTAACGCCTCAATGCGAAGCTCACGCAGGGCTGCGGCAAATATTGTCGTCGGTTTTGCCTGATCAATCACCGCCAAAGCGCCGTCAATCTTGCCATTGGCGAGCAACGCCTGTGCTAGAACAAGCTGAACCATCTCATCAGCAGGCGCCGAAAAACTGGCAAGCCTCGCAAGCGTAAGCGCGGCTGGCGTCGCGCGGTCACGCATCAAATCGCCTGCTACGCGCGAGAGCAATGTAGCGATGCCCTCCGCTGGCTTATCAATTACCCCGCCGAGTGGTTTGCCCGCCTCAACCAGCGCGCGCGCCGCACGAACCGCATTATCGTCACCACTGAGCAAGCCGAGTGCAGCGGCCTTATTACCTTTTCCTGAAAGCTGTGCAGCAACTGCAAGGCGAAACGCCATTCCGCGCGCATCGGGCGTAGTTAAAGCCTCTGCGGCTTTGCGGCCTTCCTCAATTTGTCCAAGCGCAAGCTGCATCATCACGCGGTGTTCGCGCGCGTAAGTCAGGATTAGGCTTTCACTGTCAGCAATATTAAGCGTTGCAAGTGGCTCTCCTGCATTTGCGCCATATTGCGTCCAAGCGCGGAGTACCGGCACTAGAAAGCCAAGACCAACCTTTGGATCGAGCTTGGCAAGGATTATCTGCGCGCTGCTCCAATCACGCCGCGCGATCCGATCAGAAAATAGCAGCAACGTGGCATCGGCTGGTAGGGCATTCTGCGCCTCAAGCGCGCGCGCAGCCGAAAGCGCAAGAACACGGTCACCTGCTTCGATCGCTTGGCGATAAGCGCGCTGCGCAAGCGCTTCATTCCCCGGCAAGGCAAGCAGTGCATTGGAATAAGCAATGGCTGCAGCCTTGCTCGCCCCGTCAAGGTCAGCCATACGACCAGCCGCGTAATTCATAAGCGGCGACGGTGTTGCGGTTCGCGCAATTACTGGCGACGCACTGGAAATCAGCGCTGCTACCGTGATTAAGCTACATGTTTGGATAGTTCGGGCCACCGCCACCCTCCGGAGTTACCCAATTAATATTCTGGCTTGGGTCTTTGATATCGCATGTCTTGCAATGAACACAGTTTTGCGCGTTGATCTGCAAACGCGGCACACCAATATCCTTGCCGACAATTTCATAAACGCCAGCCGGACAATAGCGCGATTCAGGCGAGTCATAAAGCTCCAGATTGACCTCAATCGGGATACTCTCATCTTTTAGCGTAAGGTGGCAGGGCTGATCTTCTTCGTGATTGGTGTTTGAAAGAAACACCGAAGACAGCCGATCAAAACTCACGATCCCATCAGGCTTTGGATAATGAATTGGCGCAAACATATCTTTGCGCAGGATCATTGACGCATCGGTGTGATGCTTCATGCTCACCGGCAGCCCAATTTTGAGTGTACGCATCCACATGTCGAGGCCAGCGATCACTGTACCATAATCACCGCCGAATTTAGCGATTGCCGGCTGCGCATTCTGGACGAGCTTTAATTCCTTGGCGATCCAGCTTTCGTTTAGACTGGTCTGATATTCGGTCAGCTCATCACCTGTTCGCCCCGCCGCAATTGCGGCCGAAATGCTTTCCGCCGCCAACATGCCCGATTTCATCGCGGTATGGCTACCCTTAATGCGCGGCACGTTTACGAAGCCAGCCGAACATCCAACGAGCGCGCCACCGGGAAACGCAAGTTTTGGCACTGATTGCCAACCGCCCTCGTTGATCGCCCGGGCACCATAAGAAACGCGCTTGCCACCTTCAAGGATTTTGCGGATTTCAGGATGCGTTTTCCAGCGCTGAAATTCCTCAAATGGAAACAAATGCGGGTTTTTATAATCAAGCGACACAACGAAACCGAGCGCGACTTGGCCATTCGACTGATGATAAAGGAAGCCGCCGCCCCATTCGTCAGTCTCGCTCATTGGCCAGCCCTGCGTATGGATTACGCGACCGGGAACATGCTTTTCGGGATCAATGTCCCACAATTCCTTCATGCCAAGCCCGTAAACCTGCGGCTGGCAATTGGCCTCAAGGTCATATTTTACCTTAAGTTGCTTTGTCAGATGGCCGCGTGCGCCTTCTGCGAACAGCGTATATTTGCCGTGAAGTTCCATCCCAGGCTGATAGTCAGCCTTGTGGCTGCCATCGCGCGCAACGCCCATGTCCCCAGTCGCAACGCCTTTTACCGCGCCGTTCTCATGATAGAGGATTGCAGCTGCAGGAAAGCCGGGGAAAATTTCAACACCTAGCCCCTCGGCCTGTTCGGCAAGCCAGCGGCATAAATTACCGAGCGATCCAGTGTAACAACCATGATTGCTCATAAACGGCGGCATCATGATGTGCGGCAGCGGGTATTTCCCGTTCGCCGTCATCACCCAGTGCCAGTTATCCGTAACTGGCGTCTCTGCCATTGCGCAGCCTTGCGTGCGCCACTCAGGCAGCAATTCATCGAGCGCCTTTGGATCAACCACTGCGCCAGACAGAATATGCGCGCCGACTTCAGACCCTTTTTCGAGGATGCAGACCGATGTTTCAGGATTAATCTGTTTGAGCCGGATCGCACTGGCAAGCCCAGCCGGGCCGCCGCCAACGATCACGACATCATATTCCATCGATTCCCGGTCACTCATTTCCTGCCTCCAGCGCCAAGCGCATTATTCCATATTGTTTCATACTATCGTAGATCGACAACGTCTTGGCAGATAGCCATAACACCGTGGTTGACCAAGCCCAATTTGCCTCCCTTATCAGCATCTATGATCGATACTGCAACATCAACTTCTGCCGCTGCAAGCCTGATTGGCTGGTGGCAAGATGCGGGGATTGATGTTTTTGTCGATGAGGCCCCTGTGCCTTGGCTTGAAAAAGGCCGCGCTACTGGCAAACCTGCTGTTATTGACACGTCCGATTTAGCCGCGCCGCTTTCCAATACGCTTGACGGTTTGACCGCATGGATGCTTGCAGACCCTGACATTCCCGAAGCAGGCCCGCCATCCCGCCGCATTGCAGCGTCAGGCACGATTGGTGCGCCGCTGATGATCATGATCGACATGCCTGAGGCAAATGATCATGAGGCTGGGCACTTGCTCTCCGGGGAATGTGCCAAACTGTTTGATAATATGCTTACCGCGATTGGCGAAAATCGGGGTTCGGTTTATCTCGCCACGCTGTGCCCTGGGCGACCTGTTACGGGTCGTTTGGCTGAGTCTGCGCTCCCACGTCTGGCCGAAATTGCGCGGCAGCATATCACGCTTTTTGTGCCAAAACGGCTCTGGTTGCTCGGTAGCACGGTGAGCCGTGCGCTGTTGGGGGTGGATGACGTTGCATCCGTCGGAAATTTACACGATTTTAACCATAAGGCTGTCAATATTCCGGCAGTAGCCAGTTTCGCACCGAGGTTTCTGCTCGAACAGCCTGCGCAAAAAGCGCGCGTTTGGGCCGACATGCAAGTGCTGATTAAAGGAATTTGAGTTTTGAACTGTAAAATTGCGCTCCTTTCATCAGCCTTGTTGATTGCGGTGGCCGCACCTGCAGCAAACGCTGCACCAGCCGCAAATGTTGCCACGCAACGTGGCTATGCCGATCAACTCGGGCCCAATGCACGCACGCTCTACATAGATATTTTTGCGCTGATTAAATCAGGTCAGTGGGACGCAGCTTCGGCCAAGCTCTCTGCAATGCCCGAAGGGCCGCTGCATAATGTTGCGCGTGCCGAGCTTTATCTCGCCAAGGGCTCGCCCAAGGTGGACGGCGAAACGCTTGCATCACTTGCCGAAAAAGCAAGAGATTTGCCTCAAGCCCAAGCGCTTGTACGCCTTGCCAAAGCACGCGGCGTTGAAGTCCTCCCTGCGCTTCCGACGACTCAGAATCTAGGCTGGCTGGGCAGTGCGCCGCGCCGGGGCAAAGTCGCTGGCTCCGAAGCGCGCGGCACTGCAATGGCCGCCGCCGTTATGCCGCTGCTTAAAAATGATCAGCCCAATGAAGCCGAATCCGTGGTTGAACGCGCCGCTGGCGGGCTCGATTCCGAAACGCTCACTGAATGGCAGCACCGCGTCGCGTGGAGCTATTATCTCACTGGCGATGATGCCGCCGCGCGCCGTCTTGCCGCCAAAGCAAGCGCAAGTTCGGGCGATTGGGCGGCTCAAGCTGACTGGGTCGGCGGCCTCGCCGCATGGCGTCAACGTGATTTCATCGCGGCATCAGAAAAATTTGCCGCTGCTGCGCGTCGCTCAAGCGATAGCGAAATGGTTGCCGCTGGGCATTTCTGGGCGGCCCGCGCCGATATGGCGAGCGGCAAGCCCGAAAAAATAGACGCGCGGCTGCGCTTGGCATCGCGTCAAACAGAGACATTCTACGGACTGCTCGCGCTGCAGCGGCTTGGCCTGAAAGCCAAACCAATTGATCAATCCGCGCTTGGCGGCGTTGAAAAGCGCCCCAATGTTCGTGCCGCACTCGCACTTGCTGAAATTGGCGAGCTAAGCCTTGCCGATGACCTGATCCGCCATCAGGCGCGCATTGGCGATGCG